>JAJYWG010000076.1 GCA_021791615.1 Actinomycetes bacterium
CGGGGCTCACCCAGGCCGCCTACAAGGCGGCAGGCATCGCCATCCCCCGGGTCGCCCAGGACCAGTACGACGCCGGACCCCAGGTCCCGCTCGGCGACCCGCTCGAGCCGGGGGATCTCGTCTTCTTCGGGAGCAGCGACACCGCGGTCGACCACGTCGGGCTCTACGTCGGCACCGAAGGCGGTCAGGCCGTCATGGTCGACGCTCCCTACACCGGCGCCGACGTGCGGGTCGAGCCGTTCCCCACCACTATCGGCGCCTCGTGGGGCACAGAGACCGTCATCGGCTTCACCCAACCGGCTGGTCCGTATGGCTCGGCACGTCAAAGATCCCTTCGAGGGAACTACTAGCCGGCTGCTGCCGGCGGCTGCTGCAACTCGTCGATCCCGTTGAGCCGACGACGTCGTGTGACGAACCTCACTGGCCTTGATTGGAAGTCCAGCCCTGGGCCAGCAGGACCGGTCCCTGCTACCGGTCCACGACACCGTCATTCCAGTGGGCTCGGACAGCCTCGGGGACAGAGCTGCCCGAGCGAACAATAGTTTTTCGACTCGCGGATGTGTAAACTAGGTCTGAGAGTCGAACCTATCGGAAGCGACGAGAGCAGTGGATGTCATGGCCCTTGGTGACGTCATGAGCGGATTGATGACCGTGGACGACGGCGAGATGGCTGAGTGGCGGGACTCGGTGGATGCTCTGATGACGGGCCACGGGCCCGAGGGGGCGACCCGAGTGCTTGGTGCGGCGTGGGCACGAGCCAGGGCTCTCGGCCTGACGGTCCCAGGCGTACCGGTCACCGACTACGTCAACACGATCCCGCCGGAGGCACAGCCTCCCTTCCCAGGAGACGAGGTCCTCGAAGCTCGCATCCGCCACTACGTTCGATGGAACGCGGCGGTGATGGTGGCGCGGGCGAACCGGCGGGCCGACGGCATCGGCGGTCACCTCGCCACCTATGCATCTGCGGCGGCGCTCTACGAGGTCGGCTTCAACCACTTCTTCCGGGGAGCCGATTCCGGTCGCGGCGACCAGGTGTACTTCCAGGGACATGCCGCCCCGGGGATCTACGCGCGGGCCTACCTCGAGGGGCGGCTCGGCGAGGCGGATCTCGACGGGTTCCGCCGGGAGGTCGGTGGCGGCCTGCCGAGCTACCCCCACCCCCGCCGCAGCGACTTCTGGCAGTTCCCGACGGTGTCGATGGGTCTGGGCCCCTTGATGGCTGCCTACCAGGCTCGCTTCAACCGCTATGTGACCGTCCGGGGGATCGCCGACGTCTCGGGGTCCAGGGTGTGGTGCTTCGTCGGCGACGGCGAGATGGACGAGCCGGAATCTCTCGCCGCCGTCGCCATGGCAGGAAGGGAGAAGCTGGCGAACCTGACGTTCGTGGTCAACTGCAACCTGCAGCGTCTCGACGGGCCCGTGCGGGGCAACGGCAAGGTCATCCAGGAGCTTGAAGGGCTCTTCGCTGGTGCCGGATGGAACGTGGTGAAGGTGGTCTGGGCTCGCGAGTGGGACCCCCTCCTGGCCGCCGACCAAGAGGGTGTGCTCCTCGGCAAGATGAACGCCACGCTGGATGGCGAGTACCAGAAGTACCGGGTGGAGACCGGCGCCTACATCCGACGGCTGTTCTTCGGGCCTGACCCACGCCTGGCCGCCCTGGTCGCCCACCTCACCGACGACGATCTACGCCGGCTGCGCCGCGGCGGTCACGACCCGGCAAAGGTCTACGCCGCCTACCGGGCTGCTGTCGACCACACCGCTGGGCCCACCGTCGTGCTGGCGAAGACGGTGAAAGGCTGGGCGCTCGGACCTGACGTCGAGGCCCGCAACGCCACCCATCAGATCAAGAAGCTGACCGAAGCCGAGTTGCGTACGTTGCGGGATCGCCTGGAGCTTCCCATACCCGACCGTGCGCTGTCTGATGACCTTCCCCCCTATGCCCACCCGGGTTTCGACTCCGAGGAGTACCGCTACCTCGCAGCGCGTCGCCGGCTGCTCGGGGGGCCGCTCCCGGCTCGCCGGCCGACCAGCGGGACGCTCGCTGCGCCCGAGGACAGGGTCTACAAAGAGCTGTTGGCCGGTACGGGCCCCAAGGTGGCGGCGTCGACGACGGGCGCGTTCACTCGGCTGCTTCGGGCGCTGCTTCGTGACCCCAGCGTCGGACGACGGGTGGTGCCGATCGTGCCTGACGAGGCGAGGACCTTCGGGATCGACGGCCTGTTCCGAGAGGTCGGCATCTACGAGCCAGGCGGCCAGCGCTACGAGCCGGTCGACGCCGGCTTGCTGCTCTCCTACCACGAAGCCCCAGATGGCCAGATCCTGGAGGAGGGCATCACCGAGGCCGGGGCCATGGCGTCGACCCTTGCCGCGGGCACCTCGAACGCCACGCTCGGCGAGCCGATGGTGCCGTTCTTCGTCCACTACTCGATGTTCGGCTTCCACCGGGCCGCCGACCTCCTGTGGGCGTTCGGCGACGCCCGTGGCCGGGGGTTCGTGCTGGCCGCCACGGCGGGGAGGACGACGCTGCAGGGTGAGGGCCTCCAGCACTGCGATGGCCAGAGCCTGCTGTACGCGTCGGCGCACCCGTCGTGCCGGGCGTACGACCCGGCGTTCGCTTACGAGGTGGCAGTCATCGTACGGGCAGGGATGGCCGCCATGTACGGCTCTGATCCCGAGGACGTCTTCTACTACCTCACCCTCTACAACGAGAGCTACCCGATGCCGGCCATGCCCGATGGCGTCGAGGAGGGCATCGTCGCCGGCCTCTACCGGTACGCGACCGCTCCGGAGACCGGTGGGCCCCGAGCCCGTATTCTCGGCAGCGGCCCAGCGCTGTTGACCGCGCTGGACGCCCGGCAGCTCCTCGCCGATCGCTACGGGGTGGCTGCCGAGGTGTGGAGCGCGACGAGCTATAAGGCGCTGCGCGAGGACGCCCTTTCGGTCGAGCGTTGGAACCGGCTCCACCCTGGTGCGCCGGCACGCACCCCCTACGTGACGACGGTGCTCGCCGGCGCGTCGCCGGTGGTCGCCGTCACCGACTTCACGAGCCTCGTCCCCGACCAGGTTGCCCGCTGGGTTCCCGCCCCTTACGTGGCGCTCGGTACCGACGGTTTCGGCCTCTCCGACACCCGGGAGGCGCTCCGCCGCCACTTTGAGGTCGACGCCCCCCACGTGGCCCTCGCCGTTCTCGGTGCCCTCGTCGGCTCGGGAGAGCTCGACCCCGCCGTGGTGGCGAAGGCGGTGAGCGACCTCGACGTCGATGTCGACGCCGTGGACCCGCTCCTCGCGTGAGAAAGGCGCCGGTCGGGTTTCGTTTTTCTAGTATCTGTTCGCTAAACTAGTCGGCGGGAAGCGTCTACCGCGTGAGGCGACGGCAAGCTCGAAGGAGACCGCATGGAACGAGACGAGACACCGGGATCCGCACCATCGGGCCACGAGCACCCGAAGATCGACGAAGGGATGCGCCGCTGGTACGAGTCGTGCCCGTGCTGCATGAGCACGGCCTACCCTGAGATCAAGCGGGCTCTTGACGAAGAGCGCTGGGCCTCGGCCTGACGATCGAGGAAGCGTCGGTGCCTCGTGACGGGTCGTAATCGACGGTGAGCGGGCCCGAACCAGCGGCGAAGCCCGTGCTCAACCCAGTTGAGCGGTTGGCGGCGGCAGGCCAGAGCATCTGGATCGACAGCATCAGCCGGGTCATGGTCTCCTCGGGCACGCTCGCCCGCTACGTCGAAGAACTGGCGGTGACGGGCCTCACGTCCAACCCCACGATCCTCGGCCATGCCATGGCTGCCAGCCGCGACTACAACGCCTCCCTGCGGCACCATCGCAACGAGGGTGTCACCGAGCCGCAGGACCTCGTCTACGCCGTCGCATTCGAGGACCACCGCGCTGCCGCCTCCCTGCTCCAGCCGACGTGGGAGCAGACCTCGGGTGTCGACGGCTACGTGTCGGTCGAGGTCCCGCCCGATCTTGCCTACGACGTGGCGGCCACCGCGGCGCTCGCCCGGCGACTGCGCGACGAGGCCGGCTTTCCGAACCTGCTCGTCAAGATCCCCGGCACCCCCCAGGGGCTCACGGCGATAGAGGAGGCGGTCAGCGCCGGCATCGGGGTCAACGTGACCTTGTTGTTCTCGGACGCGCAGTACCTCCGAGCAGCGGAGGCCTACCTGCGAGCGCTGGAACGTCGCCTGGCCAAAGGAGAGCACCTCGAGGTGCCGTCGGTGGCCTCGGTGTTCGTGTCCCGCTGGGACAAGGCCGCCGATCCGCTGCTCCCCGCCCACCTGCACGCCTCGCTCGGTCTCGCCATGGCGAAGCAGGCGTACGCCTCCTACCGCGAGCTGCTCTCAGGGAAACGATGGGCCAGCCTGAAGGCAGCAGGTGCTCGGCCCCAGCGGCTGCTGTGGGCCTCCACCTCGGCGAAAGACCCTGGACTTCCCGACGACTACTACGTCGCCAACCTGGTGGCCCCCGACACGGTCGACACCATGCCCGAGAAGACGCTCCTCGCCGTCGCCGACCACGGAAGCCTCGCCGGGCTCTTGGAAGCCGACCAGGCAGGCGCAGCGGCCCAGGTCGCGGCGGCGGTCGCCGAAGGCGTGGACACCGACGCGCTCGCCGAGTCCCTCCAACGCCAAGGGGCCACGGCCTTCAGCGCCGACTGGGCGACCCTCGTCGAGGCGATCGAAGCCAAGGCCCGAGGGATGTAGGCGATGGCCGACCGCCCCTTCGCTGGCCGCCGCTGGTGGTGGAGGTCTTCGTCGCCGCGGACCCCCTTCTCCAAGGCGGTGCCGTTGCGCGTCGACCGTCGCGAGCTTCGACGCCAGTTTCGGGCGGTGGTCCGCTCCACCCGTGCGGAGCGCAAGCGCCGGGTGACCGCCGGACTGTCCTACCTGGCGAGCCGCCGAGTCCCGGTCGCCTCGGTGAGGACCGGCGTGCTCGGAGACGAGCTCATCGAGTTCGCCGACGGTACCCGCATCTGGCTGGATGTGCGGGATGGCACGACCGTGCTGCGACGGCTGGCGGTCCGGTCTCCGAGCCAGTACCTCTTCCTCGGCCAGGTCGACGTGTGCTTTGGGTGCTGCTGGTACCAGTTGCACTTCTGGGGCTCCGGGGAGATCGGCCCGGCGGTCCTCGCCAGGGTGAAGCAGTACGAGTCGACCACGACGTGGATCCAACGGGCTGCGGGCTCCAGGTGGCACCACCCACCGGGCGGGCAGCACCATGGCTGAGAACCGCTACCGGGAGCCGGGCGAGCCCACTACGGGAGGTGAACCCAGGCAAGCGACGGCCGAAGCAGCGGTGAGCGATTGTTCGGGTCTACACTAGAAGATTGACTGTGGGAAGGTGCGAGATGGTGGAAGAGGAGCTGCAGCGGGAGGCTCGGGCGCTGGGCGACCCGACCCGTCACCGCCTGTTCCGCTACGTCGCCGAGGCTCCCGGCCCGGTCGGCGTGGCAGAGCTGACCGACTTCGTCCGGCTGAACCACAACGCGGTGCGCCAGCACCTGGCGGTGTTGAAGGACGCCGGCCTGGTCGTCGAGGAGATCGAGGAACGTTCCCGCCCGGGTCGGCCGCGTCTACTCTACCGGCTCGCACCCGAGGCAGCCGGGCGCTGGGGTACCCCGGGCGCCTATGCCTGGCTGGCGGGCCTGCTCACCGACGCGCTGCGCCGCCATCTCGAGCCGCGCCAGGTCGGACGTCAGGAGGGGCATCGCCGGGGGGCGGAGCTCGCCGGCACCGGAGAGCCGGTGCGTGTCCTGGAAGCCGAGATCGAACGGCGCGGGTTCAGGCCCACCCGGGTGGAGCGGGGCTCCGTGGTCGAGTTCGTGCTCGGACGGTGCCCGTTCGCCGATGTGGCGGGAACGGACCCTGACACGGTGTGCCAGCTGCACCTGGGCTTGGCCGAGGGTTTGGCCGAAGGTCTCGGCGGCCTCGAGGTCGGAGGGCTCGTATCAAAAGACCCTCGCCGAGCAGGGTGCCGCCTCAGCGTACGACGTCAGGGTGCATTGGCAGGAGCCCGTCCTTGATCTGGGCCGATCGACGTTCGTCCTTGGCGCTCGCGCCGCCAGCTGCCTCGACAGACCCTCCAGGCATCCGCAACGTACAGCCATCGCGGCCTTCCGTGGCTCGCCGGAGGTGACGCGGTGCTCCGCACGGCACTGACCGAGCGTCTCGGTGTGGCGCTGCCCATCATTGGCGCGCCGATGGGAGGGATCGCACATGGTGGGCTGGCGCGAGCGGTCACCGAGGGCGGTGGGCTCGGGATGCTCGGCGTCGGGAGCAGCGACGGTGTGGAGCTGATCGATCGGGAGGCACCCGTCGCGAGTGCGGGGGGACGCCTGCCATTCGGGATCGGGCTCATGGCGTGGAGGCTCGACCACCACCCCGAACTGCTCGAGCACACCGTTGCCGTCCGACCGACGCTGGTGTCGGTCTCCTTCGGTTCGCCCGAGCCCTACATCAGAGCGCTGCACGACGCCGGCATCGTCGTGGCATCGCAGGTCCACGACACGGTGAGCGCCATCGCTGCGGTCGATGCCGGCGTCGACATCATTGTCGCCCAGGGGACCGACGCAGGCGGCCACACCGGAACGGTGGGGACGCTGCCGCTGCTCCAGATCGTCCTCGGCGCCGTCGACGTGCCGGTGGTCGCCGCCGGTGGGATCGCGACGGCGCGCGGCCTCGCGGCAGTGCTCGCCGCGGGAGCGGCCGGCGCCTGGGTCGGCACCTGCCTGCTCGCTTGTCCGGAGGCAGCAACGAGTGCTGTGGCCCGGGAGAAGGTCCTGGCGTCAGGAGAGACCGACACGATCTTGACCCGGGTGTTCGACGTGGCTCAGGGTCTTCCCTGGCCCGAGACGTTCGCCGGACGAGCGCTGCGCAATCGGTTCACCGATCGCTGGCACGGTCGTGAACCTGCGCTGGCAGCCGATGCTGGCGCGCGGCGCCAGCTCACCGAGGCTCGCAGGGCCGGCGACTACGAGACCGCGTACGTCTACGCTGGCCAGGCGGTGGGGCTCGTCCGTCAGTCGCGCCCCGCGGCGGAGGTGGTCCGGTCGCTCGGCGAGGGCGCCGAGTCCGTCTTGGTCGAACGGCTGGAAGCGGTCCTCGGTGACGGAGACAAGCGAGGTTGAGCCACGCCGCCTGAGCTGGCGCGTCTGGTCGTACAGCTCTCAGGGCTCGGACGTGGGCTGGGGGGTTAGGCGCAAGTATGGCTTCAGGGTGCGGAAGCCCTTCGGGAAGCGCTCCCTCGCCTCGTCGTCGGACAAGGCAGGCGAGATGATGACCTCGTCGCCGTCGCGCCAGTTGACCGGCGTCGACACCGCGTGCTCGCTGCTCAGCTGGAGGGCGTCGATCACCCGGAGGATCTCGTCCACGTTGCGCCCCACATTGGCCGGGTAGGTGAGGGTGAGCTTCACCTTCTTGTCTGGGCCGACCACGAACACGGTGCGCACCGTGGCGGTCTCGATCGCGTTCGGGTGGATCATGCCGTACAGATCGGCCACGGTGTGGTCCTCGTCGCCGACGAGCGGGTAGTTGAGCCCGGTGCCCTGGGTCTCGGCAATGTCGTCCGACCAGCGCCGGTGAGAGTCCACCGGATCGACACTCACCCCGATGAGCTTCACGCCGCGCTTGGCGAAGTCGCCCTCGCGTCGAGCGAACTCACCGAGCTCAGTGGTGCACACCGGCGTGAAGTCGGCCGGATGGGAGAACAGCAGCCCCCAGCCGTCACCCAGGTACTCGTGCAGGCCGATGCGCCCCGCGGTCGTCTCGGCGGTGAAATCGGGGGCGGTGTCGCCCAACTGGATTGCCATCGGTCCTCCTCGACTCAATTTTCTACTCTAAGCTAGTATATCGTCCGATGGGCCACATTGTCGACCTAACAAGTCGGCTTTTCAGGTGCCGTGGGTCGGCTTCGGTCATGGGTGCCACGGCCGGCCATCGATGAAAAGAGGTGTGTCGATGGATGCTGACGACACGGAGCATGCGAGGGGTGGGGATCCGGCATGCTGGGCGCACCTGGTCTGCCCCGAATGCGGGGCGGTCGAGACCGAGGGGCATCGTGAAGGCTGCCGTTTCGAGCACCCGGATGGACTCGGTTCCGGGCCGACCGCCCGGGACTGAGGAGACGGACCGCACACCCGTCATGTACCCGGCGACCCGGCCAGCTCCGCGAGGTTGATGTCGGGATCGGCCAAGCGCGACACATCGACCGGCCGGCCGGCCTGGAGCAGCGCCTCGATGTCGTCGCCTGCGTCCCAGACGTTCGCGTTCATCGCCGCGTCTACCTTTCCGCTGCGGAGCCAGAAGCACACGAACCTCCCGCTTGCGGCGTCGCCTCGGAAGACGACCTCGTCGAAGGTTGGCGCCCAGCCGCGATACTCCATGCCCAGGTCGTACTGGTCGGAGAAGAAGTACGGGGTGCGGTCGTAGACCACCTCGTGGCCGAGCATGGCCCGAGCGGCAGCCGGACCCTGATTGAGGGCCGCCGACCAGTGCTCGAGGCGGATCCGGCGGCCGTAGCGGGGGTGGTAGACGTTGGCGACGTCCCCAGCGGCGAAGATCCCGGGTGCACTCGCCTGCAGGTGCTCGTCGACGAGTACGCCGTTGTCGACCGACAGTCCGGCGGCCTCGGCCAGCTCGGCTCTCGGCGTGACCCCGACCCCGACGACGACGACGCTAGCCGGCAAGACGGTGCCGTCAGAGAGCCGGACCGCGTCTACGGACCCGGACCCGACGATGGCTTCGACTCCGACGCCCAAGTGCAGGTCGACCCCGTGCGCTGCGTGCAGGTCGCGGTAGACGGCCCCGACCTCGGGGCCGAGGACGCGTTCCAAGGGGAGGGCGGCAAGCTCGACCATCGCCACGCTGGCGCCGAGTTGGCGGGCCGACGCCGCCACCTCCGCACCGATCCACCCGGCCCCGACCACCACCACCTGTGCCGAGGGACCGATCGACTGGCGGAGCACGTCGGCATCCTCGACGCTACGCAGGTAGAGCACCCCGGGAAGATCGCTGCCCGGGACCGAGATCCGCCGCGGGGATGCGCCGGTGGCGAGCAGCAGCCGGTCATAGCCCATCACCTCGCCCGACGAGAGCGTGACGGAATGCTTGGACGGGTCGATGGCACTGACCAGGCTCGAGGTGCGCAGCTCGATATCGTGCTCGTCGTAGAACCCGGCGGGATGGACCGCGGCGGCGTCGAAGTCCTTCTCCCCTCGCAGGTACTCCTTGGACAGCGGGGGGCGCTCGTAGGGGCGGCTCGCCTCCTCCCCGATCAGCACCACCCGTCCGTCGAAGCCCTCGGTCCGTAGGGTCTCGGCCGCCTTGGCGCCAGCGAGGCTCGCCCCGACGATCACGAAGCTCTGCATGGCTTGTGACATGGTTCCTCCTTCTCAACCCAGCTTGCGTCTATCTGTCACCGGCGCGCCACCGCGGTCGTCCACCGGCATCGCCCGGTACCTGGCGTCAACGCGCGTGGGGTCTTTTCCTCCCG
>JAJYWG010000540.1 GCA_021791615.1 Actinomycetes bacterium
CCCATGCAGTCGTTCGTGCCACCTGGCGGTCGAGGTCGGATCGTTGGTCATGGGAGGAGACTCGGGCGTAGACGACCGCCCGTTCGTTTCGTTTGCCAGCGCTGCGTGGTACATCCACGAGGATCGTTGCCGTTGGCGTCTTGGTGGCCGGGACAGGAAGCTGGCCGTCCCGGAACCACCGCCATTGGGTCTGGTAGTGCACGCCTTCTTGCTCAGCCCACTCAAAGAGCTTCACCCTCGTGCTCTACGACGCATGCTCGTAGATGTTCAGTGATATCGAAGGTAGCTGTTGGCAACCCTTGGTCACTTCGGACGCGTCGAGGGGTCCTACCCCGGCGCTGTTGAGTTGGAGGCCGTCGACGGTGAACGTCGAGATTGTGAACGCGGGACCTGAGCCGCCGTATCCCCCGAAGCCCCTTGGCGATGTACCTGTCGGACGCGAGGTCGGGATTGTGCCCGAGAATGCGGTGTCGGTGAGGATGAGGCCACCGACGCTCGCCGCGGTCCCGTGCAGGTGGGCGACTCGGTCGACATCGGACTCGGGGAGGGCGGCCGTCCCGAACGACGCGCGCAGCGTCTTTCGGTCGATGTGGGAACCGGCTGTGCTCGAACCCCGGCGGAATGTCCCGAAATTGCCGAAGTGCTGGAATCCGCCGCTGGACGGTTTGGCGGTCATCGAGACGGTCATGTCGGTCCCGACCCCGTAGAGGGAGTGGAGGACTTGGCCTTGCGCCGTTTTCACCCCTGCCGAGGTGGCAGACACGACCACCACGAGGCCAATCCCGATGGCCAGCCCGACGGCGACCACGATCGCTTGCTTGAAGCGTCGGCGCAGCTCACGGCGCAGGTAGGTGAAGAACATCGTTGCGAACCGTACGGCGCGAACCTATGGACTTCCTGAGGGGACGGTCGAATTCTTCTAAGAAATCGCTATTCGGAGCTCATTTTCGGGCAGCCTGCCCGTCTCACCTCTCGCCAGGCGCCGCGGAGGAGTCGCCACTGTCGGACGTTGCTCCCCGTCCTGCCCGATCCCCCCGTCGTCCCGTGGTCGCGAGGAGGAGGGGACCAAGGTCCCTACCACCTTGTCGCCAAGTCCCGCAGACTTGGCCTATTGGGGTATGGAGGATCCGAATGGCAAGGGGTGTCCTGATCCCCATTGGGAGCTTGCCATGCGAGCAGAGGGGTTGGCTAAATGGCCTACGAACCGGATATCGCAGCCGTCGCCCCTGCCTTGGAAGTGACAATCGACTTCGTCCGAGCCAGGATACGTTGCGCGGGAATTCTGGATAGTCGAACCGCCCGTCATGTCGTCGCCGCAGTGCACGAGTTGCTCCTCTCAGGGCCGGCATCGATCGTCCTGGATGTGGGAGAGCTCCAGATCGCCGATGCTCGAGGTGCCCGTATCCTGGCCACCGTCCAGACGATGCTCGGTGACTCGGGCGTCAGCTTGCGCTGGCAGGGCGTCGGTTCGCGTCCCTTCGGGGGAGTCGCGGCACCACCCTTTCGAGCCAGGCGGCCGCGATCGGGCGGCGCAGTGATCCAGCGCATGTCCTCACGTCTCGGGGTCGGAACAGTGCGGCCGTTGGCGGTGGCAGCCATCCGTGTCCGGGCATCTCACGCCAACCGAAGTTTCATCGCCTGATTCCCATGAGCGACGTGCATGGCGGCGCGCTGGATCGAGATCGGGATGCCGGCCGGCCCGTGGGATCAGCGTTGACCGATCACCGAGCTTCTCGATGAGAGCTCCCGCGACGGCTCGATCCACTGACGGAGAGTGCGCCAGCCCTCTCACAACGTTCTGACCGGTCATCGGAGAACCCGTGTGACGGTGAGCCGGCCTGTAGGCGGGGTTCTGTCCAGCCTCGATCCCGAGGCCTGGGTGGCCATCCATCTACGCGGCCTACCTGGGGACTGTCCCCGAAGGGACGGGCGGGCCGCCCATGTCCCACGCTTGGCCTTGCTCCAGGTGGGGTTTACCGAGCCGGCCCGGTCACCCGGGCCGCTGGTGCGCTCTTACCGCACCGTTTCACCCTTGCCTGTGCGGGTCGGAACCCGCCATCGGCGGTCTGTTCTCTGCGGCACTTTCCTGCGGGTCACCCCGACTGGCCGTTAGCCAGCACCCTGCCCTGCGGAGCCCCGACCTTCCTCGACCCGGTCCCGGTCGGTCGAGCCGACACGGCCCGAGCCGCGGCCACCCGGCCGGCTCACCGTCGTACCCAGTCTGCCAGGCTGCGACGTGCAGGGCGACCGTGCCGCCGAGGACGACCTACCAGGTGCTGCGGGGACCGCCAGGGAGCCCGATGCGGGACGCCCACCAGGGATCCCGCCAGTGCGCCCGCAATTGAGCCAGCAATTGAGTCCACAATGCAGGCCGCCTCGGGATCCGTCGGGCAGAGGTCGTCCTTCAATTCGTCACGGGTCGGTAGGGTTGCGCCCGTGGACCGCGCTCTCCACCGCCCCGCCCGTGCCGCCCCCGAAGCCCACGACCTCGGATCAGCCCCACCCGAATCGCTGTCCATCGTCGAGCTCTACGAGCAGGTCGACCACGCACTGGCCAACGCCTTCCCTCGCTCCCGGCAGCTCTGGGTGCGAGGCGAGATCCAGAGCATCAGTGAGCACGGTCGCAGCGGGCATTGCTACATGGATGTCGTGGACCCGAGCTGTGCCGGTGACCGCCAGGCGCCGGTGCTGAGGGTCAAGTGCTGGCGCACGACCTGGGAACCGCTCCGCCGCTTGCTCTCATCCGAGGGCATCGAGCTCGCAGCGGGGACCGCGGTGGTCATGCGAGGCGTGCTGGACTTCTACCGGCCTCGAGCCGAGGTGGGCTTCATCTTGGCTGAAGTGGACATCACGTCATTGCTCGGTCGGCTCGCCGAACAGCGGGCGGCGCTCATCCGAGCCCTGTCGAGCGAGGGGCTCCTGGATCGCAACCGCACGTTGGCGCCGCCCGAGATTCCCCTTCGCATCGGACTCGTCGCTTCGCCCGGCACCGAGGGGTACCGCGACTTTCTCGGGCAGCTCGACGGGTCAGGGTTCGCGTTCGTCCTCACGGTCTTTCCGACGCCGGTCCAAGGTGCCGAGGCACCCGGCGCAATTGCCGCAGCGCTCGGTGGTCTGAACGAGCTGGGTCCGGCGCACCTGGACCTGATCGTCGTCGTGCGGGGAGGCGGCTCCAAGGCGGACCTGGTCGCTTTCGACAGCGAAGTGGTGGCACGGGCGATCGCCCTGTCGGACCTGCCGGTGTGGACCGGGATCGGTCACACCGGGGACGAGTCAGTCGCCGACCTGGTGGCCCAGCGTTCGTGCATCACCCCGACGGCGTGCGGTCAGGAGATCGTGGAGATCGTCGGCTCGTGGTGGGAGCGCGAGGTGGTCACCTCGGTCGCGCGGCTCGGCGATGCAGTAGAGAGCGCACTCGAGAGGGTAGGCCGCGAGCTCGTCGACCGGCGAGGCAGGATTGCCACGACGGCTCGGCTCATCCTCGAGCGCCACCTCGAGCGAGTTGGCCAGTCGGTTGCGACCCTGCTCCGAAGCGCCACACGCGTCCTCACCCGGGCCGAAGAGCAGGTGACGAGCAGATCTCGGCAGGCTGGACCCCTGGTGCTCGGTCATCTCGCGCGCGCCGAGGCCGACATCTCCTCCCGGCGCCGGCTCCTGTCCGCGTACGACGTGGACCGTCAGCTCGCCCGGGGATATACGCTCACTCTCGATGGAGACGGTCGCGTGGTGAGCTCCGTGAGTGACCTCGGTCTCGGATCATTGCTCACGACCCGCTTCCACGATGGCGAAGCGCTTTCTGCAGTGTCCGTCGTGTCTCCGGTGTCTGCGGCGTCCAGCGCGTCCGTCGCGCCGGGCGGATCGCCGGTGATCGAAGGTGGCCAGGGTCAGAGCCGAAGGGGCGCCGCGGCGCCCACTCGAAGACGAGAGGCGCGGTCATGAGCGGCACCGGCAAAAAGGGGGTGGAGCCCGAGCGCGCGTCAGCACCGGCTGTGAAGGACATGAGCTACACCGAAGCCAGCCACGAGCTGGGCGAGATCGTCTCGTTCTTCGAGCAGCAGGAGGTCGACGTCGACCAGATCGTGGAGCGTATGGAGCGGGCGACGGCAATTGTCGGCGAGTTGGAAGAGCGGCTCCGGCGGACCCGAGCACAGGTGGAGACCCTCGTGCCCCGCCTGTCGGCTGCGATCTCCGGACAAGAACGCTCCGATGCTGCACCCACCCGCCGGATCCGCGGGGGGACTGACGGCGGCAACGGCGACCCCGGCGGCAACGGCGACGGCGACTCCGGTGGCAAGGTCGGCAGTCCTGACCCCGACGAAGGCGGCAGCGCTTCCGGTCGGCTGGGGGATTGGTGACCGGCGCTGCGGGTCCTTCTGCCGCAGGCGAGATGCCTGGAGCCGGGCGGCTCTACTTCCGTCAGCTCCTCTCAGGGAGAGACTTCGCCCGCGATGATCCGGTGGCCCGCCAGATGGTGAACTTCGTCTACGCCGTGGGGGACCGGGCGTCGGGCCAGGCGTTGCTCGTCGATCCCGCCTACGCGGTCGACGATCTTCTGGCCGTGCTCGAAGACGACGGTATGGCCTGCGTCGGCGTCCTGGCCACTCACTACCACCCCGACCACGTCGGGGGCGAGATGGCCGGATGGTCGATCGAAGGACTGGCAAAGCTGCTCGATCGCGTCGACGTGCCGGTCCACGTCCAGCGCGACGAGGTGCCGTGGGTGGTACGGGCGACCGGGGTCACAGCCGATCATCTCTCGCCGCACGACAGCGGCGAGGTTGTAACGGCCGGCGACGTCGGAGTCGAGCTGATCCACACTCCGGGGCATACCCCGGGGAGCCAGTGCTTCCTGGTGGATGGCTGCCTCATCTCGGGGGACACGCTTTTCTTGGAAGGGTGTGGTCGGACCGACCTGCCCGGGAGCGATCCCGCCGCAATGTACGAGTCGCTCACCACGCGACTCGCCAGAGTTCCCGACGACGCGGTCGTGTTCCCGGGCCATCAGTACTCGGAAGCGCCGTCGGCACCGATGGGAGAGACGCGTCGGGTCAACTACGTCTTCCGTCCCCAGAACGCCCAGCAGTGGCTTGCCGCGTTCGGTGGATAACCGATCGGAGCGGACACCCCGTCGGCACGGCGGCTGCAGGTTGAGCCATGACCAGACGATCTGATCCGGGCGGACCGCTACCGAAGGACGGCACCGTGGTCGTCGTCGGCGCGTCGCTGGCCGGGCTCCGGGCGATCCAGGGGCTCCGGGAAGAGGGGTTCGCGGGACGGCTCGTGCTTGTAGGCGAAGAGCACCACTTGCCCTACGATCGGCCACCCCTCTCCAAGCAGGTGTTGAGCGGGCAATGGGCGCCCGAGCGCACCGCATTGATTGACGAGGAGCGGTTGGATGGCCTCGGCGTGGAAGCCTGCTTGGGCCATCGAGCTGTAGCGCTCGACGCCGACGCCGCTCGTATCGAGATCGACGACGGAACGTCAATCGAAGCTGATGCCGTGCTGCTGGCAACGGGAGCACGACCCCGCGAGCTCCCGGCGAGCACGGGCCTCGCCGGCGTGACCGTGCTCAGGACGCTCGAGGACGCCGCCGCGATTCGCGCCGTCTTGGACCAGAAGGGACAATCGGCCCACGTCGTCGTGGTCGGCGCCGGCTTCATCGGCTCGGAGGTGGCGGCCACGTGTGCGGGCCTGGGGTGCAGGGTCACTGTCGTCGAAGCACTGGACGTGCCCCTCGCAGGAGCACTCGGCCGGCCGGTGGGTGCGGCGTGCGGCGCGCTCCATGTCCGGCATGGCGTGGACTTGCGCACCGGGGTGAGCGTGCAGGCACTCGAAGCGCCTCGATCTGCTGGTACGGGTGCCGTGGCCGACACTTCCACCACCGTCGCGCTCAGCGACGGCACGAAGCTCGAGGCCGACGTCGTCGTGGTCGGTATCGGCGTCAGCCCCTGTTCGGAGTGGTTGGCGACATCGGGGCTCGTCGTCGATGGCGGCGTCGTATGCGATGCCGCCCTGTACGCCGCCGACCGGGTCGCGGCGGCTGGCGATGTCGCCCGGTGGGCATGGCGGCGCTTCGGCCGTGAGGAGCTGGTCCGCATCGAGCACTGGGAACTGGCATCGCAGATGGGGAGCACCGCTGCGCGCAGCTTGGTCGCCGGCCGTCGCGAGGCCCCGGCGTTCACCCCGGTGCCGTACTTCTGGTCCGACCAGTACGGCCTGCGGATCCAGATGCTCGGACGCCCGGGACCTGACGACCAGATCGAGGTCGTCGACGGCCGTCTCGACGCCGACGACGGGAAATTCGTCGTGCTCTACGGCTACGACGGCCGGCTGACCGCGGCTCTCGCGGTCAGCCGGCCGCGCCAGCTCATGGCGTTCCGGCCCCTGCTCGCCGCCGAGGCCGGCTGGGACGAGGCACTCGCGCTCTTGGCGACGTAGCACCCGGCATCAGGGGATGTTGAGCGCTACGTGTCGTCAGCGCGGCGTTCCCACCGGCTCGCGCTGGGAACGGTCGGACGAGGTGTCCTGCAGACGGGGGCCTGGGGGTGCGGGCCGGCCAGATGAGCGCCGGGCCCGACGGCGTAGCCGGCGCGCCTGTTGGACCAGGGCTCGTCCGGTGGCGCGATCGAGCTCGATCCCTCCGAAAGCGGCGCGTTCTGCCGCGTCGGCGAGAGATTCGGCGGTCCATGCAGTGCGCTCGGGGCCCAGGTGAGCATCGAAGCGTCGAGCGACGTCGACGAGGGTGTCGCCCGGACTCTCGGGGATGCGAGCCTTGCGTGCACCTCGCTCGATCTGGCGGCTGATGGCAGCGGCCCAGGTGCGTGGCGCGGCACGGACCTTGCGGATCGCGAGTACCAGCAGGCTGAGAACGCAGAGGACGGCGGCGAGGGGAATCCAAGGGATCTTGACCAGGAGTTGGAGGGCGTCGTGGCCGATCACCTCTCCGGGGCTGGGATTGGCAAGCGGGACGAATGCGGTTGGGTCGAAGCTCTGCCACCCATAGCCGGGGAACCATACCTGGACCCATGCGTGCGCGTCCTTGGCCTCCTCTTGGTAGAGGTCGGTGATCGGGTCGTAGGAGCCCGGGACGTACCCGGTCGCCTCACGCGCTGGGATGCCGAGGCTGCGGAGCATGACGGCGAGAGCCGTACTGATCTGCTCGCAATACCCCCTGCGGTTGCCGAAGAGGAACTCGTTGACCGTGTCCTGCCCGGGGGCGAGGGGTGGGATGTCGGTCGTGTACTTGGTGTGGGCGCCGATCCAATTCTCGAGCGCTACCACTTTGGCGTAGGTATTCGTGGCGTGGGCCGTCACCCGGTGCGCGAGCGCCGCCGCCCGGCGGTAGGGGTGGGGGAGCTGTAAGGACTGGGACATCACGGCAGCCGGGAGCCGCTCGCTCGGAGAGCTCCCCGGTGAGGGAGCCGAGGCCAGTTGGCTCGGGGTCGCCTGGTCGACATCGGACAGCACGGTGTAGATCGACCCAGGCCCCATGGACGTCCCCGAACGGATGGTGCCATCGGGACCCTCGTACAGTTTGCTGGCCGGGAACCAGACGAGCGAGGCGTTGGCCGCATGAAACACGAGGTTCGGTCCACCCTGGGCGATGTAGAAGGTCTGGTAGTCGGGCTGCCCTGCGAAGCCCTCGCCGACCGGTGCGCTCATGGCGAATGGAGGGCCGGACGACACCTGGCGCCAGGCGACTGTGCCCTTGGGGGTCGGCGCTTCGCTCCACGACGTGCCGCTCCACTCGTCGAAGGTCTCGGCCAGCCAGAACGTCGGCCGGTCGGCGCGCACCCGAAAGACGATCTCGTTGCCGAGTGTGGCCCTGATGGCAGTGTCCAACGGGCCAGCGAACCCGAGGTAGCCCCCGACCCTCGTCTGCCCGGACGGGGACCCCGCCTTGAGCGGCTGGGTCCCCTTGGCGCCGCCTCCGACCAGTGCCGCGGGCTGGCTGATCGGCACGTCGCCCGCGAGCGACGAGGGGAGGACCAGATTGCTGTTGGCGTGCGGGGCCGGCAGGACGACGACAACGGCGAGACCGAGCACTGCGACGGCCACGGCGACGAGGGCGACAGAGCGCAGCCGGACGTTCGCGCCCCCGGCCATCGATCCCCACAGCGAGAGCAGTCCGATCAGGCCGCAGACTGCCCAGGCGACCACGTAGAGCCCGAAGGTGATGTCGATCGCCTGGGCCGCGGCGACGGCCATCAACGTCGCCGAGCCGGCGAGTGAGAACGCCAAGTCCCTGCGGGAGGGGACGTCGAATGCGTGGGTGACCTGGATCACGGTGAACAGGACGGCGAGGGGTCCTTCGACCGAGCCGAGGTCTCCCGCGGTCGCCACCCGGGAGATGGTCGTGAAGAACCAGTAGAACGCGGCGACGACACAGATCGCCAAGACGATCTTGAGAAGGGGGAGAGGCCGGTTCCTCCTCCAGTAGGAGAACACGCTCCCCAAAGCGACGAGCGTGATCGACGCCACGGTGACCGTTGCCGAGAGCTCGGCCTGGGTCCAGCAGGCGGCGATGGCGATGATGACCGCGAGCGAGGCCGTGGCACGCAACACGACCGAGTGCTCCGGCGGGCCGGGTTGGTTGGCCTGCTTGATCGCCTCCAGCGCGCTCATCGGGTCCACCGGCTGCCAGTGAGCCGACGCACCCAGGTGGTGCCGCTGCGACTCCTGCCGACCGCGCCGACCGAGCCGACCGAGCCGACCGAGCCGACCGAGCCGACCGAGCCGACCGAGCCGACCGAGCCGACCGAGGGGAGCGCGGGCGTCGGGAGCTGCCCTCGCCTTGACCGTTGCCTCGCGACAGGGACTACCCGGCGTACCGGGAGGGCCCGGGCGAGACGCCGGCCGGCGTCGGCCTGGGTGGAGACCTCGGCGGTGACCTGCCGGTCCGGCTCAGCCGTCACGAGGAGGACGCGCTGTCCTCGTCCCAGGTGGAGAGCGACCTTGGTCAGTACCCTCCTCGCCTCCTGGTCGGCCGCGTCGGGATCAGGGGGCAAGATGGCGTGGAGGGTCACCGGCTGGCCGACCGGGGCCTCCATCTCCCTCACCATGAGCATGCCGGTGTGTGCGGTTGCCGGCCAGTGCACCCAGTGGCGGCGATCGCCCGGCCTGTACTCTCTGACTCCCCGGGAGTCGCCCACGAGGCGCGGGAGGGGTCGGTCGAGCGATCCGCGATCTCCTCCGGCGTCAGCATGGCCCGCCTCGGCCGGTTCGGCGCCTGGGGACACCTCGATCGGCTCGGGGAACGGGAGCTCCACCACCTTCGTCCACCAGAGGAGCCCGAAAGGGGCCGCACTGGCGATCTGCACCGTGGCGCGTTCCAGGACGCCCCGCCACGGTGGGGTGAAGGGGATGCGGATTGATCGATGACGCCCGGAGGCGACGTCAGGACCCGGGGGAAAGAGCATCCGGACAGCCACCGGTGCCGAGACCGCGAGTGTGAGAGTCGTCGGCACCCCTGCTGTCGCATCGTGAGGCACCGCCGTCACCGTGCAGCGAGCCCTCCACGTCGCCCACCCTGGCATGACCAGCCCGATGAGGAGGATCCCGGCCAAGAGGGCGCCGAGCGCCTGGACCCAGCCGACCCCGCTGTTGTGGGCGACGGCGGCCCACGCCAGAAGGGCCAGCATCGAGCCGGCGATCGGCGCCGTGGCCCGCCTGGGTCGGGGGATCGAAGAGCATGTGGCGCGCTCGGGGCCCGCAGGGACGCGGCGCCTCGGGCTCACGGCCGTGGCGCCGCCGTGGTCTGGAGGACGCCGACGACGATCGACGCGCCGGCACCCGGCTCACCGTCGGTCACGAGGCGGTGGGCCAGGCTCGGCACGGCCATCGTCTGGACGTCGATCGGAGAGACGTAGTTGCGACCGTAGAGCAACGCGTGAGTTTGTGCAGAGCGCACCAGCGTGATGGATGCTCGCGGGCTGGCGCCGAGGCGCACCCCCCTGGCTTGGCGGGTGGCGCGCGTGACGGCGACTGCGTACTCGGCGATCTCTTCGGAGACGTGGATCCGGCGGGTGGCGGCGATGGCTTGGGCCCACTCGTCGGGACCGCACACCGGGCGCAGCGATCCGAGGGCATCTCGACCGCCGCGGTGCAAGGTGAGCTGGGCCTCCTCGCCGGCGTCGGGGTAGCCGAGCGGCGTGGAGAGGGCGAAGCGGTCGAGTTGGCTCTCGGCGAGCGGGAAGGTACCGAGCTGGCCGACCGGGTTCTGGGTGGCGATGACCAGATGAGGGTCGGGTAGCGGCCAGCTCGTGCCGTCGACGGTCACTTGCTGCTCTTCCATCGCCTCGAGTAGGGCCGACTGGGTGCGCGGGGGGGTCCGATTGAGCTCGTCGAGCAGCAGGACGTGGGCGAAGACGGGACCATGGCGGAATTCCCACGTCCGGGTGTCCGGCGAGTAGACCGAGACACCGGTGACGTCGGTCGGCAGGAGGTCCGGATGGCCTTGGACGCGCGAGAGGTCGGCTCCGAGCGACGCCGCGATCGTGCGGGCCAGCACCGTCTTGCCCACGCCCGGGACATCTTCGAGGAGGAGGTGACCGCCGGACAAGGCGGCGACGACCGCCACGATCAGCGCGCTCGGAGCGCCGAGGACGACCTGTTGGAGGTTCGCGTGCACGGCCCGTGCGATGTTGACGTAACGATCATGCTCTTCAAGTGCGGTCACCTGTGCCGGCTTGGTCGTGCTCATGACGTGCCCGACGAGCCCATCAGAACGCGATCCCCGACAGCTCGGGGACGCTCTCCAGCGCCCGGGAGCGGGCTTCCATCCATCGCTCCCGCCGGCGCAACCGGTCGCCGTCGCCCACGCCGGGGTCGACCGTCCGTCCAGGTACGTAGGCAGCGGCCGCGTCGGCCTCGTCGCGCCAGGTCTGCACCGCCATTCCTGCCAGAAAGCCGGCCCCCAACGTCGTCGCCTCGAGGATCGGTGAGACCTCTACGGGACGCCCGCAGGCGTCGGCCAGTGCCTTCACAAAGACCTCGTTGGCTGACATGCCGCCATCGACGCGCAGGGTCTCTACCGCCATGCCGCTGTCAGCCTCGGCTGCTTCGAGCAGGTCGGCCCCGCGATGCGCCACACCCTCGAGCACGGCTCGGACCAGCTCCGCGCGTCCCGTCCCGCGAGTGATGCCGAGCAGGGTCCCACGCGCACCGAAGTCCCAGAGCGGCGTACCGAGGCCGAGGAGCGCCGGGACGAACCACACGTCTCCCGGGTCGGCGCAATCTGCAGCCACGCGGGACGACTCCTCGGCACTCTCGAGTATGCCGAGATCGTCTCGCAGCCACTCGACGCACGTCCCGGCCGACAGCATGACCGCTTCCACCCCCCAGGCCTCGCGTCCTTTTCGCGACCAGGCCACGATAGAGAACGTACCCGAGGCCCCGTGGGTTGGCGTGGCGGGTCGGCTCCACCCGGTGCACAGGTCGAGCATCCCACCGGTGCCGAACGTGGCTTTGGCCTTTCCTTCGCTCGTGCAGCCCTGGCCGACCAGAGAGGCCTGCTGGTCGCCGCACAACCCGGCGATCGGTGGGGTGCCAGGAAGTGCCGACGCCTCTCCGACGATCCCCGACGAGTCGACGATCTCGGGCAGGACGGATCGTGGGATCCCCAGGAGGTCGAGCACGCGGTCGTCCCACCGGAGCGTCGCGGGATCGACGAGGCCGGTGACCCCGGCGTTGGTGGTGTCGGTCACGTGGAGCGATCCCCCCGAGAGAGTCCATGCCACCCAGGAGTCGATCGTCCCGAAGCAAAGCTCGGCAGCACGCGCCCGATCAGGGTCGACGGCGTCGAGGATTGCGGCCAGCTTGGTCGCCGCCATGTTGGGCGCGAGGCGGAGACCATCGGCTTGGAGGGAGAGGCAGGTCCCGACCGTACGGAGGTCCTGCCAGCCGATGGCCGGAGCGACGGGCTGGCCCGTCGAGCGGTCCCAGACCACGGTGGTGGCTCGTTGGTTGGCGATGCCCACACCGGCAACCGGACCACCCTGCGAGAGAACGCCTGCAGCGAGCTCGACAGCTGCCGCCCCGATCGCGCCGGCGTCGACCTCGACGATCCCCGCGGCGGGGGTCTTGGGGAGGATTTGCCTGTGCTGCACGTGGTCGAGCGACGCGTCGGGGCGGACGATCGCGGCGCGCACGCCCGACGTGCCGACGTCGATCACGAGGACGCTCCCCCCCGGGGCGCTCATGGCCAAGGAGGCGGCCCGAAGTCGGAGGGGAGCCCAAGCTTGCCTGGGTTGAGGATCCCTTGCGGGTCGAGAGCACGCTTGAGCGCCACCAGCACCTCGAAGCCCGAGCCGAGGGCTCCGCTCAGGAAGCGCCCGCGATTGAGGCCGATGCCGTGGTGATGGCTGATCGCGCCGCCGCAGCGCTCGACGGCGGAGATGGCCGCATCCCAGGCCTGGACGTAGTAGCGCTCCTCCCAGGCGGTCTCGCCGCTGCCTTGGAGCGCTTGCGGCCGCTCCTCGGGCTCGCTGCTCGGATCACGTCCGGCGAAGGTGAAGTACAGGCACGCTCCGTCAGGGTACGCGTGGGACTCGTGCACCGAGGCCATGAGGGTGCCGGGGACGGCCTCGAGGGCTTGGAGGACCTCGGTGGCCATCGTCGGCAGCGCCGCCCACCGGGCGGCGACTTCGATGGTGTCGACGACGATGCCGGCCTGCCAGAGCGGCCCGAGGGCAGAGACGTCGTTGCGGTGGGCCAGCCACTGCTCGACGAGGCCCTCATCCAACGCACGGGCGGTGCGGCACTCGTCATCGACGATCCCGAGGGTGGCGTCGAGCAACTTGGGATCGGCTTCGTCGAGCACGATGAGCACGCATGTGCCCCCGCGTCCGAAGCTCCTTTCTGATTCGGTGCGGTCGTAGAGCCGCAGGACGGCCGGCGTGGCCCCACGGCGCAACACCCTCCGACAGGCGTCCAGTCCCTCGGCGAGCTCGGAGAAGCCGTAGGCACGGCGGCCCTCGGCCGAGGGCCGCGGGTGGACCCGGAGGCGGGCACGGGTGATCACGCCGAGCGTCCCCTCGCTGCCGACGAACAGCTGCGTGAGGCTGGGACCCGTGGCCGCACGCGGGCCGCGCCCCTCGGTCTCCACGATCCGGCCGTCGGCCGTGACCACTTCCAGCCCGATCACCATGTCCTCGATCTTTCCGTACCGGGTCGAGTACTGGCCGGCACCGCGGCAGGCCAGCCACCCGCCGACCGTCGACAGGTCCATCGATTGCGGCCAGTGCCCCAGGGTGTACCCGTCACCGATCGCGCCGAGCGCTGCTTCGAGGTCGGGGCCGAAGATCCCCGCGGGCACGTCGGCGACCAGCGAGTCCTCGTCGACGTCGATCGGACCGCCGAGGCCCGTGCAGTCGAGGGCCAGGCCGCCAAAGATCGGGACCGAACCGCCGCAGACCCCGCTGCGCCCGGCGAACGGGGTGACCGGTACCGAGGCCTGCGTGCAGGCGGCAAGGGTGGCGGCCACCTGCGCGGCCGATCCGACCTCGACGACGGCTGCAGGGCGGGCCGGGACCTGGCCGTGGACTGCCCAGCCGATGGAGATGGGCCACCAGTCGCGCGCCGCGTCGGTCCGCGGCCCCTCCTCGGTGACGACCTTGGCGCCGCTCGCAGTGATCACCTCGAGGAGGGAAGTCGGGAGGGTGGCGTGCCGGCCCGAGAACCGATCGCCGGTGCCTTCAGGGGTCGAGGCGAGGGGCACAGGGAATCGCCGGCGAGCGCCTCCCCTTGTTGCAGAGGAGTCACGTGGGCTCACCGCGGCTCCCCGAGGGACGATCCACGTGTGGCTTCGTGAGCCCCCTGGCCTGCTTGGTCACCGTCCCGTCCACCAGCGGCCTGGTCGGTGCCGGCGGGTACGCCGGCAGCCGACAGCTCGGCGAGCGCCGCCTGAGCGAAATGCCGAGCGCGGTCGGTTGCTTCGGCCTCACTCCACCCCAGCTCCCCGGCGAGCAACCGGGCCACTGCGCCGGCCGAAGCGGCAGCTCGGCGACCGTCGAGGAGAAGCGCCCGGCTGCGGCGGGACAAGAAGTCGTCGACCGACACCGCCATCTCGTGACGCGCTGCGTAGACGACTTCAACACCGAGGTAGGGGAGCCCTTCGACGACCGGGTCGAGTAGCTCAGGGTGTCCGTCGGCGAGCTGGAGCACCGCTCCCGCCTCGTCGCCGAAGCGCGATCGGAGATGGGCTGCCACCGCAGGGTCCCCCGGAAGGGGGGGACCGGCGGCCTCCGCCGGCCCCCCAGCAACCACGCGGGTCTGGCCTCTCCGTGCGCCATGAATGCGCAGTGATGCCGTGACGCAACGGCGCGATGCCCTGCCGGGAAGGAGCGAGACGACACGGTCCACCGTGTCCTGCGCCATTTTCCGGTAGGTCGTGAGCTTGCCACCGGTCACCGTGATCACCGAGTGGGACGAGGTGGTCACGGTGTGCCTGCGGGAGAGGTCGGTGGTGCGTACGGACTGGTGACGGTGGTCATGGGGGGCCAGCAGGGGCCGCAGTCCTGCCCAGACGCCGGTGACGTCGCCTCTCGTGAGCCCGGCCGTGGTGACCGCATTGACGGCGTCGAGCAGGTAGTCGACATCGGCCGGCGTGCACGACGGCGAGTCGAGATCCCCGTCGTAGTCCGTGTCGGTGGTCCCGATGTAGGTCATCGCAGTCTCGGGCCAGGGGACGACGAAGATCGAGCGCCGATCCTGTCGGACCGGCACGACCGCGGCGACGTCGCACGGCAGCCGATGTCCGGGCACCGTGACGTGGATGCCTTTGGCCGGTCGAAGCGAGTTGGGGTGGGCTCCCTCATCGAGCTCTCTCACGTCGTCCGCCCACACCCCTGATGCGTTGACGACCGCCGCCGCCTTCACTTCGATCTCGGCTTCGTCGCCGGAGCCGCCGCCATGGTCGCCGGGATGAGCGAGCGGGCGGATCCGCACCCCGCACGCGATGTTCCTACTGTCGGCGAGCACGCCGACCGCCGGCGCGTAATTGGCCGCCACCGCTCCGTAGTCCTCGACCGCCGTCCTCATGATGGCCAAGGTGAGGCGGGCGTCGTCGGCCCGGGCGTCGTAGTACAAGAAGCCGGCGGCCAACACGTCAGGGCGCAGGCTCGGCAGGTGGGCTGCCGCCTCGGCGCTCGAGATCCGGCGGTGCCGACGTCCGATCCGGTACCCGCCGCTCAGGTCGTAGAGCCACAGGGCCGTCGAGTAGGTGCGCGTCACGGTCTTGGAGACGACACCCCCTCGGCCGAGCACCGGGATGAGGAAGGGTAAAGGAGAGACCAGGTGAGGGGCGTTCTCCAGAAGCCGCTGGCGCTCGGCGAGGTTCTCGTAGACGAGCCGCAGCTCGCGCTGCTGGAGGTAGCGCAGGCCGCCGTGGACCATCTTGGAGGACTTGGACGACGTGCCCGAAGCAAAGTCCCCTTTCTCCACGAGGGCGGTCCGCAAGCCCCGGCTCGCGGCATCCAGGGCGACCCCGGCTCCGGTGATCCCCCCGCCGACCACGACGACGTCGAACTCCTGGCTCCCCAGCGATCGGAGCGCGGCCGCCCGGTCGAAAGCGCCGGGGCGCTCGGGAGGGGGAGCAGCGGTCACCGGCCCAGCCTGCCACAGGAGACGAGCACCACCGCACGAGACGCCGGCCACCCAGGTGGCGCAGTGTCGAGGCGAAACATCGTTCTCACACGAATTGTGAACCAACAATGAAGGACGATACGATCCGACTTGTGCACGGGGTTGCCGAGCTCACCGAGTCGCTCAGGGCCACTGGCCGCAAGGTGACGGCCCAGAGGCTGTGTGTCTTCCGGGTGCTCGAAGGTGACACCAGCCACCCGACCGCCGAGGCGGTCTACAGCGCTGCCCGCCGGGAGATGGAGACCATCTCGCTCAAGACCGTGTACCAGACCCTGCACGAGCTGGCCGAGATGGGGGAGGTTGCAGCATTGGACTTGGGGACCGGGACGTTGCGCTTCGACCCCAACGTCGACGTGCCCCACCACCATCTGGTGTGCCGGAGCTGCGGAAACGTCCGGGACCTGGACGTGGCAGTCGCAGACGTTCCGGAGGTCCCCCGCCTCGTCGACGGGTACGAGGTCGACCGGGCCGAGCTGGTGCTGCGAGGGCTCTGCCCGCAGTGTCGGGGGATCGTTGCACATGGCACGGCCACGACATCCCGGTCCGCCGGTACGATCGATCACGAAAGACGACAAAGCAGACAACACAGAGAGAAAGGAACCACATGCCAGAGTTGAAAGGCTCGAAGACCGAAGCCAACCTGAAGACGGCGTTCGCCGGGGAGAGCCAGGCCAACCGACGTTACCTGTACTTTGCCCAGAAGGCCGACGTCGAGGGCTTCCCCGATGTCGCCGCCCTATTCCGTTCTGTGGCCGAGGGGGAGACGGGCCATGCGTTCGGGCATTTCGACTTCCTCCGCGAGAGCGGCGATCCGGTGACCGGTGCCAAGGTCGGGCCGACCGACGACAACCTCCGTTCGGCCATCGAAGGCGAGACCTACGAGTACACCGAGATGTACCCGGGCTTCGCCAAGACGGCCCGTGACGAGGGGTTCGAAGAGGTCGCCGAGTGGCTCGAGACGCTTGCGAGGGCCGAGAAGTCGCACGCCGGGCGGTTCGCCAAGGGGCTGGAGTCGATCTCCTGAGCCGGGCGCGGCGGGCCGAGAGGTGCTGACGCCGGCTGACATCGTCGACCTGCGGGCCTACGAGCGAGAGCGCGACGATTTCCGCCGCCGGGTGATCGAGCGCAAGCGCCGTCGTCGCGTGGCGTTGGGCCCGATCATGACCCTGGTCTTCGAGTGCGCCGACACGGTTCGCTTCCAGGTCCAGGAGATGGCCAGAGCGGAGAAGATCGTCACCGACGAAGGTATCCAAGCCGAGCTCGATGTGTACAACAGCTTGCTCCCGTCACCCGGGGAGCTGTCGGCGACCCTGTTCATCGAGCTCACCACCGAGCCCGACCTGCGCCACTGGCTTCCCCTGCTGCCGGGGATCGAGCGGGACATCGGTATCGCGATCGAGACGGTCGGGGCGCCGGCGGACCTCGTGCGGAGCTGGCCGGAGGAGGCGCATGCCAGGTCTCTCACCAGGGACTCGATCACCCCGGCGGTCCACTACCTGCGCTTTACCTTCTCTGAGGACGAGGTGTCCCGGTTCGCTGCCGGCCGAGCATCACTGGTGGCGGACCACCCTCACTACCAGGCCCACGCCGCCCTGTCGCGCGAGACCCACGACGAGCTCTTGGCTGATTTGGAGGGTAGGACCGAGCCGCTGGCGATGGGGTGACCTGCCGGCGCTGGATCACCGCCTCGTCTTTACAGCGGCAGGCTCATTGGGCCATACTTGGAATTCTGTCGAATTCCGAGGTCCGACCCGGTGTCCCGGGTGCGACGAGCGGAGACGGCAGCCTGACGATACGTAGAGAAAGTGCTTTCCATGAGTGCCACGTGGCGCAAGCGTGCCGCATGCCGGGGCATCGATGTCGATGTGTTCTACCCGGTGACCGAAGACGATGCCGACGCGGCCGAGGCCAAGGCGATCTGCGCCCAGTGCCCGGTACGCGAGGCCTGCCTGGAGCACGCCCTCGCGCACCGCGAGCGCGAGGGGATCTGGGGTGGCGCCACCGAGAGGGAGCGCCGTCGGATCGTCCGCCAGCGCCGTAAGTCGGCCTGAGCCGGCCGGTGAATTTCGAGCTTTCAGACGAGCTTGCCCAGCTCCAGGCATCGGTCCGCCGGCTCGCCCGCGACCGGGTGAAGCCGAGAGCCAGGGAGATCGACCAGAGCGGGGAGTACCCGGTCGACATCTTCGAGGCGTTCCGAGACGCCGGCTTGCTCGGGTTGTGCCTGCCGCCGTCGCTCGGCGGCTCTGGAGCCGGGATCCTGGGTCTCACCATCGCCATCGAGGAGGTGGCCAAGTACTCCAACACCGCGGCGCTCATGCTGCTGCTCACCCGGCTGCCCACCGGTCCCGTCCTCATCGCCGGCAGCGAGGAGCAGCAGCGGCGCTACCTGCCGGGCATCGCCGACGGCAGCGTGCGGGCGGGGTTCGGCCTGTCCGAGCCGCAGGCGGGGAGCGACGTCATGGGGATGCGTACCCGAGCTGTCCCCGATCCGGCGACGCCAGGTGGATGGGTGCTGACCGGGACCAAGTGCTGGATGTCGGGGGTGCGGGAGGCCGATTGGTACACCGTGTTCGCCAAGACGGCTGATCCGCAGAGCAGGGCCCACGACTCGATCTCGGCATTCATCGTCGAGCGTTCCTTCCCAGGCGTATCGGTTGGCCGAATCGACCACAAGATGGGCGTGCGTGGTGTCGATACGGGCGAGCTGGTGCTCGACGGCGTCCGTGTCCCCCCCGAGAACGTCATCGGAGAGGTCGGGGGGTTCCGTCTGGCCATGCTCGGTCTGAATTCCATGCGTCCGATCGTCGCCGCCCGCGGGATCGGGCTTGCCGAAGGGGCCCTCATGTACGCCACCGACTACGTGAAGCAGCGGGCGGCATTCGGACGGACGGTCGCCGACTTCCAGGGCATCCAGTGGGAGATCGCGCGCTGTGCGGTGGACATCGAGGCGGCTCGGCTCCTCACCTATCGGGCGGCGGTGCTGGCCGACGCGGGGAAGTTCGGCAAAGAGCATGTCGCGTACCTGTCGATGGCCAAGTACCACGCCACCGAGCTGGCGGTCCGGGCGTCGGGCCTGGCCGTGCAGCTTCTCGGTGCCGCGGGGTACATGGAGGACCACCCGGCGGAGCAGTGGTACCGCGATGCCAAGCAGCTCACGATCGTCGAAGGCACTTCCCAGGTCCAGCTCGGTCTCATCGCCCGAGGCGTGCTCGACGGCGACCTGTGGTGGGACTGACCATGAGCACCTTCGAGGAGATCGGCGGGTGGCCGCGGGTGCTGGACCGCCTGCTTTCGGGCGACTCGCTGTCCGAAGCCGATGCCGCGGGCGTGATGGGTGAGATCCTGTCCGGACGGGCCACGCAGGCCCAGACCGCAGGCTTCGTCGTCGCGCTCAGGGCGAAAGGGGTCTCGGTCGAGGAGATGACCGGGCTCGCACGGTCGATGCTGGCCCACGCAGAGCCTCTCGACATCGACGGGGACCTTGTCGACGTGGTCGGGACGGGCGGCGATCGCCTCGGGAGCATCAACGTCTCGACGATCGCCGCGTTCATCGTGGCCGGTGCCGGGGTCCGGGTCTGCAAGCACGGGAACCGGGCGGCGTCCTCCTCGGTGGGGACGGCCGATGTCCTCGAGGCGCTGGGGGTGGCGGTGGACCTGGGACCCGACGGAGTGTCCCGTTGCGTCGAGGAAGCAGGAATGGGCTTCTGCTTCGCACCGCGCTTCCACCCGGCGATGCGCCACGCGGGACCTGTCCGCAGGGAGCTGGGTGTGCCGACGGTCTTCAATTTCCTGGGCCCGCTGGCCAACCCGGCCCGGGCCCGGTTCCAACTGGTCGGGGTGAGCGATCCGGCGATGGCACCGGTCATGGCCGGGGTGCTCGCCGCCAACAAGACGACCAGGTCGATGGTCGTCTACGCCGACGACGGCCTCGACGAGCTCAGCGTGACGTCGCCTTCCACCGTCGTCGAGGTCGTCTCCTCGGATCGAGGCGACGCCGAGGTGCACACGTGGCGTCTCGACCCGAGCGACCTCGGTCTTCCCCGGTCTGCGATGGAGAGCCTCCGAGGGGGTGACGCCGCGTTCAACGCCGAGGTGATCCGACGGGTCCTCGACGGCGAAACTGGGCCGCGGCGGGACATCGGCGTCCTGAACGCCGCAGCGGCCCTCGTCGTGTCCGGAAAGTGCACGGACCTGGCTGACGGTTTGGCAGTGGCAGCCAAGTCGGTGGACTCGGGGCGGGCCGCCGAGGTCCTCGACGCGCTGGTCAGCGTCTCCAAGGAGTGCGCGGACGAGGAGCAGCGCGCGAGCGAGCGGCACTGAGGGCCCGCACCGCACCGCACCACGTCCCGTCACAACACCGCGCACCGCCTCGGGCACCCGGGCTGCTCGCACGATCAGGGAACGAGACTCTCCTCGACGGTCACACCCCCAGAAGGAGTGACCCGCCATGCCCGTCCGGGCCACAGCTCGGGGTCGATGGCACCCCGGCCGGCGAAGGCCACGACGCAGCCGCCGAACCCGCCACCGGTCATCCGGGCGCCATACACCCCGGGACGAGCGGCGAGCTCGGCCACGAGGGCGTCGATCTCCGGAAGCGAGACGTCGAAGTCCTCGGACAGGCTCCGGTGGCTCTCGAGAGCCAGCGCTCCCGCCGTGACGAGGTCACCCGCGGCAAACGCCGCCGCCATGTCGCGCACCCGGCCGCACTCGGTCACGACGTGGCGTGCCCGGCGCCGCAGGACGGGATCGAGGATGCCCGGGATGTCGAGGGGCTCCGCCTCACCGAGAGGTCGTCCCAGCTCGACTGCGGCCGCTTCGCACTCGGCGCGCCGAGCGGCGTAGGGCGTCGCTCTCAGCCGGCGGGTGACACCCGAGTGGAGCACGACCAGCTCGAGCTCGGAGGGGACCGGAACCTCGACGATGTCCGAACGGGCGAAGTCGATCAGCAGCGCGTGGCCTTCCCTCCCGCTCGCGCTGGCCAGGTAGTCCATCTGCCCGACATCGGCGCCGGCAGCCGCTTCAGCTCGCTGGCAGAGCGCCGCCATCGACCAGCCCGCCGGCTCGACGCCGAAAGCCGCGGCGAGCGCCACCGCGAGCGCTGCGCTGGAGGAGAGACCTGCTCCCACGGGCAACGTCCCGGTGATGCGGCCGATCCCGCCGCGCGCCGGCCGGGCGAGAGCGGCGATGGCGGCCGGCAGGCGTCCCCACGAGGGCTCGACCGCATCGATGGCCCGGGGCGTGAAGGGCATGTCCAGCGGGAGCTCGCACGGAGTCTCGTCCGCGGTGGTGTAGAGGAGCAGGCGTTCCGAGTCGTTCTCGGTGAACTGCACGTCGGTCGTGAGGTCGATCGCGACCGGGAGGGCGAGCCCTGCGTTGTAGTCGGTGTGGTCGCCGATGAGGTTCACCCGGCCGGGCGCCCTGGCGACCACGGTGCGAAAGCCGTCCGTCACTGCTCGAGCACCGATCGGTCGCCCTGGCGCAATCCCCCGATGATCCGTCGGTAGGTGCCGGCGGCGTCGACTCCCATCGAGTCCAGCTCGGAGAGACGCAGTCCTCGCTCCCGGTCGACGCCGTAGAGCCCGAACCTCGGCTCGTAGCTGCCCCATTCGTAGTTGTCGGCCAGCGTCCAGTGCCAGTACCCGGTGACCGGTACTCCTGTGTCGACGGCCGCCACCACGGCAGCGAGGTTCTCTTGCAGGTAGCGGTCCCGGGTCCACCCGTCGAGGCGGGGGTAGGAGCGCCCGCGGCGTACCCGGTTGCACATGCCGTTCTCGACGACCCAGACGTCCCTGCCCGGGAGAGCTGCTTCTGCGAGGATCGGCACGAGGGTCGCAGGCCGGGGCGGATCGTCCCACAGGTCTCGAGCCGGCTGGAGCGAGCGGCCACCGGCAGTGCGGTGCCCGGGCCACGAGAAGTGCTCGGCTGCCACCGGCGCGTAGAAGTCGACTTGTGCCACGTCCAGTTGGCATTCGTAGCCCGAGCTCGCCACCGCCTCGGTCGTCCGCGGGTACCCGTCATCGAGCGGGACGAGGCGGGACGCGAGAGAGCGGAGCGCGGACTCGAGGGGGCGAGAGAGGCCGGCCGGTCGCCAGGAGATCCTCTCGTGCATTTCTCGACGGGTGCCGAGCCACTCTGCCAACCCGCGGCGGTCGATCCCGTGAAGGGGCGCAGCCAGGAGGTCGAGAGGAAGGCGGTCGAGCTCGTAGAGAGACAGCGCGTAGTTGTTCGTCGCCACGGTCGCTTGGGGCTGGAGGTCGTGGATCGCCGCATACGCGAGGACGTGAGCGGTCATGAGGTGGTCGAGCGCGCGAACGGCTGTCCGGAGGCGACCCACGGCGCCGGGTGGAAGAGTGCCGGTCACGAACGACTCGATCGCCAAGACGTTCGGCTCGTTCACCGTGACCCAGTTGATGCAGAGGTCCCCGAGCTCGCCCACTGCGGCTCGGACCCACTGGGCAAATCGCTCGGGGGCACCGGGCTGGAGCCAGAAGTCCTCACCCAACCACCCTGGGTGGGTGAAGTGATGGAGGGTCACCAGAGGTTCGACGTGCCGGTCGTGGCAGGCCTGGAGGATCCGGCGGTAGCCGGTGAAAGCCGCCGCGTCCAAGGCGCCGTCCTCGGGCTCGGCCCTGCTCCACTCGACCGACATCCGGAAGGTGTCGCACCCGAGCCCGGCGACCAGGTCCAACTGCTCCTCGAAGCGGTCCCAGAAGCCGATGGCCGACCCGGACGGCTCCACACGGCCCGAAGACTCCCAGCGGTACCAGTTGTTGGCCGGCTCCCCGGGGCCGTTGTAGCCGCCTTCGATCTGGAACCCGGCCGTCGCGACGCCGAAGTGCATGCCGCGAACAAGCGCGTGGGCACCCCCCTGCCGTATCCCGCCGCCTTCCGCCGTTTCCACCGAGGGAGAGTGTGGCACGCCGACGAGGTATCGTGCCGGAGGCATCGCCCCAGGCGCCGTTCCCGGCCTCCGCCGTGCTTCCTGCCGGCGAGGCTGGGCAACGCGATGGCCACCCCCGTGCCCGGTGCCAGGGTCCAGTTTGACCCGGTGGCCGGTGACCCGGCAGCATCCCTCCATGTCTGACACTGCTGTGCAAGGAATGGGGGTGGACCGATGAGTGGTCCGTTGGCCGGAGTGAAAGTGATCGAGTTGGCCGGCATCGGCCCCTCGCCCTACGCGTGCATGCTGCTGGCCGATGCGGGAGCCGATGTGCTGCGATTGGAGCGGGCGCCCGCCGGCGGGGCGCCGGCAGCCGACGGGCCCTACTGGGACGTGTTGAACCGCAGCAGGCCGTCGGTGGGCGTCGACTTGAAGCAACCGGCCGCGGTCGAGATGGTGCTCGACCTCGTGACCCAAGCTGACGCCCTGGTGGAGGGTTTCCGCCCCGGGGTCGCCGAGCGCCTCGGTCTGGGTCCCGACGCGTGCTGGGAGCGCAATCCCAAGCTCGTGTACGGGAGGATGACCGGGTGGGGGCAGGATGGCCCGCTGGCGCAGACGGCGGGTCACGACATCGACTACATCGCCATCTCCGGCGCGCTGTGGCCGCTGGGCCGCAAGTCGGATGTACCCGTGCCACCGCTGAACCTGGTCGGGGATTTCGGAGGCGGGGGGATGTTCCTCGCGTTCGGGGTCGCCGCCGCGCTGCTCGAGGCCGGCAGGTCGGGGAAGGGCCAGGTCGTCGACGTGGCGATGACCGACGGGTCGGCGTCGCTCATGACGATGATCTACGCGTTCCGACAGTTCGGCTGGTGGAGCGAGGAACGCGGGTCCAACATCCTCGACACCGGCGCACCCTTTTACGAGGTGTACGAGACCTCTGACGGCAAGTACATGGCCGTCGGCGCGTTGGAGGCGAAGTTCTACGAAGCGCTGGTGAAGGGGCTGGGCCTCGACCAGGCAGCGCTCCCGCATCAGATGGACCGGGAGCGCTGGCCCGAGATGAAGGAGCGGTTCGCCGCCGTGTTCCGGACCCGGACCCGTGACGAGTGGGCGGCAGTCTTCGCAGGCACCGACGCCTGCGCCGCACCGGTGCTCTCCCCTTGGGAGGCGCGGAATCACCCGCACAACGCCGCCCGGCAGACCTTCATCGAGGTGGACGGGGTCGTCCAGCCGGCCCCCGCTCCTCGCTTCAGCCGGACGCCGGCCGAGGTGCGCAGGCCGCCGTCACCGCCTGGAGCCGACACCGACGAGGGGCTCTCGGGATGGGGCCTCTCGCCGGAGGCCATTGCGAACCTGCGGGACGCCGGGGCCATCTGCTGATCGCAGGCTCCGGCGCCGGCGATCAGCCCGGGGAGGCCCCGCCGGCCGGCCGGATGCGGGTCACTCCGGTGCGGCCAGCTGCTCCATGAGCTCGATCCTGATGCCCCCGGGTGCGTCCACGAAGGCAATGCGGCGGGTGCCGAAGGAGCCGCTCACCACCTCCGGACCCCAGCACACGTCGTGACGGGCGAGCTCCGAGTCGAGATCGTCGACAAACAGCGCCGCGTGCAGGAACCCCTCGTCGGGCACCGCGAGAGCGTCCTCGTAGATGGCGCGGGTGAACAGCGTGATCTGCAGGGGACCGAGCTCGACATCGGCCCTCCGAGCCCCTTGCCAGTCGACCGGGTCCGAGACGACCGCCCCCGCATCGCGGTACCAGCGGCATGCTGCGTCGAGGTCAGCTACTTTGATCGCGAGATTGGCCAGCTTGGTCACCACCATGCCGGCGATCGTAGAGGACCCCCGTCGGCGCCGCGTGGTCGACCGGGTGGAAATGACCAGGAAAGGCCTCGGCGAACCGGCCCATCGCTTCGACGGCATCCGACGAGCGCTTCCATGGCCGGACGATCAGCCGATCGACCCCGGCCTCGCTCCAGCCAATGAGTGCTGTGTGGTCGTCGCACTCCCCGCTGACGGTGACTTGGACGGTGCCGGCCGCACGCCCGTGTTCGCGGGCAGCCTGGCGGAGGCTGGCCACTCGTGGGGCAGCGCTCTCGGGAGTGTGGGCCATGCCGATCCAGCCGTCGCCGCTCCGAGCGGCCCGCCTGAGCGCCACCGGCGATTCTCCCCCGACGTGCACCGGAATGGGCTGCTGGACCGGCTTGGGCTCGAAGGCAACGGGCTCGAACTCGAAGAATGGACCATGGTGCTCGATGACGGGCTCGGTCCACAGGCGCCGGCAGATCTCGATCGCCTCGTCGAGCCGCTCGCCGCGGGTGCGCGGATCGAGGCCTGCGGCCCGCCATTCGGCCGTGAGCCACCCTGCGCCGACTCCGGTCAGTGCCCTGCCGTTCGACACGATGTCCAGCGTCGCCCACCCGCGTGCCGAAGCGAAGGGATGCCGGAGCCCGAGCAGGTAGACGTACGTGCCGAGGCGCACCTGGGAGGTGAGGGCGGCGAGGTAGCAGAGGTACCCGATGGGCTCGTGCACCGGGGTATCGGCGGGGATCGGAGGGTGGTCCTGCCCCTCGAACGGGCTCCCGCCGGCGTGGATCGGGAGGACGAGATGCTCGGGTAGCCAGATCGACTCGTACCCGAGCCGGTCGGCCGCAAGAGCGACGTCGAGCCAGTACCGCGACGACACCGTGCCCAGAGTGACGCCGAATTTCACCGTGTGGCCGGCTCGCCGGCTGCGGGCCCGATGGACGGCGGGGGCATCGGGCTCAGAGGTTGACCACCGGGCACGTGATGGTGCGGGTGATGCCGTCGACTTGCTGGATCTCTCCCACGATGAGGCGGCCGAGCTCGTCGACCGATCGGGCCTGGGCCCTGGCGATCACGTCGTAGGGGCCCGTCACGTCCTCGGCGGTGACGACGCCTTGGATGCCGGCGATCTGGCGGGCCGCGTCGGCTGCTTTGCCGACATCGGTCTGGATCAGCACGTATGCGGTGACGGCCACCTGGGTCCTCCTGCGGCCACGATAGCCCGAGGCCCGCAAGACTGCCGTCGGGACGGGCTGCTGGTCGTGATGCACCTACGCTGGCACGGTGGCCGTGGGAGACAGGGTGGACCAGTTCCGTGCCCTCGCTCGCCAGGCACTGCACGATCTCTTCGACCAGCGCAAGCCCTTCGGTCGGCTGGCGCTGACCCAAGTCCTCATGCTGGCCGGCGACACCCTCGTGACCATCTCTCTCGCCGGGTCCCTCTTCTTCTCCATCTCGCCTCACGAGGCGAAGAGCAAGGTGTTCTTGTACTTGGTGCTGACCCTGGCGCCGTTTGCCGTCGTGTCTCCGTTGCTCGGGCCGCTGATCGACCGCTCCCGTGGCGCGAGGCGGGCAATGGCGATGGCCTCGGCGCTCGGGCGCTGCGCCCTGTGCCCGCTGATGGCGTCCGACACGCACAGCCTCTTGCTGTTCCCCGAAGCCTTCTGCATCCTCGTCCTCTCCAAGCTCTACTTGGTCACCCGGGGCGCGCTCGTCCCGGAGATGGCTGCTGCCGGAGGGATCGTGGGTTCCGGCGAGCGAGACGGAGCAGGCGCGCCGTCCGCTTCGAGCGCGCACCCCGGCTCGGGTCAGCGGGTGCGGACCGAGTTCGCGGCCTTGAATGCCCGGCTCACCTTGCTCGGGACGCTGGCGGGGTTTGCAGCCTCGGTGCCAGGCGTCGTGCTCCTCAAGGTGACGGGCGCTCCGGGAGTCTTGGTCTTCGACGCGTTCGTGTTCGCCTCAGCTGCGGTCGCTGCTGCCAGGTTGCCCGTGCCCCGGGTCAGCCGCCGCACGCGGACGGCTGCAGCCGGTGCACCGAGAGCGAGCGCGCACCACGTCGCCGCGGACGACCTGAGGGGTTTGCAGCCGATCGCCCATCCGGAGGTCATCTTCGGTCTGACCACGATCTCGCTCGTGCGCGGGCTGGCCGGCTTCCTGGTGTTCCTGCTGGCCTTCGGCCTGCGGCGGGAGAACGCTGCGCTGTGGTGGTACGGGCTGGCGCTCGGGGCGAGCGGCGCGGGATCGCTCGGGGGACTGCTGCTCGTCGCCCGTTTGCGCCGCCGCCTGAGCGAGCAGCAGCTCCTGCTCACGGCCATCTGGCTCATCGCCGTCGCCGCCTTCGGCGCCGCCATGTGGGGCACGCTGGTGGCCGAAGCCGGCCTGGCCCTCTTCGTCGGCCTGGCCGGCGCGTTGGGCCAGCCTTCGTTCGACGCCATCGCCCAGCGCAACGTGCCCTTGCCCGCCCAAGGACGGGCGTTCGCCCGTTTCGCCACGCGCCAGCAGCTCGTGTGGGTCCTGGGAGCGCTCATCCCGGTGGTGGTCGCCCTCCCCTTCCCCGACGGCGACGTGGTCATGGCGTCGGTGGCGGCGGCCGGCGGGCTGTTCTACGTGTCGAGCCGCCGGGCGGTCCGCCATCGGGCCCTCCCGCGCAGCCACGGGATCGAAGAGGCCTGAGCGAGCGCCGGTGAAGCCCGGGCCGAGCTGGTCAGCTCGCCTGGCGGACGAAGAGCACGCCGACCGAGGCCTTCCCGGCCACCGAGCGCGAGCCCCCCGAGGCGCCCGCGACTGTGAGCGGCGAGCCGAACGCCATCCCGTTCTCAGCGGTGTATGTGCTGCCGGCGTAGATCTCCCCCTCGACCACCTTGGCCGAACCGGTCATGGAGATCTTGCACGGCGTGTAGAAGAGGGTGTCCACTCCTGTGTAGATCTTGCCGGTGAATGTAATGAGCCCGTTTGTCCCGGTGCACGAGACCGGTGACCCTGTGGACTTGTCGGTCGGGACGATGAGGCCGAGCTGGTGGGTGGCGCCGGCCGTCGAGACGCTCACGTTGGCCGGTGTGGGAAGGTCGAAGCCTGCGGTCGAGAGCACGACCAGGTTCCGGGCCAGGACGAGCTTTGTGCAGTAGTAGGCTGTCTGCCACGACGGGCAGTTCGGGTGGCGCTGAGGGAGTGTGACCTTGCACGACGTGTACAGCGCCACCGGCTTGGATGTCCCTGTCGCTGTGCTCGCTGTGTGCATGGCGAACATCGCCTTGTAGACCTTGGCGCATGTGCTCCCGGCGTTCAGCGCGCGGTACCCGCTCGCGACCCATCCACTGGGTGTCCAGATCACCTTCGGGAAAGTCTGGGTCGTGAGCGAGCCGAGACTCGAGTCGTCCTCGACGATATGAGCTGCGGGGTGTGTGCCCGGCCACCACGAGGGGGTGGTGATCTTGGTCTTCGCGACGACGCCGTGGAGTGTCGGGTTCCCTGCGATGTCGATGCCCGGTGTCGCGGTGCTGAAGGAGACGAGTGTGCCGCCGACAGAGGGGCTCCCGCTCGGGATGGAGATCGCCCCCCCCGCCTTGGCGTTGCCGGCGATCTTGCAGTTGCCTGTGAGGGTCATGTTCCCGGTGGCCACCAGTGTGCCCGTCATGCTCCCCCCGCTGCCGCACTTGACGCTGCCGTTCACGTAGACGGTCTTTGTCGGGGTGTCGAAGGCATCGGCACCTGAGACTGTGAACCCGGCGCCGATGTAGGCGGCGTCTCCGAACACCGAGCCCAGCGGCGAGACGGCGATGTCCGCCTCGGAGACCACGCGGGCGCTCTTGGTCCCGTCCTTCCCGGTCGAGGTGAGCAGGACGGCCTTGGGCAGTGTTGTCGCCTTGCTGGCTGCCGAGAGGCTGGAACAGGCGAGCTTGGTGCGAGCTGTCAGTGTCGAGAAGTACGTGGCTGTGACCGAGTACGAGGAGGAGCGGGGCGCGCTGCCCAATGTGCCGCGCACTGCTGTGGCACCGCATGGAGCTGTCTTGACACTGGCCTCGGACTCGATGCGCTGGTAGGCGGCGTCCACGCCGGACTGGGCTGATTGGAGCGCCTGCTGGTAGTCCACGTTCGAGATCGTGGTGGCGCTGTCGGTGACGAGCACTTGGGACCCGACCATCCCGACGAGGGAGAAGACGACGGCCATGATCACCACGGTGACGAGCACTGCGAACCCGGCGTCGGGGGACCGGCGGGCCCACGCGCGCTGCGCTGCTCTCCCGTGTCCTGCGGTCCGCGTGCGCCGGGAGTGCTGATGGCGGTGGGAGCCAGGTCGTACATGCATGGCTGTCCTCCTCTCGGTCTCCCTCGGCGAGACGGTGCGCCACGAGGTCATGGTGCACCGGCCGGGGGCACTGGTGTGCAGAACTGGGTGTCGGTCGGGGAGAAGAACTGGGCGTCTGTCGCCGCGAACGACGTCCGTACCGCGAGAGCAGGGACGGGTGACCCCCCCGTGCGGATGTCCAAGTCGACGTCGAGGACCCGGTTGTCGTACGACGATGTGGAGGCGAGGGCGAACGGGGGCTGTGTCGCCGGGTTGGTCACTTGCGAGGCGACTGTCCGCCACACGGAGGCCTGGCCTGGCTGGCCCTCCGGCCATGAGCGCAGCTCGAGGTGAGATGTGAGGACCCGCCACTGCTCGCATGTTGTCCCGGACCGGCCGACGATGAGGAGCCGGAGCGAGAACCCCGCGGGGATCCCGGCGCCGGCGTTGGTGCCCTCGGTTGCCGGGTTGAAGACGACATTGGCGGCGGTGACCTGCTGCTGGAGTTGGGCGAGGACGGAGTTGGCGAGCTGGTTCTCCTGGTTGACGGCCAGCGTCCCGTTGCTCTCCTTCAGGGTCACCGCGAGCGACGCCGTGACGAGGCTCAGCACGATCGCCGCCACTCCCATCGCCACCAGGATCTCCACGAGGCTGAACCCGTCCTCCCGGCGCCCGGTCCGGCGCCGCTCCTCGAAAGCCCGCACCACGCGGGTCACGCCGCTCACGATGCCGCCTGGTAGGACGCCGAGGCCAGGACCGCGCCGAGGTTCGCTGTGATGACCAGGTCGCACAGGACGGTCGACCCCTGGACGACCTCGTAGTCCACCGTGATCCGCGGCGAGGGGATCGTGCGGCGCCCCAGGCACGGGTTCTGGCAGGCCGAGCTTGTGCTGGTCTGTGTGGTGGCGCCGCCGATCGAGACGGTCGTCGCGACGGTGACGGTCACTGGCCCCCCTGGGGCCGACGGGTCCTGGGCGGTGACCTTGGGCACCGAGATCGTCTGCGACGACGTGCCGAGGGATGCCGAGGTGTACCCCGACCCGTTCCAGTAGGAGATAGACGGTGCCGGGGCGCCGGGGATCGGGACCGCGACGGAGGACGTGACGTGGGTCCCGCTGGTCCCGCTCGAAGCCGATGCTGTCGCCTGCGCCGAGTAGTCGCTCACGGCGAGCACCCCTTTGGTCGGTGTCCACCCCGCCGGAGCGGTCACGGCGCCGGGGAGGCCGCCCAGGGCCACCGTCCCCAGGGCCTCTCGCGCGGCGGCGCTGGCGCAGCCTGCTGTGGCACCCGACGGGCACCCCGCCTGCCCGGGACCCGAGCGCTGGGAAACGACCCGGTCGGCATCGCCGGTCGCCTGGGGACCGACGGTGACCAGGTTCGCTGTGCCCAGTGTGGCGCTGCCGAGCGCGGCGGTGATCGCGGCGGTGCTCGCCTGGTGCACTGTCCCGCTCCCGCACGGCTCCGACGTCGACTGCGCAACTCCCGCGAGTGAGGCGCACCCCTGCGCGCTCTGCGCCGACACGGTGCTGACGCTTCCCCCCGAGTCGTCAGAGGAGGGAGATGCCGTGATCGAGTTGCGTGACCCCGAGAGGACGACCGACTGTGAGCTCTGGGAGAGGCTCGAGCTCTCGAACGGCGCTTCCCCTGTGGCCGGGTCGTTGCTGGCCTGGGTGCTCACCTCGCTGACCTCGTCCTGGCCGGTGGAGCCTTGCACCGTCACGCCGGTGGCGCGAGCCTGACCTCTCACCGAAGAGGTCCTCACCAGCGAGTTGCTCGTGGACGTCCCGCTCAAGAGGAGCGAGACGGCTGTGAACGACACTCCCTCGATCGGGTAGGGCGATCCGGGCGCCGCGGTCACGGTCACCACCCCGAGCCCTCCTGTGGCAGAGGCGGTGAAGTTGGGCTTGCACGGACCCGTTGTGCCCGTCGTCTCGTCGCAGCGGCCGATTGTCGAGACGAGGGACTGCCCGGTGACCGACGATGTCTGTCCTGAGGCGTACCGCCACGAGACGATCACCGTGACTCGGACGACCCCGGGGACCGCGACGGCGGTGTGTGTCGGTGTGTTGACCGGCGGTGTCTCGTACTGGGTCGGGAACACCGCCACCGAGAACGTGGTCCCGTTGACCGTTGCCGGGGCCACGTGCGGGTAGAGCGGAGCGGGAGGCGGTGCCGTGGTGCCCGGTGTGGAGTGGATGACGTCCTCGCCTGTGCCGGTGAGTCGGTCCTCGGGGTCGGAGAACAGCCAGGTGCTGCCGGACTTCTTGATGTGCGCTGTCCCCGTCGTGGCGTCGGAGGCGTCGAGCCCTTTCGCCAGGTCCGCGTAGGGCAGCGCCCTCACGATCGAGAGCGTCTTGGTGAGGAGCTGCTGGGCCACCGCCTCGTTCCTGGTCCTGGTGGTCGCCGTGAGCTGTGAGGCGAGCACCTGCCCCACGGAGACCAGGACGACGGCCAGTACGGCAAGCGCCACGACCACTTCGATCAGGCTGAACCCCCGATCGTCAGTGGTGCGAGCCTTGCTGCTCCTCGCATGATGGATGTCTGGAAGATCCTTGGAGCGCTGCGCTCCGCGTGCGCAACGCCGGGCCGGTCGCAAGCCCGCCAACTGCAGAACCGGCCGCCGGTACGACGGTCCGGAGCTGGAGATGATCCTCCCCCTCTCTCGACGATCGAGCCGTCGCCGGCTCGATCGATCCCGGCGCGGACCTGGCAGAACGCGCCGTCACTCCACTGCCAAGTATGAGACAGAACGTCGGAGAATGGAAGACCTTTCACAAAATCATCACACTGTGAAGGAAAGTTCCAACGGTTGTTCGAGCGGTCGGCCAGCTCGCGCTCGTCGCCGCACTCCGAGCCGCGCTGCCGGCGGGGAGCCCAGTGCTCAGTGCTCGACGGTGATGTCGTAGTTGCCGTGCTCGTCGAGTCGCGCCGTGTCCGAGGGGGACAGCACCACGACGGTGAACGGCTCTTCGACGAGCGCGGGTCCGGCAACGACGGTCCCGGGGCCCAGTGCGGAGCCGTCGTACGTCGGCGCCTCGACGAACCCGCCTTCGAACCTGACGGCTCGAGAGCCGGTGCGTGCGTCCTCGAGGGAGGTCGCGGCGCCCATGCGGGCGAGCACCGGCGGCTTGGGGGTGAGTCCACGGTGGACGAGGCGGATGCCTCGCAGGAGTGGCTGCTGGGTGGGGAAGGAGAAGCCGCGGGTGGCCTGGTGAAGATCGTGGAACCTGTCTGCCAGGTCGAGCAGGTCGGCGTCCGCCATGACCCCGCCACCGGGCAGCGGCACGCTCATGTCGAAGTTCTGCCCGTGGTAGCACATCTGGGCGAACAGCGACGACTCGACCTGGTCGGGAGCGAGGTTGGCCGGGGCCAGCTCCCGCTCGGCTTCCTCCAGGAGCTCGTCGGCGAGCGAGCTGACGCGTGCGAGGTCGACTTCGGAGAGCTTCACGACGTACGCCCGCATGAGGTCGACGACGTAGTCCGAGACGAGCAGCCCGAGGGCCGAGAACGCGGGCGAGGCTTTGGGGACGAGCACCCGGTGGATCCCGAGCTCGCGGGCTTGCGCCCAGGCGTGGACGGCGCCTCCGCCCCCGTAGGCGATGAGCGCGCAGGTGCGGGGATCGGCGCCGTGGCTCGAGAGCACTTTGCGGACGGCGTTCGCCATGTTCGCGTTCACGATCCGCTGGATGGCCCACGCCGCGTCTTCGACGTCGAGCCCGAGCGGCTCTGCGACATCTCGTGTGATCGCGCGGCGGGCGGCGTCGACGTCCAGCTCCATGCGCCCGGCCGCGAAGCCTTTGGTCGGCAGGTACCCGAGCACGGCGTCGGCGTCGGTGACCGTCGCCCGTTCGCCACCTCGCCCGTAGCAGACCGGCCCGGGATAGGACCCGGCGCTCTCAGGGCCGACGAGCAGCGCACCTTGCCGGACCCGGGCGATCGAGCCGCCGCCGGCACCGACGCTGTGGATGTCGACCATCGGGAGGTTGAGGTAGTAGCGGTGGCGCCAGTTCCAGTCGGTGGTGACGGCCGGCTGGCCGCCGCGCACGAGGCACACGTCGTACGAGGTCCCACCCATGTCGGCGGCGACGAAGTCGGTCACCCCACTGCGGCCGGCGGCGATCGCGGCGGCCATGACGCCACCCGTCGGTCCCGACCCGAGCAGCGAGACAGCGCGCCGCGCCACCGACTCGGGCGGCATGACACCGCCGCTCGACTGCATGAGGACGACCCGGCCGGCGAACCCCGCGTCGCGGAGGCGGTGGACGAGGCGGTCCACGTACGCCGTGATCCGGGGCGCGACGTAGGCGTTGACCAGCGTCGTCGAGGTGCGCTCGAACTCGGGAGCCCGGGGGAGGACTTCGTGGGAGAGCGAGACGTGCTCCACATCGGGGTACTCCTCGGCGATGATCTCGCGCGCTCGCAGCTCGTGGACGGGGTTCACGAAGCTGAACAGGAAGCAGACACCGATCGAGGTCACGCCGAGCTGGCGGAGCCGCCGGACTCCCCGGCGGACGGCGTCTTCGTCGAGCGCCAACACGACGTTGCCCTCGAAGTCCAGGCGCTCCGGCACGGGGATGCGGGCGCGGCGCCTGGCGATCGGGACCGGCGGTGGGTAGGCCGGGTCCCAGATGTTCTCCTTGTGGTCGCGCCGGAGCTCGATCTCGTCGCGGTGGCCCTCGGTGGCCAGGAGCCCGGTGACGGCGCCGCTCATCTCGATCATCGTGTTGTCGGCGGTGGTCGTCCCGTGGACGAAGGCCTCGATACCCGCGCACAGCGTGGCCAAGTCGGTGCCGACGTTCGCCGCCATCTGGCGCAGCCCTTCGACGACGCCGGTCGACTGGTCCTCGGGCGTCGTCGGCGTCTTGTCCAGGATGATCTCGCCGTCGGGGGTGATGCAGATCATGTCGGTAAAGGTCCCCCCCACGTCCACACCGACGCGGTAGCCACCGCTCATCCGCCCGCCTCCTGGAGCTCGCCTCTCACGCACCCTCCTCTGCAACTGCTCGGGCGAGTCTAACCTGACATCAGCGTCAGTGAACGGGGCCGTCGGGCGGAATCGAGCGAGCCGTCTCGCGCACCGTTTCCGCCGACCGCGCTCCAAGGACTTGGTAGCTTCTCGGAGTGCCCGTCTGGCTGACCGAGCCCGAGCACGCCACCCTGGTCGCGGCGTGCAATCGTCTCATCCCTCCGGACGAGCATGGCCCCGGTGCCGGGGCCATGGGTGCGGCCACCTACATCGACACCCTGCTCGGCGCGTTCGAGCTCGACCCGCCGCGCATCTGGGCCGGTGGCCCGGCGTCGGGGCGCCGTGGGGGCGAGGCCGGGTTCGCTCGTTTCCTTCCCCTCGGGCCGCTCGACGAGCTGGCCTGGCGCACCCGGATCGAGGGCTCCCGTGGGCAGCCCGAACGAGAGATCAACGGCCCGGTGGTCGGGCTCCAGGAGCGCTACCGGCAGGGCCTCGCCGCGCTCGGCGAGGACTTCGTGCGCTGCCCGCCGGACGTCCAGGACGATCGGCTGCGAGCCTGCGGACCCTTCACCGACCTCTTGTACCGGCACACGTGCGAGGCCACCTATGGCGCGCCCGAGTACGGAGGCAACACCGACGGTGCCGGGTGGCGGAGCATCGGCTTCGACGGCGACGTGCAGCCTCGGGGATGGACCGACGCCGAGGTCAGTGGACCGTGACGGGCCGGCGGTGATGCTCGACGCCGTGATCGTGGGATCCGGCCCTGGTGGAGCGGCCGCGGCCGACGTCCTCACCCGGGCGGGCTGGTCGGTGGCCATCGTGGAGAAGGGGAGGAACCACCTGCTCGACCCCGACGACCTGACCCGGCCGGCCGCCGACTTCTCCAACGACGAGATCAAATTCGTGCACCGCCACTTCTTGGGCCCGGACCCGTTCTTGGAGCCGCGCACCTTCCGGCGCAGTGCCGACGACGGCGACCGCCTCTTGGTGGGCGACGTGGGCGCGGTGCCCTCGACCGTGGGGGGCGGCGGCACCCACGCAGACGGCAAGGTCCCGCGATTTCGCGAGCAGGACTTCCGCCTCCGCTCCGAGCTCGGTCCGCAGCCCGAAGGCGATGTCCGCGACTGGCCGATCACCTACGAGGAACTGGAGCCCTACTACACCGAGGCCGAACGGTTGATCGGCGTTGCCGGCACAGCCGCCGCCAACCCGTTCGCCGCATGGCGCTCGGGGCCGTACCCCATGGCGCCGGGGGCACCCATGTACTCGGCCACGCTCTCGGCGGCAGCGGCGGCGAAGCTCGGGTACCACCCCTACCCGGCACCGACCGCGGCCAACAGCGTGCCCTACGACGGCCGGCCTGCGTGCAACAACTGCGGGTTCTGCTCGTTCTTCGGGTGTCCGATCCACGCGAAGGGCGATCCAGTGGCGCTCCTGCGCCGGGTGATGGCCAGCGGCCGGGCCGAGCTGTGGCCCGAGACGTTCGTCTCTCGGATCCTCTGGTCGGGCCGCCGTGCTCGAGGAGTCGAGATCGTCGGACCCGACGGGACCCCGAGGACGGTGGACGCCCGCTGGGTGGTGGTGGCCGGTGGCGCAGTGGAGACGCCCCGCCTTCTCCTGCTCTCGGGCCTGGACCACGAGCTCCTCGGGCGCTACCTCATGGTGCACTTCCAGACGATCGCCGCCGGGACGCTGCCTCACCGCCTCCACGGCCAGCGGGGCCGGTCGGTCACCCATGTGCACGACGACGCCATCGTGGGCGACGCGGCGTCGGCCGAAGCCGCCGCCCAGGCCGGGTTGCCGTGGTTGCGCGGGGGAATGGTGGAGCACAGCAGCGCCGCCCTGCCGATCATGGAGGCGCTCCTCTACCCGTGGGGCGAGCGCCACCGCCCGCTCATGCGCGACTCCCCGTACCGAGAGCGCCTGGCAGCGCTCATCATGCAGGGGGAGGACCTGGCCTCGCCGGCCAACCGGGTCGACCTCGACCCCGCGATCAGAGACGTGCGCGGCGTCCCGGTGGCCAGGGTGACCTACCAAGCCGGCCGCCACGAGCTGGCGGCATCCGCGCATCACGGCCCCCGGCTCGAGGCGATCCTGCGGGAGATGGGTGCCGTGCGGACGTCGGTGAGCACGTCGCCGGGAGTGAGCACGCGCGGTGGCGCGTCTGCGGTCCCCGAGAGCCGCCACGTGATGGGCACCGCCCGGATGGGCGAGGACCCCGCCACGTCGGTGGTCGACCGCTGGGGCCGCGTGCATGCCCTGGACAACGTGCTCGTGGCCGACTCGTCGGTGTTCGTCACCTCGGCGGGCTACGGACCCACCCTCACGCTCGTCGCGCTCTCCGCACGGGCGGCGGCCCACGTGGCCGGCACCGAGCTGCCGGCCGGAGCGCCGGTCAAAGACGACCGCGGGTGAGGAGCATGGACCCCGCCAGCGGTCCTCCACCGTTGGCCACGGCGGCCACTTGGGGACCGTCGCCGTGGCGACCCGGGACCTGGCGCTCGCCGGCCTCGCCGCGGAGCTGGAGGCAGGCTTCGTGGAGCAGGCCGAACCCGTGGAGCCGGCCGCCCGAGAGCTGGCCACCGGCGGTATTGAGCGGCAGGGGACCGTCGCGGGCGATGGCGGCGCCGCCCTCGACGAACGACCCGCTCTCGCCCCGGCCGCAGAACCCAAGTGCCTCGAGCCAGACCATCGTGAGGATGGAGAACCCGTCGTAGAGCTGGGCGACGTCGACGTCGGCCGGCGTGAGATCGGTTCGCCGCCACATCGAGGCAGCGGCGTCGCGAGCCGCCATCGAGGTCATGTCGTCGAACTGGTCCCAGCTCGGCCGGCCGCGCAGCGCAGTGCCGACGGCGTTCACGCAGCAGAGCGGGTGGGGGGCATCGGCGGCGTGCTCGACGCGCGAGACGATCAGCGCCGTCGAACCGTCGCAGGGCGCGTCGCAGTCGAAGAGGCACAGCGGCGAGGAGATCATTCGTGCCCCCAGGTAGTCGTCGAGCGACATCGGGTCGCGGTAGACGGCGTTGGGGTTGAGCGCCGCGTTGCGCCTGGCGTTCAACGCGATCTGCGCGAGCTGCTCACGGGTGAGCCCGAACTCGTGGAACCGGCGCTGGGCCACCAGCGCGATCCAGTTCACGGCCGAGACCGCACCGAAGGGGAGGTACCACTGCAAAAAACCTGAAAAGCGCGGCACACCCCCGCCGCCGCCGCTGCCACCGATCCCCTGACGGCCACCGCTCCCCTGGGCCGTGGACTCGGTGACGGTCCGATAGACAAGCACGTGGCGGGCCAGTCCTGCGCCGACGGCCAGGCACGCGGCGATGACGGCCCGGAGCTGGGCCGGACCCTCGCCGCCACCGTCGTGCCAGCCGACCCGGAGCCGAAGTGCATCCTGGACCTCAGGCGTCCCGGGTCCGGCGAAGCCGGGCGTGCCGATCCCCATCCCCGGGTAGGTGGAGATCCCGTCGATGTCGTCGCGGGTGAGGCCGGCGTCATCGATGGCGGCGAGCGCGGCCTCGACCGTGAGGTCCAGCTCGCTGCGCCCGAGGCGACGGCCCACTTGGGACTGGCCGATGCCCGAGATTGCGGCGCGGCGTTCGATGGGCTCCTCGGGCATGGGCACCGTCGCTGCCGTCAGGCCGGCATCACCGGTCGGAAGACCGGGATGAAGACGTCGTCGTGGGCCTCGAACTCGACCGCGGCCTCCATGCCGATGGTGATCTCGCCCGGCTCGACGCCCACGAGGTTGGTGGTGAGGCGGACGTCGGGCTGCTCGACGATCGACACCCACGCCACGACGTAAGGCTCGCTGCCGGGGATCCACTGCTGGTGGTTGACGGTGAACGACTCGACCACCGCCCGCCCGCTCACCGGCTCGGGAGCAACGCGCCGGTCGAGGCAGTACGGGCACCGGGGGGCGGGAGGGTGGACGTACTTCTCGCAGGCCCCGCACCGCAGGAATCGCAGGACTCCGTCGGAGCCCGAGGTCCAGAAGAACTCGTTGTCCTGGTCGAGGCGCGGCAACAGGCGCAACGCGGGGCCAGAGGCGGTCATGGGCCGACGTTAGCTGACCGTTGGATCCCGGCCGGTCGATCGGTCGAGGGAGCGGGTGAGGTCGTCGTCGAGCCCGCGGATCTCGAGGCGGCCGATCCGGTCACCGGCCACGACGAACACGTCCTCGACTGCCGAGTGGGTCCCGGCGATGCGCAGGTCGATGCCGACCGTGGCGCGTGTCCCCTCGACACGGGGAGGTTGGGTCCGAGGCAGGAGATCCTCGAAGGCGAACGCACCCTCCGCGTAGAAGCGGGCGATGGCCTCGTTGCCCCGGTACTCGGTGCCCTGGGCATCGAGTACTGCATCGGGAGTGAACAAGGCGCGCAGCGCGTCCACGTCGCGCACGGTGATCGCGGTGAAGTAGGCATCGAGGACCCCGAGAATGCCGTCGTGGCGAGGCGGGAGGCGGTAGAGAGAGGCCGCGTTCAAACCGAGGACGCGGGCCTGCACGGGTGCCGAGCAGGGTGCGATCGTCCGGCGCAGGGCGTCGACGGCACCGGGGAACGTGGCATCGTGATGCGGGTAGTCCGAGCCCCACACGATGCGCTCGGCGCCCACGAACGGCACCAGCGCCGGCAGGGTCCGCTCGTCCACCTCGAAGCTCACCCAGCACTGGCGGGCGAAGTACTCGCTCGGCGCCATGAGCATGTCCGGGCAGAACCCCCCGAAGCTCTCCGCCTGCTCGTCGAGCCGTTCGAGCCAGAAGGGCACCCACCCGCCACTCGACTCGAGGAAGACGACCTTGAGCCGAGGGTGGCGGTCGAAGACACCGAAGGCGGCCATCTGGGCGTACGCGAGCATCTCTTCGAACGAGTGGGAGACGGCGTGGAGGACGAGGGGGTTGAACGGGCGGTCGGAGCCGAGCGTCGGCAGGATGACCGAGCTGCCTTCGTGCACGCCGATGGCCACGTCGAGCTCCTGGGCCGCCTCCCAGATCGGGTCGTAGGCGCGGTCGGAGAGGGAGCGTCCGCAGCACGGGTTGGGCCGGACGAACGCAGCGGTGAAGCCCAGCTCGCCGGCCGCTCGCCGCAGCTCGGCCGCGGCCGCGGCCGGGTCCTGGAGGGGGAGCATTGCCGAACCGAACAGCCGGCGGCGTGTGGCAGCGCAGTAGGAGGCCAGCCAGTCGTTGTAGGCGGTCGCGACGGCCACTGCCGCCGGCGCGTCGTCGACGGCCGAGAAGTACAAGCCGATCGAGGGGTAGAGCACGGCCTGGTCGATGCCCTCGACGTCCATGTCGGCCAGACGGGCCACCGGGTCCGAGCCTCCGGGCTGGGCTTCATCGAGCGAGCGGAACACTTCCACGTCGGAGAACCGCGCACCGGGCGTGGCGAGCGTGCCCAAGGGTGCGGCGAGGATCTCGCGGTCCCCGACCACGACGTGCTCGTAGCCGCGTGCGTCCCGCTCGATCCGGGGACGGTAGGCATCGGGGAGGTCCCGCCAGGCTTCACGCGGTTCGACGACGTGGCCGTCGGCGTCGACGACGGCCGTCGTCGGGGTGACCGGGTGCACGGACCCGCCTGCGGTGGGGGAGGCCTTCACGTGCTCCGCCACCCTTTGGGTGGGAGCGGGTGGCGGAACAAGCGGGCCGCGTTGCCCGAGGCGATGGCCTGGCGCTCGAGCTCGGGGATCTCGCCGATGGTCCGAGAAAGCACCTCTTGGGTGTCTGGCCACGTCGAGTCGGCGTGGGGGTAGTCGCACTCCACCATGATGTGGTCGACGCCGATCACATGGCGCAGGGGCATGATCGACGGGTCGTCGATGCTGCAGAACCAGAAGTTGCGACGCAGGACCTCGCTCGGCAGGAGGTCGCTCGGCCAGGCGCGGCTCTCGGTGCCCGACGCCGAGTGGGCAACGACGTAGTCGACCCGGTCCATGAGCATGGGCACCCACCCCATTCCCCCTTCGCTCAACGCGACCGCCAGGTCGGGGAAGCGGAGGGGCACGCCGGACCACAGCCACTCCGCCGCGGCGACGAGGGCGTTCACCGGAAAGAGCGTGGGCAGCAGCTCGAAGGGCGGATCAGGGGAGGGCAAGGGGGCCCACGCCGACGCACCGGTGTGGAGGCAGACCACGGTGCCGGTCTCGGCGCAGGCGGCGAAGAACGGGTCCCAGTAGCCGGAGAAGATCGACGGGAAGCCGAGCTGGGCCGGGAACTCCGGGAAGCTGACGGCGCGAAAGCCTCGTTCGGCGTTCCGGCGGATCTCGGCAACCGCCACCTCGACGTCGGCCAGCCAGGGAAGCTGGAGCGCGATGATGCGTTCGGGGTACGTCCCGGCCCACACCTCCTCGTGCCAGCGGTTCCACGCCCTCGCGCAGGCCAGGCCCAGCTCCTGGTCCTCCGAGCGGGAGAAGACCGAGCCGCAGAACCCCGCCACCAGGGAGGGGAAGCACAACGACGCCCAGATGCCGGCCACGTCCATGTCGGCGACGCGGGCACCGATGTCGTAGCAGCCTGGCCGCATCTCCTCGAACCTGGCGGGGTCCATGCTCCAGTCCTCTCGAGGGCGTCCTACCACGGCGTTGAGGCCGATGTTCGGGTATCGACGGCCTTCGTACTCCCACTCCTGGCGACCGCCGTCCTCCTCGACGATCCGCGGCGCACGCGGAGCCAGCGACGACGGCATCCTCCCGTCGAACAGGTCGGGGGGCTCGATGAGATGGTCGTCGACCGAGATGATCGGCACCCGCACCTTTCGGGGCTCGGGGTCCGGGAGCAGTCGGGAGGCGCCCGCCGCCGAGCCCCGGGCCGCAGTCGGGGCATCCGTGTCGACTCCTGCTGCCGGACCGGCGCCGCCCACCCCCATCACGTCTGCAGGTTAGCGTCGGAGCCTGCACGCTGGCCTGGTGGCGCCGGCGCAACGAGGCAACGAGGCGACGAGGAGGGCGAATGCTTGATCTCCTGATTCGGGGAGGCATGGTGGCCGACGGGACTGGTGCACCTCTCAGGCGGGCCGACGTCGGGGTCCGAGACGGCAGGGTCACCGTGGTGGCCGACGCCGGCGAGCGCGCAGGGACAGCCGACATCGAAGCCGAGAAGGTCGTCGACGCCGAGGGTCTCTTCGTGGCGCCGGGTTTCGTCGACCTCCACACTCACTACGACGCCCAGCTCTCCTGGGATCCGGCGGCCAGCCCATCGCCGCTGCACGGCGTGACGACCGTCTTCGGCGGTAACTGCGGCTTCTCGCTCGCTCCGTGCCGGGAAGAGGATGCCGAGTACCTCACGGCTTTGCTGGCGCGGGTGGAAGGGATGCCGCTCGCGGCACTCGAAGCGGGCCTGGACTGGCAGTGGAGGTCGTTCGGCGACTGGCTCGGCCGTCTCGATGGACGGGTCGGCGTCAACGCGGGCTTTCTCGCGGGGCACTCCACCCTCCGGCGCTCGGTCATGGGTGAGCGCGCGGTCGGCGAGGTCGCCAGCGATGCCGACGTGGCCCTGATGGTGCAGCGCCTGGGGGAGGCCCTCGCCGACGGGGCCATCGGGTTCTCTACGTCCCAGGCCCACACGCACCACGACGGCGCGGGGCAGCCGGTGCCGTCACGGGCGGCCCTTCGCCCGGAGATGGAGGCGCTGGCTTCGGCGGTGCGGGACTTCCCGGGCACGACCGTCGAGCTCGTCCTCTCGGGTTCGCTGAACGGCTTCTCCGACGAGGAGGTGGACTTGATGTCCTCGATGTCCCTCGGAGCTGATCGTCCGGTGAACTGGAACGTGCTCGGGGTCTCGGCCGCCGATCCGGCGGCCACCGAGCATCAGCTGGCGGCGTCGGACGAGGCCGCCAAGCGCGGGGCCACGGTGGTGGCTCTCACCCTCCCGCACACGATGAGGATCCGGCTCTCGTTCGCCACCGGGGTCATCCTCGACGGGCTTCCGGGCTGGCGGGAGGTCCTCTCGCTCCCGCCCGCCGAGCGCATGGCTGCCCTGTCCGATCCCGAAGTCCGCCGCCGCCTGAATGCGGGAGCGCAATCTGACGATGCGGGGATCTTGCGCCACCTGGCCGTGTGGCGGCGCCTCGTGTTCGAAGAGACGTTCGCGCCGCAGAACGCGAGCTGCGAGGGACGGCGCGTGGGCGACGTCGCGGCCGAACGCGGCCAGGATCCGTTCGACGCGATGCTCGACGTCGTCGTGGCCGACGGACTGCGGACCGGACTTCGCCCCCCGATCCCCGAGTCCGAAGAGGACTGGGCGGCACGCGGCCGGATCTGGACGGACCGCCGGGCGGTGGTGGGCGGGTCCGACGCCGGGGCACATCTCGACACCATGTGCGGCGCCGTCTACTCGACGGCGTTGCTGGGTCAAGGGGTGAGGGAGCACGGTGTCATCTCCTGGGAGGAGGCCGTCCACCAGCTCACCGACGTCCCGGCCCGACTCTACGGTCTCAAAGGGCGCGGCCGGATCGCCCCGGGCTGGTGGGCCGATCTCGTCGTGTTCGACCCGGCGACCGTGGGTCCTGGTCCCGAGCGCACCCGGGACGACCTGCCCGGCGGGTCGAGCCGCCTGTACGCGGAAGCCACCGGCATCGAGCACGTCTTGGTGAACGGGACCGAGGTGGTGAGCCAGGGCGCGGCGACCGGAGCCCTGCCCGGGCGGGTCCTGCGCTCGGGGCGCGACACCGTCACGGTCCGAGCCGGGACGGACTGGTGGACCGGCGTCGGCTGAGCGGGTGTGACCGTGCACCGACCGGTGGAACTCGCCCTCCTGCGATCATCTGTGGGCGCCGGCGTCGGCATCGGCACCTGGACCGGTCCTGGCACCGGCACCGGCATCGGCATCGGGATTGCCGCCGGCATCTGGATCGGTCCTGGCACCGGCATCGGGACCGGCGTCGGCATCGGTGCTCCTGTCCATCCCCAGCCCGAGCGCGTAACCCTCGAGGAAGAGCGCTGCGTCGCGTTGGCGGGGGAAGCGTCCTGCGACACGGTGGAATGTAGGGGAGTGGTTGGGATGGAGCAGGTGGGCCAGCTCATGGACGATGGTGGCATCGAGCACCCAGCCGGGGACGCACCGAAGGCGCTCGGAGATCCTGATCTCGCCGGTGGTGGCCGTGCATGAACCCCAGCGGCGCTCCTGGTTCCCCACCCACCGGATGGACGTCGGCCGGACACCCTCGACGTAGCGATCAGCCAGGCTGCGAGCCCGCTCTGCCAGGACGGTATCCGACGCCGTCGCGCCGGGACGTTTCGCCAGGACTCGGCGCACCAGCCAATCGACCAGCTCCGTGCGCTGCGGCTCTCGTACGTGGGATGGAAGGACGACGATGACCCGGTCACGATCCCAGTAGGCGGTGCTCGTCTTGCGGCGGCGGGTGCTGGTCCTCACTTCGACTTGGGGTCGTGTGCCGTCCATGGTGAATCGGACGGAGGGGTCGTCGAGCCGGGGCTGGGTGACGCTCATGACGACCATTGTGGCGTGTGGGTGTGCCAGCGAGCGGGATGGATCAGCGACCTCTCTCGAGCACCTCGGGATTGACGATGTGAAGCGGCCGGGCGCCGGCCAAGAGCCTGCACAGGTCGTTGGCGATCATCAGGGTGTGGTTCGCCTCGGTGTCGTACGTGGCTCCGCCGATGTGCGGGGTGAGCACAACCGAGTCCAGGTGTGCCAGGGGATGTGCGGGGTCGAGCCATTCCCCTTCGAAGTGGTCCAGGCCAGCTCCACCCACATGTCCGCTGGCGAGGGCGGCGACGAGTGCGTCGGTGTCGTGAAGCTTGGCCCGCGCGGTGTTCAGGTAGATGACCCCAGGGCGCATTCGATCGAATGCAGCCGCATCGATCATGCCCACCGTCTCGTCGGTGGCCGGAGCATGCACGGAGATCACGTCAGCCCGGCTGAGAAGCGTGTCGAAGCTCGATGTGGCGTCCTCGGCATAGGGGTCGTAGGCAATCACCTCCATGCCCAGACCCCGCAAGCGCCAGCGCAATGCTCGTCCGACCGCCCCGAGGCCGATCAGCCCGACCGTCTTGCCGGCAAGCTCCCACGCCCTGTAGCGCTGGTACGGAATGGTGCCATCGCGGTAGATCTCGCCGGCACGGACGTCCCGATCGGCAGGGAGCACGCGCCGGCTCACCGCAAAGAGCAGGGCGATGGCCATCTCGGCGACGGCATCGGCGTTCCGCCCCGGCGCTCGCAGCACCGGGACGCCTGCCTGGGTGGCTGCTGCGACATCCACGTTGTTCGGGTCGCCGCGGCAGCTCCCCACCGCAACGAGCGGCAGGTCGAAGAGCTTGCCGCCGCACTGATCGCTCTCGACCACCACGATGGTCGCACCTTCGGCCTCAACGCGTTCTGCGAGCTGATCGGCGTTGTAGATGCGGAGCTTTGGCTGGTCGAGCCACGAGTCGATGGTCAGGTCGGCCAAGTCGGCCAGGAGATCGAGGCCGGGACCGCTCACCGCGGCGGTCACGAGAGCTTTCGGGCGAGGTGTGGGCATGTGCTCCATAATGGCCTGTGATGACACAGATGTCAGGTTGGAGCTGAGATGACTGATCGGTCGAACCGTTCCGTGGTGACCGTCGGCGTCGACATCGGGACCACGTCGGTGAAGGCGGTGGCCGCCGACGGCGAGGGAAGGGTGGTGGCGAAGGTCCGGGTCCCCCACCGGATCGTGACTCCCGAGCCGGATCGACTCGAGCATGTCGCCGAACAGGCGTGGCGTCAGGGGCCACGTCGCGCCCTCCGCAGGATCACCGAGAGCCTGTCCGAATCGGGGATGAGCATTGCGGGCGTGGCAGTGGCATCGATGGTCCCCTCCCTCACGGCCGTCGACGAAAAGGGAAGGGCGATCCTGCCAGGTCTGCTCTACGGCGACTCGAGGAGCAACTGGGACGGTCGCGATGAGGACAAGGCATCAATCGCAACAGGAGCGGTGGGGGGGCCTGAGCCGGGTGCTGGAATGCCCGATGCCACCGGCTTCCTCCGCTGGGCAGTGGATCGTGCGCCCCACGCTGCCGGCTACTGGCCATGCCAGAGCCTGGCCACCCACGCAATGACCGGCGTGGCAGCGCTCGATAGTGCGGCAGCAATGGTGTTTGGCGACCTGTGCACCCACCGAGGTTGGGACGAGCACGGACTTGCCGCGCTTGGTGCCCGCACCGACCAAATGCCCAGAGTCGTTCCCATGGGAGGTGCCGCGTGCCACCTGCGAGGAACGACAATTGCCGTCGCCGGTGGCACCATCGACGCGCTCTGCGATCAATTGGTGTCAGGGGCGACTGAACCCGGCGACGTCCTGGCGATCTTCGGCGCCACGTTGGTTGTGTGGGTCGTGACCGATCAGTGGGTCGAAGTGCCGGGACTGATCACGGTTCCTCACACCCAGCCAGGACGGGTCTTGATCGGCGGACCGAGCAACGCCGGTGCCCTGTTCGCCGACTGGGCCAGGCAGTTGCTGCGCGGCGTCCGGCCCCCTGGTGCGGTGGCACGTAGAGGCACGCCGGCCGTGGACGGGCAGCGCCGCCGCGAACAGGCGCATCGAGGCGATCGTTCCCGGCTCGGCCTTCCGACAGACGAGAGCGACGGTCGGACGGGGGATGCGACGCGCGTGCCGATCTGGCTGCCTTACGTCCGAGGAGAGCGGACGCCGCTCAACGACCCCATGCTGAGGGCGAGCATCCACGGCATGGACCTCACCCAAGGTCCAGCAGCGATCGAGCGTGCTGTCTACGAAGCAAGTGGGTTCGTCATCCGAAGAATCCTTGACCGATCCGGGATCCAGGGGCGTCGAGTCGTGGCCAGTGGAGGTGGCAGCAAAGCACAGGCATGGATGGCTGCGGTGGCTGACGCGACCGAGCTACCGGTCGACGCAGTTGCCGTCGCCGAAGGAGCTGCCTACGGGGCCTCCTTCCTGGCCCGGGTCGCCGCAGGCCTCGAGCCATCGATTGACGAGTCTCAGCGCTGGTCCGAGATCGGACGTCGCATACTGCCCGAGACCAGATGGAGCGCTGCTGCGGGGGCGCGGTACAAGATGTTCACGGAGCTGGGGCCTGGCACGTGAGTGCCGATTTTCGAGTGAGCAGGCAACAGGGACCGAGGTGGAAACGCTGTCCGGCAGAGTGTTGCCGGACTCGAATCGTTGTCAGCGGGGGTTGCCAACAGCTACCTTCGATATCACTGAACATCTACGAGCATGCGTCGTAGAGCACGAGGGTGAAGCTCTTTGAGTGGGCTGAGCAAGAAGGCGTGCACTACCAGACCCAATGGCGGTGGTT
>JAJYWG010000528.1 GCA_021791615.1 Actinomycetes bacterium
GCACGTCGCCGAGCTGGTGAAGGGAACCCGCGTCATCGCCGCCGGCAAGCTGGAGTCCGAGACCTGGACCGCCAAGGACGGCACCGAGCGAGAGACCGTGAAGCTGCTCGCCGACGAGGTGGGAGCGTCCTTGCGCTACGCCAGCGTCGACGTGCGCCGCACGAGCCGGAAGGCTCCGGCCGAGAGGACGGCTCCTGACTACGACGAGGAGCCGTTCTGATGCGCCCGGCCGAGCCCTGCTCGATCTGTGCCTACGCCGACCGCCACGGTTGGTGGGGACCCGGGCACCGAGGGACGCACTGCCGAGGCTGCCACCGCTCGTGGACCTCGACGCGTGAGGCGCACTGCGTCGTCTGCCACGCGCACTTCAGCGCCGACAGCGCAGCCGAGAGGCATTGGGTGAAGGGGCAGCACCGAGACCCTGCCTCCGTGACGGGCCTCTACCTCGGCCCTGACGGCGTGTGGTCGACGTCGGCGGACCGGGACCCCGACGCGCTACGTGCACGCCTGGCACGTGCGAGGGCTGCGGCATGACGACGGCCCGACGGCCGCGGGTCTACGGGGCTCACCCGATGGTCAGCTACCGCAGCGAGCACGAGCGGGCCTGCCTCGACACGCTTGCCGGGCTGTTCGCCGACGCCGAGATCGTCAACCCCGCCGAGCGGTCCTGGACCAACGCAGGGTGGCGCCGTGCGTGGCCGCGGCTCCTTGCGACCCTCTCGGGCCTGGTCCTCTTCGCAGACGAGGACGGGACTGTCGGGACCGGGTGCCTGCGCGAGGTGGCGGACGCCATCGCCGCAGGGGTCCCCGTCGCCTACCTCGACCCCGGCTTCGGACTCTGCGAGCTGGCGGGGCTCGACCTCGTGCCCGCCGAGATGCGCACCAGGGCATCGACGGCATGGCCCATCGCGGGTGAGCCGATCGACCCCGGTGCGCTCTTCGGACCAACCGTGGAGGTGTCGACATGACCACCGCCCGCCAGTGGACCGGCGTCGCCGCAGTGTTGCCGTCTCGGGTACCTGCGCCGTGCAGGGTCACCGGCTGCACTACCGAGGCGGCCAGTGAAGCGGGCCTGTGCAGTGTTCACGCAGCCGACCAGGAGCGCCGCAGGAGCGCACTGGTCGCCATCACCCTCGGCCGGACGCTGGTCGCCCATGACTCCGACCCGTCCTGGCGCCGTCGTGCAGCGTGTCGAGGGCTCGACCCTGCGCTCTTCTTCCCCGAGATCGGGGAATCTGCCGCAGCACCGAAGGCGGTCTGCGCGCAGTGTCCCGTCTCCCGTGAGTGTCTCGACTTCGCCCTTGTGAACGCGGAGACCGAGGGAATCTGGGGCGGCACGACGCCACGTGCACGTCGCCCACTACGCAGTGCCCTACGACAGGCGAGCTGAGCCGACCAGGCCAGTAGTGCGCCTCGGAAGTGAGCCTGTAGACGTGCGACGACGTGTCCGAGCTGCTCCGTGCGTATCGGTCCGTGAGCACGACGCTGTGCAGTGAGCCTCGGGTGAGCCTGTGGCAGTGAGCCTCGGAAGTGAGCCTCGATGGGTGATGCTGTAGCCGTGACGGTGACGTGCCCGACGTGCGGAGCAGTGTGGGAGACGACCTCACGCTCGGGTCGCACGCGCTGTCCGAACCGTCACCGCGTCTACGTGCCTGCGGCTACACGCAGTGGGCCTCGCGCCAGTAGCCCGCGTGCAGCGTCACGAGCCCCGACGAGCGCACCTGCGCCGGCCACCACGACTGGCCGTACTGACACGAGGGGCGACGACACGCAGGACACGACGGCCGACGACACGAGACCGACTGAGGCTCGACGATCTCGACGCCCTGTGCCCTACGCCAGTAGCGCGCCCGTGCAGTCGCCCCGACTCGATCTCACGACGCCGGCCCCAGTGCGGGCCGCCATCGGAGCGGTCGGGCTGTGGTCGTGCGGCCACGAGCAGACCGTTGCTACGGCAGACACAGCACGTGAGCCCGCGGGCTCACGGTGCCGGGAGTGTGGCGCCGTCGGGATCGTCGCCCAGCTCAGCCCGACCGGCTGGGCGCCTGTTGCCGTGGAGGACCCAGCGCCCGAGCAGCCGAGAGCGCAGAGGGATCGGCGCCCTTCTCGCCCCGTCGTCCCCGCACGCTTCGCCGGGTCGGTCTCACCCTCGGCATGGCCTGGGGAGACCGGCTGGCAGCCTGTCGAGGATCGTCGGCCGCATGGCCCCGCAGACCTTGTGGCCATCCCGCGGCTCCGTTCGTCAGCGGCGACGCCGGGACGCCGGGACGTAGTGCCGGGTGCCTACCCGCGCACTTGACACCATCCGGCCGCCACCCCTCGCCCCGTTCACCGACGCCGGCTGGACGGCTCAGCTCCCACCCTCCCGGCGCTCCTGAGACCCTCCCCGGCCCGTCTCCGGCGCGCAGGTCCTGGTCACCGGCCCCGATCTTCCCCGCAGGCGCCGTCTCTCGCCCCTGGTGGCGCCGACGGCCCCCGAGGCCCCCGGAGCGTGCGCCGTAGTGGGCGAATCTTCCCCGCGAACGGGTCCCTGGCCCCGATGTGCCATCCCTACCGTTTGGGCGCCTCTCTCGTCGTGTGGCGGGGGTGATCCGGGGCGCCTGGTGCGCTGAGCGGTCCTCGGTCGAGCAGGACACGTCCGCCCGCAGGGAGCACCGGACGGGCACACTCACGGCGTGCCGCCCACCGAGCGCCCTTGCCCGTGACCCTCACCGTCGAGCGAGCGCGGCCCACGAGGGCGCCGGTCTGCCGGCGTGCGGGGTGCTCGGCGCCGGCGGGGGACCTCGGGCTCTGCGAGGGTCACCTGCTCGATCAGAAGCGCCTCCGTGCCGGCGTGGAGACCCGGCCGCCGTCCTCGCCTGCACCTATCGGGCCGGCGTGGCTCGTCGAGCTGGCTGCGGCCCGCGAGGCTCCGTGGAGGGCGCTCGCCGCCTGCCGGGGCGAGACCGCCCTCATGTTCCCCGAGTCCGACCGTCGGCTCCCCGCGGACTACGGCCCCGCACTCGCCCTCTGCGAGCGCTGCCCGGTGGTCGAGCCCTGTCGCCAGGCCGGTGCCCGTGAGCACCACGGCGTGTGGGGCGGCCTCTCGCCTGCCCGTCGCCGGCGGAACCGACCACCAGCGGCGTAGGGAGGAGTCGGGCTCCGCAGTCCAGCTCTCGCCGGGCACAGCCCGGTACGTCAACCCGGACACTGGACCTGTCCGGCTTGACGACCCCGGTCTCGTGCACGGGTCCTGACCAGGACTTTCCCCTAGGGGCTGAACGGTGGGGCTGGTCGCCTCGGCGGTCTGGTTCCGGGTTTCTGGTGGTGGTCCGTCGGCCGGCGTTGTGGGCGGGTGCTCTCCGTCGTCGTTTGCCCTGGTCGTGGGCTTGTGTCCGGGTTGGCGTCCCCCCCCCGTGTCGTCGTCGGGCGGTCCTGTCCTGGCCTTCTCCACCAAATCGCCGTATTCAAACTCGCTCGAAGAAAAGAGCAGGTCGAACGGCGGGTGGTACCCCACTGTGGCGATCTTGCCATCGCGCACGTCGATGCGGGTGAAGACGGCTTGGTTGAACCGGCGCCGGGTGCCGGCTGAGGCTCGGGCGTAGGCGGTGGCGCAGTTGGTGGCGAAGCGCATGGCGGTCTCCAAGATTTCCTGCCATTCGGCCAGGTGGGCGTCCACCGCGGCGAGGCGTTCTTCGGCGGAGCGGACGTCGGTGGCGATGCGGGCCTGCTCGGTCTTCAACGTGGTGACGTCGATTGCGTTGGCGTAGTAGGCGTCGAGGAGCTTGCGGCGTTCGGTGTCGGCCTTGGCGAGCTTGCGGGTGAGGAACTCGCGCTCCGCGGCGTTGCGGTGCTGGCGGGCGGTGATCTCGGCTTCCAGTTCTTCGCGGAGGCGCTTGAGCCAGGACTTGGGGAGCTGGATGCGCTCGTAGAGCTGTTCGACTTGGGCTTCGAGGTCGCCGGCCGGCATGTAGGGCTCTTGGCAGCCGGTCGGGTTGCGGTTCTTCTGGCCTAGGCAGTACAGGTACTCGTAGCGGCCCTTGGCGAGCTGGAACGACAAGCCTCTTCCGCACACCCCGCAGAACAGGGTGCCCTTCAGGTAGTGGTTGTGCCGCCGCTCCCTCGTCCCGCGCGCGGCGCGGGCGGCGAGGAGGTCCTGGACCTTGTTGAACGTGGCGGTCTCGGTGAGGGGTTGGTGCAGGCCGGGGTAGTCGATGCCTTCCCACGAGACGATCCCGGCGTACGCCTTGTTGGACAGGATGTTGGCCAGCGCCGACACGCCGATGGGTCCGACGGGCCGGTCCCGCCGTCCGCGGTTGCGCAGCCCTCGGTGGTCGAGTTCGGCGACGAGGCGTTCGAGAGTCCACTCGCCGGTGGCGTACAACTCGAAGGCAGCGGTGATGTGCGGGGCGCGTTCGGGGTCGGTGACGATGTGGGCGACCTGGCGGCCGCTGATGGTCTCGCGGACGTTGGTGTAGCCGAGCGGGGCCGAGTGCGGCCAGCCACCCATCTTGGCCTTCTGGGCCATGCCCTTCTTGATCTCCGATGCCAGGTTGGCCGAGTAGAACTCGGCCATGAGGGCGTGGATGCCCTCGACCAGCCGGCCCGAGGCGGTCTCTTCCAGGTTCTCGGTGACCGACACCAACGTGACGCTCCGACGGCGCAGCAGGGCACGGATGGCGACGTGGTCCTCCATGTTGCGAGCCAGCCGGTCGATCTTGTGGACCACGACGGCGTCGATGTCGCCGTCCTCGGCGATGCGGGCCAGCATCTCTTGGAGCTGCGGGCGGTCGGCGCTCCGTGCCGACTCGCCCCGGTCGGCGTACTCGTCGGTCAGGTCCCAGCCCTTGTCTCGGATGTGGCGGACGCAGGCTTCGCGCTGCGCGGGGATGGAGAAGCCTTCCTCACCTTCGCCGTGCTCGGCTTGTTCGCGGGTGGAGACTCTCAGGTAGATCACGCAGCGCACGATCGCCCTCCCTTCTTCTTGCCGGTCGCGATGTGGCCGGGCGTGGGTCGATCAGACCTCGACAGTGCCAGGACTGCAAGCCGGTCGCCACGGGTCTCCTCGGCCAGGGCCACCAGCGCCCGGGCGAGCCCGGCAAGCTGACCGGGTTCGGGCGCCTGGGGCGGCCGTGGGCGCCGGCAGGCCGGCGGTCCGTCGTCTGTGCCGACCGGGGTGGCCGGGTGGCCCTGGGTGCCACGTGGGCGGCGCTCGTGGCCGGACGGCTGGCCTTGGTGGGGCGCGGTCAGGACCGCCTCCCGCCCGGAGCGAAGTCGATGAGATGCCGTCGTGATCCGGTCGAGCCGACCGGCAGCCACGAGAACTCGCCTGGTCCGTCGCCGAGCCCGGCGGCGCCGGTGGCGACGGGGACCTCGGGGTGGGCGAGGACCCGGCGGCCTTCGCCTTCGCGGCCCGGTCCGGGGAACCAGAAGCACACCAGCGGGGTCCAGCCGGTGGCCCGGACCAGTTCGGCGTAGCCGTTCAGCTTGTCGGCCAGGCGGGCGAGGGTCTCGGTGCCCCGGTCCACCTCGATGAAGAACTCGACCACCCGGGTCCGCTGTCGGAGGGTGCCGAAGCCGTCGGGGCGGACGACCTCGCCCCACTCGGCGGTGCAGCGCCGCTCGGGCCACCACTCGATCAGCTCGGCGTCCTCGACCGTCCTGGCCCAGCGGGCGAGCGCACAGAACAGGCCGTTGATGCCGAGGAGGTGGGCGAGGCGTTGGCTGTCGGCCAGGGCGAGGGCGCGGCTGTGGTGCAGTCCCGGTCGCGGGACCTCGATTCCGCGGTCGGCGGCGACGACCTCGACGCCCAAGGTGTCGAGCAGGTAGTGGTAGGGGTCGGAGCCGACCGAGCGGAACGGCCGGAACCGGTCCAGGACCCGTAGCTGGTAGAGCGCGGTGAGCCGGTGCCGGGCGGTGGTCAGGTTCTCGAAGCACAGGTCGGTGACCTGCTCGGTGGTCAAGACCTTGTGGTCGAACAGGGTCCGGCAGAGGAGCCGGTCTCTCGGGGTTAAGCGACGAGCCACAGATGCGACGTGGGTCTGGTCGGCCCGGGGCCGCACGGCCATTGGCCGGCGGCCGGCGGGCCGGGCAGAAGCGGTGGCGGAACTCACAGATCACTCCAGGAGTCGGGCTCATCGGCTGCCGGGGTGGGGTAGCCGGCGTGCTGGCGGTTCGCCCACGGGGAGCCCGGCAGGTCTGGCCTGCCACCCGATGTGTCGGCCGGTCTGCCATCCGACCTGCTGTCCGAAACGTCAGGGTTGTTGCTGCGGCGGCGATGGGTGCCGCGCCGGCCGGCCAGGCGGCGGCGCAGGTCCTCGTCGTGTCGGTCGCTGGGGTCACGGCCGAACCGCTCCCGGGCCGCGGCCCGGATCGTCTCCCTGTGACCGGCCACCACCGGGGCCGCCTCGGTGCGCAGGGTGAAGGCGGGGGTTTCTTCCCAATCGACCACGAGCCGGGCCGCGGCCTGGTGGGCGCCGAGATGGGACAGGTCATGCTCGCTGAGTTCGGGGGCGACGTGGCGTTCGAGGACATGGGCGTCTTCGGGGGAGCAGTTGAAGAACACCTTGTTGCGGGCGTTGGCCGAGAGCGCGTCGCGGAGCTCGCGCGGGAGTTGGCCGAGATGTTGGTGGGCGGCGACGACCGAGAGCCGGTAGCCGCGTGCCTCGGCCAGCATGTCCCCGATCGACCCGGGGAGCGTCAAGAAGTTCTGCGCCTCGTCCAGGTACAAGGCGGCGTCCCGGCGGGCTATCTGGCCTTGCCGGGCGCGGGCGGTCACGGTCTGCCACACCTTCGCCACCACGAAGCTGCCGAGCAACCGGCAGGAGTCCTCCCCGAGCGTCCCCTTGGGCAACCGGGCGAGCAGCAGGCCGCCGTCGAGCACGTCGGCGCCGAGGTCGAAGCTGGAGGTGGCCGATCCCAACACGGCAGAGACGAAGGGCCGGGTGAGGACCACCCGGAGCTTGTTCATCACCGGGCCGACCATCTGGGACTGGGCCGCCGGGGTCATCCGCTCGTAGGCCTCCCAGAAGCCCTTGAGGGTCGGGTCGTCCAGTCGCCTGGTGAGCCCGGCCCGGAACCCAGGCTCGGTCAACAGGCGGGGGATGTCGGCCAGGGTGGCGCCGGGCTGGCGCAGCGCGGTCAACGCTGCCACCCGAAGCACGTCGTCGGTGCGCGGTCCCCAGTAGGCCTCGAAGAGGCGGTGGAAGATGCCGACCAGGTGATCGACGGCCAGGTGCGGTTCGGCCGCGTCGAGCACGTTCATGGCCGGCGGCGCGCTGTCGTCGTCGGGGTCGAGCACGACCACCCGACCCGCGGCCTCGGCCGGGAGCCGGTCGATCAGGTCGTTGATCAGGTCGCCCTTGGGGTCGATCACCACCGCGCCCCGGTGAGCGGCCACGTCCTGGAGGACCAGGTTGGTGAGCAGCGTCGACTTCCCCGACCCGGTGGCCCCGAGGACGTGAAGGTGCTGGCGGGCGTCGGCCACCGACACCCCCACCAGACGACGGCTGCCGCCTTCGGCCCGGCCGAGCACCTTGCCGTCACCGCGGACCTCGGGCGGTGGCGCCACGGCGTGCGCGCCGGCCCGCGACAGGCCGACCACCGAACGATCCACCGGCAGGTGGGCGACGGCAGCCATCTCGGCGACCGAGTACAGGTCGCCCTTCCCGAGACGGCGGGCGCACAGAGCTTTCCAGGGACGGGCGAGGCGGCGGCGGGTGAGGTGGTTGCGCCCGTCGAAGATGGCGAACGCGCCGACCAGACCGTGCCCCTCGGCCTTCAACGTCTGGCGCGCTCCGTGCCCGCCGGTGGGGGTGACGATGCCGTAGCGGACGGTGGCCTCGAAGCACAGTGACGCCGCCTTCTCGGTGACGGCCCGCACATCGCCGGCTCGGGTCGGGTCGGCAGACACTCCGGAGGTGTGGGGCACACCCTTGGTCATCCAGAAGTCGATGAACCGCACTAGCTTCGAGCGTGGTCGCCCGGTCCGCAGCGCGATGGCGGCCTTGCGGCACTGGGCATACCGGCGGCGGGTGGCGGGCCGGGCCAACACCTGCACCACCCCCGCCTCACCCGCTCCCAGACCGGAGAGCGCGGCGAGGAGGAGCCGGTAAGGGTCGGCCGGCTGGTCGACCCTTAGCGAGAACCACTCCGGCCCGGCCAGGCATAGCTCGCCCCCGGTGATCCCCGCACCACCGGGCACGGGCGACTCGGCCAGAAGCACCTCGGTCACCGCGCCCGGCCACGATGCCTCGACCACCCGGGCCACCCGACCGGCCGACACGTTGGCCGGCACCCACAGACCGAACCCCAGCCGGCCCGCCGAGAAGCCCACCTCGAAGGCCACGTGCGGCCGGCCCGACACCAGCCCGGCAAGCCCGCCCCGGCGGAGCACCCCGTGCAGCCCGTTCCACAGCGCCTCGGCGCCGGCCGGCTCCACCTCCGGCCCCGGCGCGACGGTCACCACGTGCCCGCCGCCGGCCTGCCGGCGCAACACCGCGAGCACCAGGCGAGCGGCGATGATGAGCGCCACTACGGCGGCCAGGAACGGGAGGGCGGTCTGGCCGAGCGCGGCCAAGACGTGCAGGACGTGATGGACGACGGTCGAGGTGTCCTGGCCGGGATGGAGCAGGTAGCGGCCGAGCGGACCGCCGGGCACCGACGTAGGCGGTGATGTTGGAGTCGAAGGCGTAGACGGGTTCATGGACCTCCCCCGGATCGAGAGACGAAGGCTTCACTTGAGAACACCCCGATTCGGGATGACATTGGACAAACAACTTCACGGAGGGCGCCGAGCGGGGGCTCCGGCGACGGTTCGGGTCGCCGAGACGACGAGCGGCGTTCTCCAGCCCCTAAATAAGGGGGAAGAGGCCAAAACTGGACAAAGGTCTTTCGCGAAGGGCCAGATTTTTTCGGGAGCCGGCAGCGGGGTCACCGCCGGCAGCCGACCGAGTCCTTCACCTATAAGAACAAGGGGTTTTGGCCCGATAACCAACAAACCAATTTCGCCCGCGGCAAAAAGACCCTCCCACCAGCACAAATGCAACACTCGACAAGTGGTGCAGACGCGAACGTGGGCACACCCGCAGGTGCGCCCACTTACTCTGAGGTGTCTGGAGACACCCGGTATTCGGGGTCAGGGACGGCCGGCCCGCCGGTCCCAGTTCCCCCGAGCCGCCTCCACCCGTTCCCAGTTGGCCTCGACCCAACGGCCGAACGCGGCCAACGGCTCGTCCAGTGACCGGCCGAGGTCAGTCAGCTCATACAGCGTGGCCGTCTCGATGTGCTCCGCGTCGAGATGCCGGGTGATCAGGCCGTCACGCTCGGCCTTGCGCAGCGTCTCGGTCAGCACCTTGTGTGCGATCCCTTCGACGCTGTCGTGGAGGTCCTGGTAGCGGCGACCGCCGTTGGAAAGCTGCCCGAGGATAGCGAGGGTCCAGCGGCGTGTGGCCGA
>JAJYWG010000160.1 GCA_021791615.1 Actinomycetes bacterium
AAAGCCATCAGTGGGGCATGATGAACGAGACGGGGTCGTGGCCCGGACAGCCTTGGTTGTGGCTGTATGTCATGTGGTACCAGATCCCCCCCATGTCCACCTCCCACAACGGGGATGTGGAGGTCATTGCCATCATGACCGCCCTGTCCCTCGGGCTGGTCCTCGTTCCCTTCATCCCGGGCATCCGGGACCTCCCTCGATGGATCCCGGTCCATCGTCTGGTGTGGAAGGACTACTACCGCACCTACCGCTCGACGCCCCAGGGTCACGCCAGTGGAGGTACGTCCCCACCGACCGGGAGTGCAACAACGGGGCTGGGAGCTCACTCGGGACCGTTGTAGCCACCGGGTGTCGCCAGGAGCACGGAGGAGACCATGCTGGGCGGGGCCTCAACTCCCTTTCACCAGAAGCCGGAGCCCGGCTTGCATCGCTTCACCACGGGTAGTAGGCCGGTGGACAGTAATTCTGGTGGCTGGGCGTCGTGGCCCAGTCGACGACATCGTTGCTCCAGACCCTGGCGGCGCTGACCCGAGCGTCTTTCTCGAAAGGCGCCAGGAGCAAAGGAGCGACGTTGGACTTCGCCTTCACTGCCCAGGTTGGGACCCGCTCAGAGCGTGTCCACGGTACGGGGGGGTGTCTCACATGAGCGAGGCCACGGCAAACGCAGCCGACGTCCTGGTCATCTTCGGCATCACCGGGGACCTCGCCAAGAAGATGACCTTTCGGGCGCTCTACCGCCTCGAAGCGGCCGGCCGCCTCGACTGCCCGATCATCGGCGTGGCCAAGGAGCCGTGGTCCGACGACCACCTGGGCGCATCAGCCAGAGAGGCCGTCGAGGCGACTGGGCAGACGGTGAAAGACGAGATCTTCGATCGGCTCGCGCACCGTCTCTGCTACGTGCAGGGCGACTTCGCAGACCCCGCCACCTACGAGGCGGTGGCCAAGAAGCTGAAAGCGGCCTCCCGGCCGCTGTTCTACCTGGAGATCCCACCCGCACTGTTCGCGCCGGTCGTGGCGTCTCTCGGACAGGCGAAGGTCACCGGAGGGGCCACGGTGATGCTGGAGAAGCCCTTCGGCCACGACCTCGCCTCCGCCCGCGCCCTCAACGACGAACTGCACCGAGTGCTCGTAGAGGACCAGATCCTTCGCATCGACCACTTCTTGGGCAAGCAGCCCGTCCTGGACATCTCCTTCCTGCGTTTCGCCAACGCGCTGTTGGAGCCGGTATGGGATCGCGACCACGTGGCCGCCTTGCAGATCACGATGGCAGAGGACTTCGGGGTGGAGGACCGAGGCGCGTTCTACGATCCGGTCGGGGCGCTTCGCGACGTGGTCCAGAACCACCTCCTCCAGGTCCTCGCCCTCGTCGCCATGGAGGCACCGGTCGGGCCCGGGCACCGGGCGCTGTGGGACGCGAAGGTCGACGTCTTCCGGGCCATGGCCGACGTCGATCCGGCCCGGTGCGTGCGAGGCCAGTACACCGGGTACTCGAAAGTCCCCGGTGTGAAGAAGGGCTCGGTGACCGAGACCTACGTCGCGTTGCGCCTCGAATTGCAGAACTGGCGCTGGGCCGGTGTGCCGTTTTTTATCCGGGCCGGAAAAGCGCTTGCGGCCCGTGCCACCGAGGTGCGAGTGATCTTTCGCCGCCCTCCACGGCTGTCCTTCTTGGACGAGCCACGCCACACCAATGCCAACGAGCTGATCATCCGGATCGACCCCGACCCGGGCCTACGACTGGCGATGCTCTCCAAGGGCCCCGAGGGCCGGGCGTCGAGAGACGTGCACATGGACCTCCCCTTCGCCGCCGAGCTCGGCAGGCCCCCCGAGCCCTACGAGCGCCTGCTGCACGACGCTCTTGTCGGCGACCATTCGCTGTTCACCCGAGAGGACGTGGTGGAGGAAACCTGGAGGGTCCTCGCCCCGCTGGTGGACCATCCACCCGCACCACTCCGCTACCCGCAGGGGTCGTGGGGCCCACCTCAGGCCGACGACCTCTCGAGGGGCCATCCGCCCTGGCAGCTGCCATGGCTTCCCGATCCGAAGAGCCCGGAGGACTGACGCCGGTGTGCACGGCCATCACCGATCCGGTTCGGACCAACAGCTGGACGGACCGACCCTCACCAGCACAGACCAACAGTTCGACATACAGAGGAGAACGGATATGCCAACGGATGACCCGATGCAGCTCGGCGTGGTCGGCCTCGGACGCATGGGAGCGAACATTGTCCGCCGCCTGATGCGCGACGGCCACACCTGCGTCGTCTTCGACGTGAACCCCGACACCATCAAGGATCTCGAGTCCGAGGGTGCAACCGGAGCGAGATCGGTCGAGGACCTTGTCGGCAAGCTGGCCGCTCCCCGAGCAGTATGGGTGATGGTGCCCTCCGGCGAGATCACCGGCACGACCATCGAAGACGTGGCCTCCCACATGGAAGCGGGGGACATGATCATCGACGGGGGCAACTCCTACTACCGAGACGACATCGCCCGCGCTGCAAAGCTGTCCAAAGCGGGCATCCACTTCGTCGATTGTGGAACGAGCGGCGGGGTGTGGGGGATCGACCGGGGTTACTGCCTCATGATCGGCGGCGAGAACGACGTCGTTCAACACCTCGCACCGATCTTCTCCACGATCGCCCCCGGGATCGGCTCCGCACCCCGGACCCCGGGGCGCAGCGGGGAGCCCGACCCGGCCGAGCACGGCTTCTTGCACTGCGGACCGAACGGGGCAGGGCATTTCGTGAAGATGGTTCACAACGGCATCGAGTACGGGATGATGGCGGCTTTCGCCGAGGGCCTCAACGTCTTGCACAACGCGAATGCCGGCAAGAAGAGCACCGAGTCCGACGCCGAGACGGCCCCGATGGAATCCCCCGAGTTCTATCAGTACGACATCGACACCACCGCGGTCACCGAGGTGTGGCGGCGCGGAAGCGTCGTCGAGTCCTGGCTGTTGGACCTGACCGCGACCGCCCTTTACGACTCGCCTGATCTCGCGGAGTACGCCGGGCGGGTGTCGGACTCAGGTGAGGGCCGATGGACTTCGATCGCGGCGATCGACGAAGGAGTCCCCGCTCCGGTGCTCACCACCGCGCTCTACTCCCGATTCGCCTCCCGGGGCCTCGACGACTTCGCCGACAAAGTGCTCTCGGCCATGCGCAAGGGCTTCGGCGGCCACGACGAGAAGAAGGCCTGACGGGGCCGAGATGACGACACCAACCGAGACCACCAAACCTCTCGTCGTGCTCTTCGACGTCGACGAGACTCTCGTCCACACCGGCGGCTCGGGGGCGAGAAGCTGGAAAGCCGCCTTCGACAAGCTCTACGGCATCCCCGCCGACATCGGCGAGCACAGCTCTGCGGGCGAGACCGACCCCCAGGTGGCCCGCGCCACCTTCACCGCTGTGCTTCACCGCGACCCGAGCGACGACGAGCTCAGCCGACTCTACGCCGCCTACCTGGTGCACCTGGCCGACGACATCGGCGTCTCAGAGGGCTACCGGGTGCTGCCTGGGGCAGAGAAGCTCCTGCTGCGCATGGGTGAGGCCGGGGTCATGCTCGGCCTTGTCTCTGGAGCGATGGAAGGCGCGGCACGCACGAAGTTAGTCCCCGCCAACCTGAACCGGTTCTTCGTCTTCGGCGCCTACGGCTCGGACTCACCCGACCGTACCGAGCTCACCGGGCTTGCCATCCAAAAGGCCACTCGACTGCACGACGGGCTCGGCGCGCCCCAGGTGTTCGTGGTGGGCGACACCCCCCACGACATGGCGGCGACCAACGCGTCAGGTGCGGTGTCGGTCGGGGTGGCGAGCGGCCACTACTCGGTCGAAGAGCTCGAAGCAGCTGGTGGCGTCCACGTGCTCGGCTCACTCGAAGAGGGGTTTCCAGGTCTGTGACAACCGATGTGAACCGGCATTCGCCCTTCCGAGCGGCGCCGTACCGCGCGCACCCGGGCATAGGGCTCACTCGGTCAGCTCCCAATCCGCCTCGAGTGGGCCTCGTGACCTTGGCCGATGAGGATCTCGCTCACCATGGTGGGCGGGAACAGTCCGTGCTCAACCACCCCGGGAGTCGCGGAGAGCCGCCGCGCCAGCTCCCCGGGGTCGCGAATCGGGCCGAAGTAGCCGGCAAGCACCCCATTGTCGGGGCTGGCCGGCTTGTCGGTCACGCGGATCTCCCCAAGCTCACCGAGGGCCCGGAGGGTCGCGTCGAGGCCGAAGGCCAGCAGCTCGAGGGGCACGGGGGCCACCAGCGCGTCCACCAGCTTGTTCGACGAGACGATCACGACGTAGCGCGCTGCTGCGGCGGCGACGATCTTCTCCCTCGTGTGGGCGCCGCCGCCGCCCTTGACCAGCCAGCCGGCCGGGTCCACCTGGTCGGCCCCGTCGATCGCGAGATCGAGGCGGTCGATGCCGGTGAAGGGGCGCGCGTCGAGGCCGAGGCTCCGGGCGGTGTCGAACGTCGTCGGAGACGTCGCCACACAGATGATGCCGAGCTTTCGGCTCGCCAGGGCGGGCAGCAGATAGGCGACGGTGGAGCCGGTGCCGAGCCCGACGGTCATGCCGGCCTCCACAAGTTCGGCGGCGGCTTCGGCGGCGAGGCGCTTCTCGGCGGCGATGTCCGTCATGGCCATTCCCACACGTCGACTCCCGAGCTCGTCCGACCCCTCACCCACCATAGGGAGCCCATCGGGCGGCCGCCACCGACTCACTGAAAAGGACCACGATGACCACAACCTTTCGTCCCTCGGGTGACATGGACACGATCTGTGTGAACACCATCCGCACCCTCGCCATCGACGCTGTGGAGAAAGCGGACTCAGGGCATCCGGGGACGCCGATGGGCATGGCCCCGGTCGGCTACCAGCTGTGGCAACGCCACCTGCGCTTCGACCCAGCCGATCCGATCTGGCCCGGCCGGGACCGCTTCGTGCTCTCCGAGGGGCACGCCTCGATCCTGCTCTACGCCCTGTTGCACCTGGCACGGGTGAAGGCGGTGAACCCCGCCTATGAGACCGTCGGCCGGGCGTCGGTCACCTTGGAGGACTTGAAGTCCTTCCGTGAGCTCGGGTCGCGCTGCCTGGGCCATCCCGAGTACCGCTGGACCTCGGGCGTGGAAGCGACGACGGGGCCCCTCGGCCAGGGGGTGGCGAACTCGGTAGGCATGGCCATCGCCTCGCGCTGGCTGGCGAGCCGCTACAACCGACCTGACTTCGAGCTGTTCGACTACGACGTGTACGCCCTCATGGGCGACGGCTGCATGATGGAGGGCATCTCCGACGAGGCGGCGTCGCTCGCCGGGCATCTGGGCCTATCCAAGCTGTGCTGGATCTACGACAACAACCACGTCACCATCGAAGGCAACACCGCCCTCGCCTTCAGCGAGGACGTGGGGACGGTCTTCTCCGGCTACGGCTGGAACGTGACCCGGGTCTCCGACGCCAACGACCTCGGATTGCTGTCCAAGGCGTTCGAAGTATTCCGGGAGGAGACGGAGCGACCCACGCTCGTCATCGTCGACAGTCACATCGGCTACGGCGCGCCCGACATCGTCGACACGAGCGCGGCGCACGGCGAGCCGCTGGGGGCGGCAGAGGTCAAGAAGGCCAAGGTCAGCTACGGCTGGCCCGAGGACGCCAAGTTCTTGATTCCCGACGGGGTATACGAGCACTTTGCCGAGGGCATCGGGACCCGTGGGGCGGAGCTTCGCGAGGCATGGATGGCCCTGTTCGCCGGGTACGAACGCGAGCACCCTGAGCTGGCGGCGGAACTGTTGGTCATGCAGCGCCGCGAGCTTCCTGCGGGATGGGACGCCGACATTCCCACCTTCGACGCGGATTCCACCGGTGTGGCCACCCGGGACTCCTCGGGGGAGGTCCTCAACGCCATCGCTCCCCGGGTGCCCTGGCTGATCGGGGGATCGGCCGACCTCGCACCGTCGACCAAGACCCGGCTCACCTTCGAGGATGCGGGGGACTTCGAAGAGGGCAGCTACGGGGCGCGGAACTTCCACTTCGGCATCCGCGAGCACGCCGCGGCGGCCATCACCTCCGGGCTGGCGCTCTCCAACCTCCGGGCCTACTGGTCGAGCTTCTTGGTCTTCTCCGACTATGCCCGCGGGGCAATCCGCCTGTCCGCGCTGATGGAGATCCCGGTCATCCACGTCTTCACCCACGACTCGATCGGCATGGGCCAAGACGGTCCCACCCACCAGCCGGTCGAGCAGCTCGTCTCGCTACGAGCGATCCCGGGCCTCGTCGTGCTCCGCCCCGCCGACGCCAACGAGGTGGCCGAAGCCTGGCGGGTAATCATGAGATTGCAGCACGACCCGGTCGCCCTGGTGCTCACCCGCCAGGCCCTTCCCACCCTCGACCGCGCCCGCTACGCCTCCGCCTCGGGGGTGGGGAAGGGCGCCTACGTGCTGGCTGACCCCGTCGAGGGACCGCCCGAGGTCATCATCATCGCCACGGGCAGCGAGGTCTCCCTCGCCGTCGCCGCCTACGAGGAGCTCAGCGCCGAGGGGGCAGCGGTCCGGGTGCTGAGCATGCCGTCCTGCGAGCTGTTCGACCGCCAACCGGCCGCCTACCGCGACTCGGTGCTTCCTCCCGAGGTCCGGGCCCGGGTAGCGGTCGAGGAGGCATCCAGCCTGGGGTGGCACCGCTACGTCGGCAGCGAGGGGGCGGTCATAGCCATGCACACCTTCGGGGCCTCCGCCCCGCTCGAGGATCTCCAGACCAAGTTCGGCTTCACCCCCGACAAGGTGGCCGACGCCGCCCGCCACCAGATCGCACAACAACGACAGCTCGAAGCAGCGCGTCACGAAGCACAGAGGAGACACCCATGACCACCCCGATCCAACAGGCACTCGCTCTCGGCCAGAGCATCTGGTACGACGGCATCCGCCGATCGCTCCTCACCTCCGGCGACCTCGAGCATATGGTGAAGAAGGAGGGCTTGCGGGGCATGACCTCTAACCCGTCGATCTTCGACGCGGCCATCGCCGGCTCGAGCGACTACACCGATGCGATCGCCGAGCTGCGCCGCTCGGGCCCGACCGATGCCAAGTCCGTCTACGAGTCCCTCGCCATCGCCGACATCCGCGGGGCGGCCGACGTCTTCCGCCCCGTCTACGACGAGTCTGGCGGCGACGACGGGTACGTGAGCATGGAGGTCTCCCCCGAGCTTGCCCATGACACCGCCGCCACCGTCGCCGAAGCCAAGCGGCTGTGGGGCACCATCGACCGGCCGAACCTGATGGTGAAGGTGCCGGGCACCGAAGAAGGCATCCCGGCCATCCAAGAGCTGATCGGCGCCGGCATCAACGTGAACGTCACGTTGCTGTTCGGGCTCGCCAGCTACGAATCCGCCGCCGGGGCCTACCTTGCCGGCCTCGAGGACCGCGTCGCCGCCGGCGCCGGGATCGCCGGGATCGCCTCGGTCGCCAGCGTCTTCGTCTCCCGCCTCGACTCCGCCGTCGAGGCACGCCTCGACCGCTCCTACGCGGGCAAGGTGGCCATCGCCAACGCCAAGGTCGTCTACGCCGCCTCCCGCAAGCTGTTCTCGGGCAAACGGTGGAACGCGCTCGCCAAACAAGGAGCCCGCAGGCAGCGGTTGCTGTGGGCGTCGACGAGCACCAAGAACCCCGCCCTGCCCGAGCTGCTCTACGTCGAGGCGCTCATGGGTGCCGACACTGTCGACACCGTGCCGCCGGGCACCTTCGAGGCCTTCGCCGCCTACGGGAAGGTCCGCCCGGCACTCGAAGAGGACGTGGAAGGCGCCCGCGCCGTCCTGGACAGCCTCTCGGGTCACGGCGTCGAGCTCTCCGAGGTGCTCGACCAGCTGGTGGCTGAAGGGGTGGAGAAGTTCGCCACTGCGTTTCGTGATCTCCTCTCCTCGGTGGAACGCGCCCTCGCCGGAGACACTGAAAGACCGGAGCCGTGGCGGTTGCGCACGTCGCTGCCGAGGGAGCTGGCCGACCAGGTCGACGGGATCATCGACGAGTGGCGCTCGACCGCCAAGGTGGCCCGGATCTGGGCCCATGACGCCACGGTGTGGACCGGCAAGGGTGAAGATGCCTGGTTGGGCTGGCTCGGCGTCGCCCTCGACCAGGCAGCGCATGACCACCGCTTCGACGCGTTGGTGCAAGAGGTGCGCGAGGCCCGCTTCGCCGACGCGGTGGTGCTCGGCATGGGGGGATCGAGCCTGTGCCCCGACCTGCTCGCCCACACCTTTCCCCCCGAGACGGGTCTCCCTCGGCTCCTCGTGCTCGATTCGACCGACCCCGAGCAGGTAAAAGCCATGGAGGAGCGCGTCGATCTCGCCCACACGATGTTCTTCGTGTCCTCCAAGTCGGGCACCACCTTGGAGCCCAACATCTTCGCCGCCTACTTCTACGACCGCATGACCCAAGCTGTCGGCGCCGAGGCGGCCGGCTCGCACTTCATCGCCATCACCGATCCCGGCTCTCCCCTCGAGGCCCTGGCGAAGCGCCACGGGTACCGGGCGGTGTTCTTTGGTGTGCCCTCGATCGGCGGTCGCTACTCGGCGCTGTCGGACTTCGGCATGGTGCCCGGCGCGGCCTGTGGCGTCGACGTCGGGCGGCTGTTCTCCTGCGCGGAGAAGATGGCACACGCCTGTGCCCCCTCGGTGCCTGCCGCCCACAACCCCGGCCTCGCGCTCGGGGCGGTGCTCGGGGCCTGCGTCAACGCCGGACGTGACAAGGTCACCCTCCTCACCTCACCAGCGCTCTCCCACCTGGGGGCCTGGCTCGAGCAGCTCCTGGCCGAATCGACCGGCAAGCAGGGTAAAGGTGTGGTCCCCGTCGAGAGCGAACCGCTCGGTGAGCCGTCGATCTACGGAGCCGACCGGCTCTTCTGCTCGATCACGCTCGACGGTGACGACGACGCCGGACAAGCAGCCAAGATCGCCGCGCTCGAAGCGGCTGGTCATCCGGTGCTTCGCATCGAGCTGTCCGACCTCTACGACCTCGGCGGGGAGCTGTTCCGCTGGGAGCTCGCCACCGCGGTAGCGGGCTCGATCATCGGTATCGACCCCTTCGACCAGCCCGACGTCGAAGAGGCCAAGGTCCTCGCCCGCCAGCTCACCGACCGCTACGACCAGGAGGGTTCGCTGCCCGAGCTCTCCCCACTGTGGGAAGGCGAATCGATCAGGCTCTACGCCGACGAGCGCAACGGCGCCGAGCTCTCCTCGGCGGTCGACGGCCACCCAGGCCTGGTCTCCTACCTGAAGGCGCACCTGGATCGGGCCGGTGCCGGGGACTACGTGGCCCTCCTCGCCTACGTGCAGATGGCCCCCGCCCACGAAGCCATCCTCACGGAGATCCGCACGCTCATCAGAGACACGCTCCGGGTAGCCACCTGCGTCGGGTTCGGGCCCCGCTTCCAGCACTCCACCGGA
>JAJYWG010000484.1 GCA_021791615.1 Actinomycetes bacterium
GACACCTGTCGGGTGCTGGTCGACCGGGCGACGCCGAGCGCGGCCCTTTACGTGGGAATGACCCGAGGGAGGCTCTCGAACGAGATCTTCGTCGCGACCGACACCGAAGGCTACGACCGGGCGCTCACCCAAGATCCTGTGGCGATCCTGGGAGAGCGGATGCGCGCCGGCGACGACAACGCAGCCTCGGCGCACACGACGGGCGCCCGCCAGGATGCCGAGTACCGGTCCTTGTCCTGGCTGGTGCCCGTGACGGTCGACCTGGAACGTGACGGGCACACGGGCATCGACGTTCAGTCCGCCGTAGCCGACGCCGACGTCGCCCTCTCCCGGGTGATCCGGGCTTCGGCCGGCTGGGACCCGCTGGTGCGCTACGTGGCTGATCTGGAGCGGGCCGGATGGGACGTACGAGAGGCGGTGCGCTCTGCTGTGGCCGGCCGGAGCTTCGGAGATGTGGCCGAGCCTGCCGCAGTCCTGCACTACCGGCTCTACTGCCGCTTCGGTGAAGCGGGCGACGTGTACGCGAGCGCGCCTGGTGTGCTGCCGCCGACCCCGGCGGCATCGCGCGAGGAGTGGTGCCTGCGGATGTTCGGTCCCGCGGCGAACGAGGCCCAGGCCCAGTTGCGCTCTGTGATCCATGAGCGCATCGTCGACCTCGGCGCCAGGGCCGTGGCCGACGGGGCGCAGTGGGTGGCTGAGATTCCCGGAGACGGCTTGGCTCACCAAGCCGCGGTCGAGGCCGTTGCCGCCTACCGAGATCTGTCGGGATACGAGGGATCAGACCCCATCGGGCCGCGGCCAGCGCTCGGGCAGGTGAGCGCGGTGAGTGCGTGGCGCGTGGCACACGACACGCTTCGCTACGCCTCGGTCCCCCATGTGCCGAGCGCGCCGACGACACTGGTGGCAGAAGCTCCACGGGTGAAGCAGGTGGCAACTGAGCCGACACCTCGGGTCCGCGCAATCCTCACCGCTGCGGTCGCCGCCGACGAGGCGCCCGATCCAGCACTGGATACGGTGACACCGACCAGGGTCCTCTATGCCCGGCGGGTTCGCGATGAGGCAGCGGTCCTTTCGCCAGCGGTTCGCGAGAAGGCAGAAGCTGCCATCGCTCGGCTACGTGAGCAGACGGCCGAAGCACAGGCTTTGCTCCTCGCGCTGACACTGGCTGCCACACGCAATGCGACACGCGGCCTGGAGCCGACCCTGTAGCGAGATGGCCTGGGGTTCTGCGACACGCGCGTTGATGTTCTCTATCAACGTTTGACAAGCGAAAATGTGACAGATCTACGCGGGGCCGATCCCGGCCTGCGGTCGAACGGGGCGCCACGCTGACTGGAACCCGATTCGCAGCACCACACTTTCGTGCCTCAGAGATCGGGACCGGCGCTGGGCTCTCGATCCGGGGCTGGGAAGAAGAGCTCGCCCGGACCGAAGAAGTCGGCCAGGTCGGGCTCAGGAGACCGAGGTCTCGCATCTGCGAGGGCGGCAAACTGCGCGAGGCCTGGCATCGTCGTCTCGACGGCTCCCCATGACGAGGTGCGAATGATGCCCGCGTCCCTCAGGCGTTTCGTGTGCTGATAGAGGACTGTCTTGGTCCAGCCGAGACGTATCTTGAGAGTCGCGAGCTTTGAGGGTTGCCCCTGGTCCGTGCTCATCGCCACGAGGTAGGCGCGGGCCCGAGGGGAGAGGGTCTTGAGCTGTGGTTGGTAGACCACTTCGGCAAAACGGCTCAGGGCATCGGGGAGTGCGGCCTGGACGTGGTCGATGGTGATGGCTGGCATTGAGGGGTCGACTTCCCATACCGATGCACCGATCAACTGGATCAAGAAGGGCCAGCCGGCGCTGCGGGCCGCGGCGAGTTGGGCAGCTTCGGGCGTCATCGGGCGTCCCGCGTCCTTGGCCGGTGTTGCGAGAGCTCGTACGGCAGCGTCGTCGTCAATCGGGTGCAGGGTGACGGGATAGGCCCGGCGTAGGAACGACGACGCTTTGTCGTCGATCAGGGTCTGAACCCCTGTCTCGATCCCGGCCATAGCAACGGCAATCGGTGCTGTCGCCCGCCGCAACAACTGCAGAGTGTTGCCGAATTCTCGCAGCTCTTCGATGCTCCCTCCTTGGATTTCGTCCAAGGAGATCATGAGTCCGTGCTGTGCAATCCGGGGGTCTTGGGTGAGCGTCTCCAACTGCCATCGCAACGTGATCCTCGGCGGGGGCAGCTGATAGGGATACTCCCAGCCGAATCCCGGAGCGCGCTCGATGGTGATCGACTTGAGCGCCTCAGGGCCACGCGGTGCCGTGGTGTCAAGGAGGACACGCGCGAAGTGCACGTCGCGCAGGCGCTCGACGAAGTTGTCGGTAGCGGTCTCTTGGACGACGAGCCAGCCTGCAGCGCGTGCACGATCTTCGAGCTCGTTCAAGACGCTGGTTTTTCCGATTGCGCGAGGCCCGCGAATCAGCATGACTCGCTCTTGCGCGCCGGGTCCACTGGCGAGACCGCGGATGAACCTTTCGACCACATCGTCTCGGCCGGCGAGGAGTGGGGGACGGTTGCCGAAGCTGGGCGCGTATGGATTGGTGGGCACGCGTAGGGGTCTCGCCCGAAGATGCGATCTCATCAGATCTAGCTTATACCCTGGTCGTTTCTGCAGTAGCGGTTAGTGCACCCCGGGATCCCATATACTTGAACCGAAGGACAGTCCTGCGCTTGAGAGAAGGAGAGCGAAATGCTTGTTTTAAAGGTAGAACTCAGCCAGGAAGTGAACCCTAAGAATGACCCACTCGGGCGCTCTGAGATCGGGTACCGGTTCGACATGACGGACGCGGAGCTGTTCGAGGCCACGCGTGGAGTGTGGCGGCTGGGCAAGCCGGCCGAGCGCGAGACGGTGGCTCTGGTCACGCTCCACGGCGAAGTCCTGCTCGTCGTCGAGATCAACCGACTGGTGCAATTCGCAACGACGACGCGCCGAGCCATCGAAGGGCGGATCGTCCAACCGGGCGAGCCGCTCTATGACGAGTGGATGGGTCGAATGGTCACAGTGGGACACAGCCGTAATCCTGTCGCCTACCTGCCGAATCACCCTCGTCTGTGCCGGTGCGGATGCGGGCTGACGGTCGATGGCGCTCACGAGTTCGCGACCGGTCACGATCTCAAGGCGCTTCAGACACGCGTGAAGAAGATCGGCAGCGTTGCGCAATTCCTGGACTGGTTCGATGCGCGCTGGGAGGAGGTCGGGTCGCGCCCGGATGGTTGCGCTGCTTGATCAAAGTATCGGCCTTACTCAGTCTTCGCGTAGGCGGCGTGCCGCAGACATGTCATCTGCGTACGCCAAAATCTTGAGTTGCTGGGGATAGAAGCCCAGATACCCCTGGAGCGACCATAGGTTTCCAGCGCCGTAGGGCCAGCGGACCTCGCCACCTCTATGGCGGCCAGAAGCGCGGGGCGGAGCTCAGCTACGGAAGCCGCGTCCTTGAGCGATACGCCTCGCTTTTTGCGCCACTCGCGGATGGCGTGACCGAGCCTGTTTTGAGTTGGGGCGTCAATGCTCAAGCGTCCGCTGGAATGTGAGTCCCATGGCGTGATGGAAATTCGGGTGAGGTTTACCACCATGTAAAAGGACTCATACTCAACGCGTTTTAGGTGGTCTGCTATCGGCGAAACCTCGATCGACGGTTATGACCGTTCGGCAGCGACCGATCCGCCCTTCACGAGTGCCTTCGTGGCCAAGGGGGATTATCTTGCCGACCGACTCTACACAGGGCCCATCGGACAACCCGGGCACATTTCACATCTATCACGTAACGTAGTAGCTGCGGGATGGATAAAACGAACCCCCCCGCCGAGGCGGGGGGGTGGAGAGTTCATGCCGGGACAAGCCCGACCTTGTTGGGTAAGTCGTTCACGCACAGCATACCAGAGGAGAGACGATAGATGCAAGAGAAAGCCGGGTCAAAGAAGTCCAGTGGGGAGAGCCGGACGGATGGCGCGACTACGTGGCGCCTGGGTGTCGACGTTGGGGACCGGTCCGTAGGTCTCGCAGCGGTCGAGTATGACGACGACCTTCCGGTCCAAGTCCTCGCCGCCGTTTCGGTTATCCATGACGGCGGCACTGGTGGATTGAACAACAAGACCAAGGCCAGCCGGAAGGCTGTCTACGGCGTCAAGAGAAGGATCCGCCGCTCCCGGGAGCGCCGACGAAGGCGTCTTGCCGCGATCGATCGTCTCCTCGAACAGGCGGGGTTCGTGCTGTCCTCACCCACCGGCGCCTCACCACTGGCTCCGTGGCTCGCGAGGCGCCGCCTCATCGAGTCCTACGTGGACGACGACCTCGAACGTGCGGAGCTCGTAGGTCGAGCGATTTCGCACATCGCCCGGCATCGGGGCTGGCGGAATCCCTGGATCAGTCTTCGAGCTCTTGAGAAGCTCCCAGTGCCATCTCCGGGGTTCACCGAGTCAATCGAGGCACTGCTGGCCGGACCGTCACCTCCGGCGGTCGCTCCACGGTCGATCGGAGAGCTGGGGGCCCTCCTCTCCGAAATGCCCGGTCGTCGCGTCAGCCCGTCAGCCCACGACGCCTCGACACAACCGCCTCTCCTGCTCCAGCGGCCTCGTCAAGAGGACGTCGTTGCCGAGCTGCGGCGGATCTGTGCCGTCCAACGACTTGAGGACGCTCTCACCAAGGATCTGGTCCAGGCAGTATTCGAACAGGTAAGGCCTTCGGTGCCGGTCGAGCGGGTGGGGATCTGCCCACTCAGCGGCGAGGCGCGCGCCCTGCGCTGCTCCCTTGAGTTCGAAGAGTTCAGAATTCGAGAGAAGATCGCTAACCTTCGATATGCCGACGACAACGGAGAGCTTCATCCCCTTGACTCCGAAACCGCCGAGCGCGTTGTCAGTGCGCTGCTCGCGTGGGACGAGGAGCCCCCAACTTGGGCCGATGTCGCACTCGATCTCGTCGGCCTTGACTCCGAGGGACAGCTTGTCGCCCCCGAAGACGACCGGATATCGGGCAATGCCCCGATCGACCACACTTCGCGTGCTGTCCGTGCCCTACTCAAGTCGAAGAGTCGGACATTTCCGGGCTTTGCCGTCTGGTGGCACAATGCAGGTCGCCAGAAGCGTTCCGACGTTATCTGCGCTCTTGTCGACGCCACCACATCGTCAGTCTTGGAAGGGTTCGACGCCTTCCCCGATGACGAACTCACCCTGCTCGCTGAGCACCTCACAGTTGCTTCTGGGCGCGCTAAGTACAGTCGCCTGGCACTCGAAAGGCTCAATGCCCGGATGCGCTTGGACGGTGTTGCCTTCTACGAAGCCAGCAGGCGCGAATTCAACCTCCCCGCGGACTGGCACCCACCGTTGCCTTCGCTCACAGAGCCCACCGGTCAGCCCACCGTCGACGCCAATATTGCTGCCGTCCGTAAGTTCCTCGCATCTGCCGCTCTGCGCTTTGGCCCGCCAGCGCAGATCACGGTCGAGATCGCTCGCGAAGGCTCAAAGAGCCCTGCCAAGATCCAAGAAGACGAGCGACGGCGCCGCGCCGGTCGTGCCTGGAACGATCAAGTCCGTGCCGAGCTTCGAGCATCGGGCATCGAGAACCCGCGCCCAGCCGACGTGTGGAAGCAAACCTCGATCGGTCTCTACGACGCGCGGTGCCTCTATTGCGGGAGCGCGCTGTCCTGGGATGGCACTGAGCTCGACCATGTCGTACCTCGAGCCGATGGAGGGGTTAACCTCAGGGCGAACCTCGCAGCAGTGTGCGTCGCGTGCAACCGCAAAAAGGGCCGTAGGCCCTTCGGCCGCTACGCCAAGGAGACAGGCGTCGATCTCCGTGAGGTCGTGGCCCGCGTGCGTGCGCTCCGTTACGAAGCCGGGGGGCCGTTTTCACGAACACAGTTCCGCGCGTACCAGACCGATCTTTGTCGAAGACTGCGCAGAGTAAGTGCAGACGACGAGGATGCACGGGACATTCAGGCGACCAGCTACGCCGCCCTTGCAGTCCGCGAGCGTCTCCAGCACTACCTCGACGACCATGGGATCGACGAGCCCGTACGGGTGTTCTCCGGCGGCATCACGGCCGAAGCCCGTTGGGTAGCAGGTATCAGGATTGCGGAGCTATTGGGCAGAGCGGGACTTCCACGCGGCGTGCACCGAAAGCGCATCGACCGCCGCCACCACGCGCTCGACGCGGCCATTCTCACGACCATTTGCCACGGGACGGCCATGGCACTCGCGGCTCGGCGCCAGGAGCGGCACGAGCGCGAGTTCTTTCTCGCACATTCCGACCCGGGGATGGAGTCGTGGAAGGTCGCCTGGGACAAGGGACCCGGCCAGACAGCGTCACTCCTTCGCTGGCTCGACAAGGCCCACTCTCTAGCGAACCTGCTCGGCAGCGCTGCGATCGAAGACCGAATAGCCGTCACGCGTCCTTTGCGCCTGCGTCCGACGGGCCCCGCGCATGCCGAGACCATTGTCCCCCTCAAGGAGCGCCGACTTGGGGAGGATTGGGGACCCGAGGAAATCCTGCGGGTGTGCGATCCGGCGATATACCGAGCGCTAGCCGCTGAGGTTTCGCGGTCTGGCAGACTACTCACCGACCTTGATCGCTGCCTCCAATTGGGGCACGGTCGCGAGCTGACTGCAAACGACCACGTAGCGCTTTTCCCCGGCAAGGATGCCATGCTCCGCGTCCCCGGCGGTGCCGTAGAAATGAAAGTGATTCACCACGCTCGGGTCTATGCCTGGCACGATGAGCGAGGGCGCGTCCGGTACGGACTTGTCCGCGTCTTTCTTGCCGACCTAGCGTCGTGTGGGCTCCTCAGAGACGGCATCGACGTCTTTCAAGTTGCGTTACCGGATACCTCAATGTCGCTGCGAGATGCCCACCCTGAGACGAATCAGCGGGTCCGATCTGGCAGCGCCGCGTACCTCGGGTGGCTAGTCGCAGGCGACGAGATCGAACTAGCTGGTCCGACATCGCTGCCTAGCACTGGTCACGTGTCGAAGTTCGCCGCCATGTTCCCCGAACGCCGATGGGTAGTAGCCGGAATCGAACAGCCGACGGTCATCACTCTAAGACCTGCCTATCTCGCAGGAGAAGGTCTGAACCCCGAGGCGGATGTTCCCGAGTCAGTTCGGGCGATCCTTGGTCTCCCACGGGGCGGAAAGGGCTGGCGACCGTCGGTCAACGTGCTCCTTTCTGCTCCGGGCACGGCCATCATCCGGCGCACGGCGCTCGGAAGACCGCGCTGGCATGATGGGCCGTTCCCGAGCTCCTGGAACGTCCGCGATCGAGTGGCAGCTCTTCTCCAGTGACGACGCCGTGGCGCGTCGTCGATCTCCTCTCGTTTGAGGGGACGGTCACCGCCGGGAGGGGCCAGCTCCGTGTCGGTGATGACGGCACCGTCGCTCTCGCCGACGTGCTTGCGGTGCTCGTGGGGCCCAAGTGTTCTCTTCACGCGAGCGTGTTCGAGCGTGCTGCTGTCTTCGGCGTTGCCCTTCTCCATTGTGACTGGAAAGGCGAGCCCGTGTCGGCGAGTTTCGGCTGGTCGTCTGGCTATCGGGTGGCGACCCGCCACCGAGCTCAAGCCGAGTTGTCGCTGCCACGCCAAAAACAGGGCTGGCAACGCATTGTGCAGGCGAAGATCCGCAACCAGGCGGAGGTGCTCGACCATCTTGCACGGACTGGCGGCGCTCGGCTGGCAGACCTCGCCCGCAGTGTCCGTTCGGGCGATCCCACCAATACCGAAGCACAGGCCGCGCGGATCTACTGGCGCTCCCTTTTCGGGCACACGACATTTCGCCGCCTTCCCGGGTCGCGGTCTGGCCCGAATGGCGCTCTCGATTACGGCTATGCCGTCCTCCGGTCGCTGTGTCTTCGCTCGATCGCAGCGGCCGGCCTGTGGCCCTCCCTAGGCATCTGGCACCGCTCCCGGGACAATCCCTTCGCGCTCGTCGATGATCTCATCGAACCATTTCGCCCAGCTGTGAACCTAATCGTGGTCCGTGAACACCCGACGTCGGAGCTCGACAAGGAGACGAAGGTGGCTATCGTCGCCGTTGTGTCGGCCCGCTTCGACGCGGCAGGACACACCGTCGCCACCTGCATCGAGCAATTTGCCCAAAACCTGGGTGCGTACGTGGAGGGTGATGCACCCAGGCTCGACCCGCCGAGGTTCAAGCTCCATGACTCCGGCCCCGGATGACCCGGTGTGGGCGGTCGTAGCCTTCGACCTCCCCGTGCGCACTGCTGCGATGCGTCGCGACGCCAACCGCTACCGGACGCATCTCCGGCATCTTGGGTTTTCCCGAATCCAGTTGAGCGTCTACGCGAAATACCTGATCAACGGGGCTGGCTTCGCCTGGATCGCTCGACAGGTTGCAGAACCCATCCCGCCGGAGGGCCTGGTTCGTATGATCCCCGTGCCAGACGGTGCATGGGGACGGTCAGTCGTCATTGTCGGGAAAAAGCGCCTCGATACCGAGCCACCTCCCGAGCAGCTGGCCATTTTTTAGCCGCGCGAATACACTGTCTACCCAGGTAGAGGCCATATTCTAGCCCCCACACGATTCTACATCGGGGGGATGAACGACTTCCCCAACGTGAGGATGTCGGGGTGGATGATCACGACGATTCTACATCGGGGGGATGAACGACTTCCCCAACCGTGGCTGTGGCTGCCCAACGTGGTTGTTCGATTCTACATCGGGGGGATGAACGACTTCCCCAACACGTGGGCGGTCACTACCCCGTGGTAAACGATTCTACATCGGGGGGATGAACGACTTCCCCAACGGCACGTAGGCGCTCCACACGGCGTCTTCGATTCTACATCGGGGGGATGAACGACTTCCCCAACTGGCCCGTTTCCGGAACTTTCAGGTTGTCGATTCTACATCGGGGGGATGAACGACTTCCCCAACTCCAGCAAGCCGAGCTGGCGCTTCCTCCCGATTCTACATCGGGGGGATGAACGACTTCCCCAACTCCTCTGTCGAGGGTCAAGGGTCCGGGACGATTCTACATCGGGGGGATGAACGACTTCCCCAACGGGTGCGGATGCTTTGGCGCTGGGGTCGCGATTCTACATCGGGGGGATGAACGACTTCCCCAACGTGATCCGGGCTTGGTAGTAGGTTGTCTCGATTCTACATCGGGGGGATGAACGACTTCCCCAACACTAGCGACAGGAGACGACCATGCTTAGCGATTCTACATCGGGGGGATGAACGACTTCCCCAACTATGACTTCCCGCTTACTCCGGCCGAGGTCGATTCTACATCGGGGGGATGAACGACTTCCCCAACACGAGGTTGAGCACAAGCTTCAACACGACGATTCTACATCGGGGGGATGAACGACTTCCCCAACGGGATGGGCGAGGCCGGGCGCCGGCG
>JAJYWG010000375.1 GCA_021791615.1 Actinomycetes bacterium
GCCTCTCTCTCCCCACCACATCGCCGTATTCGAACTTCGGCGAAGAGAAGAGCAGATCGAAGGGCTCCTTGTAGGCCGCTTCGACGACGTGGCCGGCGCGCACGTGGACCTTGTCGAGCACGGCCGCGTTGAGGAGCTTGCGGGTCCGGTCCCCGGCACGCCGGTAGGCGGTGGCGCAGCGCGTGGAGAACCGGAGGGCGAGGTCCATCACGTCCTGCCAGTCGTCGAGGCTCCCGTCGAGGACGCCTTGGCGGGACTCGACGGCGCGTAGCTCGGCGCCGATGCGCTCCTGTTCGTGTCGGAGCATGGTGATGTCGATGGCGTTGGCGTAGTAGGCCTCCATCAGCTTGTAGCGCTCGGACTCCAGGCGCTCGCGGTGGGTGGCGAGCAGCTCACGCTCGGCCGTCGTGTCCTCGTGACGGCTGGCCACCTCGACGGCGAGGGCCTGGCGAAGGCCCTCGGCCCAGTCGGTCGGCACCTCGATGCGGCCGTAGAGGTCCTCGACCTAGGCTTCGAGGTGGTCGGCGGCGACGTAGCGCTCTCGGCAGCCGGTGCCGTTGCGCCGGTCCTTCTGCCCCAGGCAGTAGAAGTACGTGTAGGTGCCCTTCGATTGCTGGATGGAGAGGCGCCTCCCGCAGACGCCGCAGACCAAGAGCCCCTTCAGGTAGTGGTGATGCCGGCGCTCGCGCGTGCCGCGCATCGCACGGGCGGCAAGCAGCTCCTGGACCCGATCGAACGTCGCCCGGTCGACGATCGGTTCGTGGCTCCCCTCGTAGGCGACGCCGTCCCACTCGACGATGCCGACGTAGGCCCGATGGGCGAGCAGGTGCGCCATGCCCGAGACGGTCACCGCCTTGGCCGGGTAGTCGCCGTCGCGGCCCCGGTTGCGAAGACCTCGGTGGGCCATCTCCTCGGCCAGGCGCTCGAGGGTCCACTCGCCCGTGGCGTACAGCTCGAAGGCGGTTCGCACGAGTGGGGCGCGTTCGGGGTCGGGGACGATGTGGGCCACCTGGCGGCCGCCGATCGGCTCGCGGACGTTCAGGTACCCGAGGGGCGCCTTGTGGGGGTAGCCGCCGAGCTTCGCCTTCTGGCCCATGCCCTTCCGGACCTCCGCCGCCAGGTTGGCCGAGTAGAACTCGGCCATCAGCGCGTGGATGCCCTCCACGAGGCGCCCCGACGCGGTCTCGTCGAGGTTCTCGGTCACCGACACGAGCGCCACGCCGCGGCGGCGTAAGAGCGCCCGGATCGCGATGTGGTCCTCCATGTTGCGCGCCAGGCGGTCGACCTTGTGGACGACGACGGCTTCGACATCGCCGTCCTCGGCGAAGCGCGCGAGCATCGCCCGGAGCCGTGGCCGGTCGGTTGAGCGCGCTGACTCGCCTTTGTCGACGTACTCGTCGACGAGCTCCCAGCCTTCGTTGCGGATGCGGCGCACGCACGCTTCGCGTTGTGCGGCGATGGAGAACCCCTCTTCGGTCAGGTCCTTCTCGGCCTGCTCCTTGGTCGAGACCCGCAGGTAGATCACGCAGCGCACCGGCCACCTCCTTTTCCAACCGACCCATGAGACCTCCGAACGCCGGGGAGAGCAAGGCCTTCGGCACGCACCTCCAGGGCGAGGGTGACGAGCGCCCGGGCGTAGGGCCCGAATGCTTCCGCGGCCGGTGCCGGACGTGCGGTCCCGCCATCCGCGAGGTCGTGGTGGGACCTCGACGCGGGGAGTCCCGCGCGCGGGACTGGCCGTCTACGTGGCGGTCGGTCACCTTGCGGATGGTGATGGACTCCTGAGCCGGGGTCTCCCGCCTGCGGGACATCGACCCGCGCACTTCGCGGATGGTTGGGGAGGCTGCCCGAGTGGTCCCCCGCGTGTGGGGGGCCGTCGAGCTGGCCGTCATCGGGACCTCGCGGATGGCGGGGGACCGTCGCGGCGCCCGGACCGACGATCTCGTGCTCGGCGCTCTTCCGGCGCCCCCGGCGCCGTGCCCCTGTTCCCTGCCCCGGTGACCCGCTCATCGGCGGCCCCAGAGCCGGGTCCGGCGGGTGGCGATCCGATCGAGCGATTCGGCCAGTGGCGGCGGGAGCATCGGCGCATCGACCAGGCGGACCAGCGCCCCGCCGCAGCACCGGCACGCCAGGGCGTGGTAACGGCGGCCGGGCGCCTCTTCGTCGTTGCAGGGCACGGCGCAGTTCGGGCACACGAGGAGGTGCTCGGCGTCGTAGGTGACCTCGAGGTCCGCCCGCTCGGTCCGCAGGCGCCGGTAGAGCGGGAGGTCCTTGAGCGCCCGCGTCACGGCCGCCGAACGGCGCTGCTCGTGTTCGGCCATCGCCTCGTCCACGACGGCCCGGCCGTCGATCGGAGAACCGGGCTGGAGGTCCCGGTCGTCGGCGAGTGCACCGCCAGCGAGGGCAGCAGCCGGCCGGCGCAGCCGGGGGTCTGCGGAGCGGACCGCCTCGTTACCGGCGAACAGCACGTCGGCCTGGGCCGTCCAGCACTCCCGGTAGAGGGCACGCCAGGCCGAGAGCACCGACGCCGGCGCCGGCGCAGGGAGGCCGGTCCCGGCCTGCGCCCACCAGCCGGCGGTTTCCTCCACGAGGTCGAGGTGCTCCAGGCCCCAGCGTTCCCGGGGATTGAGCGCGTTGAGCGGCCCGGCGAAGAGGTAGCGGATCACCGCCGCGGCCTCCTTGTCGCCGATGGCGTCGGCGAGCGCCGGGGCGTCGCGGTGGAGGCCGTGGACCAGCTGGCGGCGCCGGTGCTCGTCGTGCTGGCGCTGTGCCACCTCGACGCGAGCCACGACTTGGCGGTACTGGCGCACGCCGGGCGCGAGCAGCGCCGTGAGCGTGATCGGTGCGTCCCCCACGGCTTGGCGCCACACGGGCGAAACGACGGCCTCCTCGGGCGAGGAGACTGCCGCACAGGCCGCCACCAGCTCGTCGTAGTGGGCTGGGTTCTCGCTCGGGTAGGGGGAGGGCCGAGGCCGGTCCCTCTCGACGCCAACCAGGAACCGGCTCACCCGGGCTTCCGAGGTCGTCACGAGCAGCAGCGCCGGACAGCACGGGTGGCGGTCCCACCAGATCGTGTCGTTGCAGTAGCTGCGGTGGCGGGCCACCTTGGCCCGCAGGCGGGCCTGGTCCATGGTGGCGAAGTCCACCTCGACGAACGCCCCGGCCACGCCGTCTTGGCCGTCGACGTCGAGGTGGACCTCGGCGTAGGCGTCGGGGCGGATGCGCCCGGAGCCCCGGTAGCCCGACCAGTCCTCCCAGGCGTCCTCGTCCCGCCGCCACTCGCTGAGGGTGAGCCCGACCGACGGGCCGACGTCGAAGAGGGCCACGTAGAGACCGGCGATGGCCGCGGTGTGGCGGAGGAACAGCGGGTTCGGCGTGCCCTTGCCCGGGGCGGGCGAGGTCCCCTCGACCAGGCGTGCGCCGGCCCGGGTGAGCCACCAGTAGAACGGGGCGGAGCCCGACGCCGCGTACGGACGGGACCGATCGACGAGCGAGCGCTCCCGCAGCCGGCTGAGGCGGTAGTCGATGGTCCGTTCCGGACGACGGGTGAGCGTGATCAGCTGTGGCGTGGTGAGCACCCGGTGGAGCCGGAGCAGTCCGAGGATGCCGTGGTCGATGCCGCAGAGCCGATCGATCCTCGTCGCTGCCGTGCGGCCCCCGTTCATCGCCGCCCGCCGAGTAGGCGGAGAAGCTTGACTGCCAGCCTTCCCCTACGGTCGGGGTCCTTCGAGACAGCGGGACTGCCCGCGTGACCGGCGCCTTCACGCCCGCGAGGCTCGCGGATCGGAAGTAGAGCGATCCGCGAGGTCTCCCGCTTCCGACTGGGCCGGGACCTCCCCGGGCGGGGCACACGCTCCTGACCATCCGGTCCACCACGGCGGTGGGCTCGACAGCGTCGGGCGGCAGTGTGCTGATGGCATCGGGACACGTGGCGCTGGTGTCGCATGAGCCTCCTTGGACAAGGGCCTCCGTAGAAGAACAAGGGGAAACGGGCCGAAATTGAACAAATGCGGTAGAAAAGTCGCCTGACCAGCAGCTCCGCGAGCGAGCGACCGTGAGCGTGAGCAGGGCAGCCGTTCGGCGCGCCGAGCGCGACAGTGCGCGGTCGGACGACCAGTGGTATCGGGGGGTTCAGGTTCGTCATGGGCGTTGCCCACGACCGGACAAGCGTGCCAGGGAGCGGAGATGAGACCTCGGTCCGCACGCGAAGTCAAGGGGTCTTCGAAGAGTCTTTCTCGACCGAGAAACCCAGCTCAGGGCCTCGCTTTCGCGCTGTTGCGCATTGCGAGCGAAGCGGGAGCTCGTGGTCGGAGCGCCACTGCGCCAGCCAGTTCGACCGCATCGCCCAGCCCGATGGCCCTCCGGCTGCGGCTGACCGAGCTGTCCACGCCGTCGTGGGCCGCGGCCAGGCTTCTGCCGGCCGTCCTGCCGCCAGCGCGCCTACGAGGCGAGGCTCATGGCGAAGGCAGCCGGGCAGCACGTCCCAGCTGAACGGCAGTCCCCAACGATGAAGGACGGCGAGCTCCAGGAATTGGCAGCGAGGTTGGAGAACCCGGCTCGCGTTCAAGAGGCCGCGCGCAGTGTCGCCGGAGACGACGCACCGAACTACGCGATCGAGTTCGGGTGGCTCTATGCCGCGGTGGTCAGCCTGAACCCGCTACACGCGGCCGGCAAAATCAGAAAGTTCGCGCCGTGATCGTCGATGCGACGAAGGAAGGGCATGGGGTTCAGGGGCGACGAATCAGGAAGTCGGCGGACGTCTCGGCCACGGGACCCTTCCCTGGATGACGCGTCCGTCACCGAGTCGCACGGTGAGGATCTCGGGCGGATCGTCTTCCGGGAGTGCCGCCGCACCGAAGCGCAGCCCGAACTCCTCGATCTCCGGCGAGAGCGTGACCTGGACGGTCCTGCCTCCATTCGTGAGCACCGTGGCCTCGTCGATCGAGGGAACCCCACGAATCAGAATGAACGGCGGAGTGCCGTCGCTCCTGCCCGCCCAGACGTTCACGACGTTGTCGTTGTACAGCTTCGGTCCGCCCATCCCCGACCGCGCTGAACGCCCGTCGAAGGCGGTCCGGCGCACGAAGGTGTAGAGCCCGTCGTCACAGGTGGGGTCAGGCCGGACGTCGACCGACCACGTGGTGCCATCCGGTTCATGTCCTTCGAGGACGACCAGGGATGGATCATCTTCACCCTGCACCGTGGTGCATCCCCTTGGCTCTACGGGCGGTCAACGTTCGATCGGCGCACCCAGGTCCACGCGCCCGCGTCTTGGTAGAGGACTTCCCACTCCTCACCGAGCTCAGCTTGTGCGCGTTCGGCCAGATCGAGCTTCATGGCTTCCCAGCGCGTCACTTGCTCCTGGTCTGGCTCGATCACTCGCCCGTTGAAGAGCCGCTCAGCCCACTCGTTCCATCGCTTGAGGTCCTCGTGAAGGGCAGGGGAGAGGACGCGTCCGAGCGACGGCTGGCAGGCGTTCGGCTCGCTGGGGAGCAGCCAGATCCCGGAGGACCCATAGTCCCAGTTGATGAGGCAACGGCGCACCAGATCAAGCTACTGGACAGGACCGGCCTGAAGGGGCCGGACGGGATCCGTGGCCTGGCGCTTGACGCGAACGGCGATCTCCCGGGCGATCAGGGTCATCACTGTCTACCTGATCCGTCTCGCCCTTGAGGGATGGAAGCGACTGCGGTTGTCTCAGGCCATGCTGACAGAAAGGGGTGCTTCCGAGGAGATGGCGGTTCTTCTCGACCGAGCCCGGCAGAGTCGTGAAGTGGACTTGGCCGTCGTCGTCGACAGCGACCACCCGGACCGCCGCCTGTCCTTGGCGTCCCTACTGCCAAGAAGAGCCCGACCGTGAGAGTCCCCACCTACACCCGGATCTCGACCGACGAGGATCATCAGCCCTACTCCCTCGAGGCCCAGGCCGAGCGGCCGGGTGAGCTCTCAATTGCGTTGGCTCTTCACATACGCGGCGGGCCGGCCGCCGAGCGGTCCACCAGTAGGTGTGCCCGGGGTGGCCAGCTCGGCCACCGAATACAGGTCGCTCCTCCCGAGCCGGCGAGCGTCCTCCGACATGGAGTCACGTGGACGAAGCGAGCGCCTCTCGGTCATCATGGGCGAGATGGTGCCCGTGGTCGATGACATCCTGGCTGCCCCCGTTGGAGTCGCGCTTCTCGATCGGCTCGAATTTGCCGAGCGAGGGATGTACTGCCCGTTCGACGCGCTCACGGACAGCGATTCTGAATCGGTTGAGCGGGCCGTCGCGACGGTGGGGACGATGGCGGTCGAGCAGCTCCTCCACACGGCCCTCGATGCTGCCGATCAGCTCGCGGGGCCATGGACCGGCGGCGCACCCGACAGCCTTGCCCTCGCATACGAACTCGCCTCGGCAAGGCGCCCCCTTGCCGAGGCGCTCTGGCAGCGATTCCGCGAGTCGCTGACCGGCCCGATGGACGTCCAGGAACACTGGCTCGGCGGACGCGAGCCCGGGATGACGCCCGTCCCAGGGTTCGTCGACTTCTCCCGTGTCTACGGCAACGGCGAGTTCACGTGGTCGGGTTTCTGGACCGTCAGTGCCCCCGCCGGAGATATCCACGATGACCTGGTGGCTGCATGGGAGATGTTCCCGGGCCCGATCTCCAGGTGGCGCATGCCGATCAACCCCGGTGCACGCGTCTGGAACGTCGACCACCCGGCCGACTGGGTCCGTCTCGTCGAGACCTTTCCGAGGGTGGCGACCGAACCCCACGCGGGATGGGAGCTTCCTGGGCCTAACCAGCACAAGAGGGACGTGGCCCATCTCGCCGCGATACCTGCACAACACGGAGTGCGGACCGTGGTCGATCGCCACGTCCTACCCGACTGGGACGCGGTCTCCAGTGAGTACGACGGCGTGCACCTGAGCTGGGCCGGTTTCATCACGACCGAGGGATTCGTGAGCGACCTCGGCCATCGCGGAGCCACCATGCTGCGCTACTGGAGCAGCGAGCGGACGCTGTGGCTCCGCGACGTCTTCGGCGAACCAGAGCCGCTCAAGGCCCCGCTGCTCACGGGCGTTGTGTCAGAGGCGCTCGGCATCGACGTGACCCGCGACAACGAGGACCGAGCCGCGTCGGACAGGGAGGCGATCACGGTCTGGTTGAACCGTCCACCCGGGAGACTCTCGCCCGGCTGCTGATAGGCGAACCGCCACTCATGGTCGGTCGAACGTCCGAAACCGAAGGACGCAGGGAGGGACGCCCTCGTGCATTTGGTTGGCGGTGCATCGCCCCTCGCGGCGTCGATCACGCTGCGGACACGAGCGCTTGGAGGCGTTTTCGCACGTCCAGTAGGTTCGAATACGGGTGTCTACGGCCTGGACACGGGTGTCTACGGCCCACCCGCGAATCCGCAAGTCTTTCCGCTGGTCATCGCCGTGCGTGTTCGGTCAGCCGTAGCGGATTCGAACTTCCCAGGCAGATCGGCACTGGACTTCCTGGCGTCCCTCGAGGGCTGACACAGCGACCTCGTACCCTCGTCGGGGTGGACGACGATCAGCAGCTCCCCTCGCTGGTCATCGTTCTCGCGCAGGTTGCTGCAGAGCGCGAGACGATGAACGCGCACGCCGAGAGTCTCGATGGCAAGGCTGGCGTCGTCCTGGGGTTCGCTGGTGTGCTGGTGGGTCTCGGTGCTACGGCGCAGGTTGCCGTGGCGGGCAAGGTGGTCTTCGAGGTTGGACTCGCCGTCGCCGTTGTCGCCGCCGTCCTCGCGGCGTGGGCGTTCCTCCCGCGTCGCTATCCCGTGCTGGAGGTCGAGCGACTCCGGCAGGCCAACCTCACCGCGTCTGAGGCGGAGACGCGCCTGGAGTTGCTGGACACCCAGATCGAGATGGTGAAGGAGGCCGCGACGCTGGTGAGGCAGAAGGGATGGCGAGTTCGGGCGGCCGTCGGCTGCCTGGCCATCGCTGCCGCCCTGGTCGTCACCGGTATACTGACGGCCATGGGAGGTCGGTTGCATGGCTGACGAGAAGGCGCCTCAGAGCGCGCCAGCCCCGCGGCCCGCGAAGAGCCGGCCTGAGCCGCCTCCTTTCCGGCCGAACAAGGATCTCATCGGCTACATCGAGAAGGGCCAGAAGCCGCCTGTTCGGCCGGCCTCGCCGTCCGAGAAGCGATAGCCACCGCCGCAAGTCCCCCGGCACCCACCTACGGCCATCGGCACGATTCGAACACGTCTAGTCGTTTCCGCACGTCGGGGAAGTTCGAATACGAGTGTCTACGGCTCACCCGCGACGAGAGCGATAGGTGGACAGACGACCCGAAGTGGCCGCTATCGCGGACAAGTCCTGGTCAACGGCTTGACCCGAGAAGTCGGCCGGGCGACCGGGCTGAATGTCTCCGTGGGGCTGCAGCATGCAGGGGGGGCGGCCGTGCACCCCTCGGGCAGCGACGGGCACCCCGACGAGCAGCGGCGATGCCACGGCCGAGTGAGACCCGTCCCCCGACGTGCCGACGAGAGGCGCCCGTGTGGCCCTGTGGGCGCCGTACGGCTTCGGCAAGACGTCAAGCTACGAGCGGGCGTCAGAGGCTGACGTGGGCGCCGACGTGTGCGTCGGGTGCCCTGCGTGAGCGTCAGGAAAGGTCGTAGGGAGGCAACGGTGCGTCGGGGACCTGCTCGGTCACCATCTGCCACCGTTCTCTCACGTAGTGGTAGATGCCGTAGCCCACGAGGGCAAGGAACACCAGTCCCGCGGCGAGCAGCAGGACGCTGCTCCCACCGTCTGTCGCCTCCGTGCTCCACACTGTGGTCGAAGAGTCCTGGGCGCTCGGGCTTCGACGTGCTCCGGATCGCCCAGCTCCCACGTGCACCACGCTCCGACACGACCGGCACCGCGTCGCCGTCGTGGCCTTCGTCTCGAACGTCGTCTCGCAGCGTGGGCACTCGATGGCCGTCATGAGGCCAGCATCGCTCCACGCGTGACGAAGGAGGTGGAGGGTCGGGCTCCGCCGGCCCGTCTACCAGCCCTGTCTTCGTGTGCCCGTCTCCCAGGTCCTGGCCCCATAGGGCTGGCGTGTCTCGGGCCAGCTCCGGGCGTCCACGATCTGCTGGCGGCGCCGCTCGTGACGACGCAGGAGCCAGGTCCCGACGACCAGGTCAGCCACCGGGTGGCGGCGAACCACCCGCCAGCCGAGGGCGAGAGCAAGCACACCAACGAGGCTGAGCACCACGACCAACGTCACCACGCCGATTGCCGGCTCGACCACTGCCGCTCGGAGTTCCGGGATCACGAGCACGAGCACCGTGGCGACACTCAGGGCCAGGAGGCGTTGCTCGATCCGGGTGCGTGGCCGTTGGAGGTCGCCCCGTCGACTGCATGGCTGATCGTTCA
>JAJYWG010000135.1 GCA_021791615.1 Actinomycetes bacterium
ACGCGCTCGGCCCGTCGGACTTCTACGACCTCGTGGTCGAGCGGCACCGCCGGGCGGCCACCACGTTCACTTCCAACCGGGACACGAGCGAGTGGCTGGCGGTGATGGCCGACCCGTTGCTCGCCCAGTCCGCCATCGACCGGGTCACGAGCGCGGCGTGGGAGCTCGTCATCGAGGGCGAGTCCTACCGCAAGCGAGAGAAGCCGAAGCTCACCACTCGGCCGGACGAGGAACCGCCGCCTCGTCGGGGACGCCGGCGGAGTTGACAGGACCGGGACCAGCCGGGATCATCGCCGCAGCCGGGTGGTGGTGGTCCCGAGGTGGTCCCATGCTGCTGGGGCGGACTCCAGCCATCGTCGCAACACCCAAGCGCGTGAGAGGTGTCGATGGCAGGACGCGGAAGGCCCGGATCTGAGCCGCAGGCCGAGAAGCGCCAAGAGTTCGTTCGGCTGGTCCATGACGGCATCTCGATCTCGGAGGCGAGTCGGCGGGTCGGCATCAACCGCAAGACGGGCATGCGCTGGAGACACGGCCGGACCATCACCACGTCCCACGGTGTCGTGCACCAGTATCCGAGCGTGTTCACCCAAGGGGAGAAGACGATCTCGGCGCGCTATCTGTCCGAGAACGAGCGCGTGAGGATCGCCGATCTCGCCGCCCAGGGTGCCGGGGTTCGCCAGATCGCACGTGAGCTCGGGCGGAGTCCGTCGACGATCTCGCGGGAGCTGCGGCGTAATCGCGATGAGGGGACCGCCGCCTATCGTCCCTTTGCCGCACATCGAGCGGCGACGAGACGACGCGCTCGTCCGGGCCGCGGAAAGCTGCGCAACGACGCGACGTTGCGTTCCTTTGTCGAGGAGCGACTGAAGAAGCGCTGGAGCCCCGAGCAGATCGCCCGCGCCTTGCGCGAACACTTTGTCGAGCAGCGTGAGTATCACCTCGCCCCCGAGACGATCTACCAGGCCGTCTACCGCACAGAGCTCGGAGGACTGTGCCGCGAGCTTCCCGCCGTGTTGCGCACGAGACGCCGGCGGCGCCGCCCTCGCCGGCGCGCGGAGGTGCGCAACGCCGGCTCGCTCGTCAGGATGACCATGATCGCCGAGCGCCCGAAGGAGGCGGACGACCGGCGCGTTCCGGGCCACTGGGAAGGCGATCTGATCGTGGGTGCGCACAACCGCTCGGCGATCGGGACGCTCGTCGAGCGCGCGAGCCGCTTCACGCTGCTGATCCATCTCCCTGGCCCTCGCCACAGCGCCGAGGTGCTGAGAGACGCCCTCGTCGCCCAGATGGAGCGACTTCCTCCCGAGCTTCGCCGCTCGCTCACCTGGGATCAGGGAAAGGAGATGGCACTGCACGCAGAGATCGCCGCCGCGCTGTCCATGCCGGTCTTCTTCTGCGACGCGCATTCGCCCTGGCAGCGGCCGACGAACGAGAACACGAATGGGCTGCTCCGGCAGTATTTCCCTAAGGGCACCGACCTTCGCGTCTATGGCCCAGAAGACCTCGCTGCGGTTGCCGCCGAGGTGAACGCCCGACCTCGCAAGGTCCTTTCGTGGCAGAGCCCCGCCGAGCGGCTGTCGGCATCGCTCAGGAACTGAACGCGCTCGGACGGACGGGGCTGAGAACATGAAGCGATGGCGAAGCGCGCTCGCCGGCGAACCTCCGTGCCGCCCGACGTTGAGCTCCGCCCCGGCCTTGGCGCCGAGGTCCTTGCCGAGATCGTCCCGTTGCTCGCCGATGACGGCATCGACCTCGACAACCTCGAGCGCTGCGATCCGCAGAGACTGCAAGAGGCGCTGAACCGAGCGGCGGAACGCATCAACCTCGCACGCTTCACCCCGGTCGGAGCAGCGCGGTCTCTCGCCGCGTCGAGACTTCGGGAAGCCGTCGACGCGTTCGCCGCCGGCGAGAGCGAGGCCGGTCGCAGGGTTCTCGCACGTCTGCCTGCAGAGGCAGGTGGCGGCGCCGAGCCGACCGTCAGCGCATGCATCGGCGTCAGCCTCGGGCTTCTCGATGACTGGCTCTCGACGATGCCCGGCACGGCGGCCGACCTCCCTGACGCCCACGGTCTTCCCTCCGCCGGCGACGACGCCGAACGGGCCGCAGTTCAGATCGTCACGCTCGCACGCCGAGGAGACGCATTGGCGACTCTCGGATTCCTCGTCTCCGAGCACGGTGGCACGACCCTGCTTCTTGGGTGCGTCATGGCACTGAACGCCGTGGCACGCGCCTGGTCGGCCGAGTCAGATCAAAGCGTCGCACGCGTGCTGTTCGACCACCTTCGTTGACCGCTCTACAGTGCGTCCCGTCGGTCTCGTGTTGCGACGATGGCTGGAGTCCGCCTGGCAACGGGGTGGTCCCATCGGACTGGCAAGCGACATTGAACACCTGAGTGGAGCTGTGGACGGTCACTAGAACCCGCGATCGGCGATCAACAGAACTCGCGCCGGTGAGCTGACCCGGTAGCGCTCTCCACGGGCATCCACCACAGGCGGTGGCAGCCCCTCCAGCCTCGGAAGCGCCAAGCAACCGAGCACCGGAGGGACCACCGCCATGATGACCCAGGAGGAGTACGTGCAACGAGTGCTGGAGCTGAAGCGCCAGGGCTGGAGCATCACCGAGATCGCCGGCGAGGTCGGCTATCACCCGGCCACGGTCTCCAAGTGGCTGAAGCAGGGCGGGCCGCCGCCCAAGAGGAGCGTGAGCCCGGCATCGCGGGTGGTCGACGACCGCTGGGCCAGGCGCATCGACCAGCTGATCACCCCGCCCTCCAAGCTGCTTTCGACGAGCGTGTTCGAGATCATCAGGGCCGAGGGCTACCCGGGCTCGTATCCCTCCGTGGTGCGCCACGTGCGCGCCCGGCGCGGCCCGCGCTTTCGGGTCGCTCCCCAGGTCTCGGTCCCGATCGAGACCGCCCCGGGCGAAGAGTGCCAGTTCGACTTCTCGGACTGCTCTGTGCGTGGCCGCCAGTTCGGCCTCTCTGAGGTGCTGTGGTGCTTCGGCACGGTGTTGTGCTGGAGCCGGCACCTGTTCTGGTGGTTCACGACGTCTGTGGACAAAGAGCACACGATGGAGGGCCTCGTCCGGGCGTTCGAAGACGCCGGCGGCGTCCCCAGGGTGGCCCGCACCGACCGGATGGGGGCGCTCGGGACCTCCCAGGGCAAGCGGTTCAACCTCCATCCGCCCACGGTCGACTTCGCCAGCCACCATGGCACCGAGATCACGGCGTGCCAGGCCAAAGACGCCAAGCGCAAGGGCAAGATCGAGCGGCCCTTCTTCGGTCTCGAGGCGTCGTTCCTCGAAGAGCTGGCGGTCTTGGGGCCGCCGTCGTCCATCGCCGAGCTCAACCGCCTGGCACAGGCATGGTTGGCCGAGCGGGTGAACGGCCGGGTGCACTCTGTGACCGGCGAGACCCCGGCCGAGCGCCTGGTCGTCGAGCGCCGGTTCCTTTCGCCCCTTCCCTCTCGCCGCTACGACACCGCCTACGCCGAGCCCCGCCGGGTGCATCTCGCCGTCCCGCTCATCCACTGGAAGGGCGTGCGCTACTCGGTGACACCGGGGGCCATCGGCCAGAAGGTGGCCTGCCGGGAAGAGGTCGACCAAGGCGAGCTCGCCATCACCTGGGCGGGCCTGGACGTCGGGCGCCACACCATCGCCCCGTCAGGGTCGCCCGACGTCTGGGACCCCGAGCACCGAAAGGCCGCAGAAGCCGCCGCCCTGGGCCGCACCCGGCCGGCCTTGCGCCTGGTCAGGACCGGGGTGCCCGAGCACCGCCCGGCCGACCCCTACGCCGGCTACGACGTGGAGGTCCCCGACCTCGCCGCCCGCTACGGGGCGCTGTCGTGACCGGCGTCTACGAGCAGCTGAAGGCCGACCTCGACTGCCTCCAGTGGCCCCAGGCGGCCGAGTGCTTCGCGCCGCTCGCCGACGAGGCCAAGGAGGCGGGCTGGAGCCACGTCGAGTACCTGGCAAAGGTGGTGGCCACCCAGGCGGCGGCGACGATGAACCGGCGCCTGGCCGCCCGGCTGCGCTACGCCCGGTTCCCGTTCCGCCGGACCATCGAAGACTTCGACTTCACCTTCCAGCCCTCGATCGACAGAAAGCTGGTGGAGGACCTGGCCACGCTGCGCTTCATCGAGGAGCGCCGCCCCATCGTGTGGCTCGGCCAGCCCGGGTGCGGCAAGACCCATCTGGCCGTGGCCTTGGCCACCCTGGCGGTCGAGGCCGGCTACCGCGGCTACTTCACGACGGGGGCAGACATGGTGCGCCAGCTCCTCTCGGCCCAGCGCGAGGGGAACCTCGTTCACAAGCTCAGGACCTACACCGCACCCACCGTGCTCGTGGTCGACGACGTCGGGCTGCTGCCGGTCGCAGCCGAGGGCGCCGGCCTGTTCTTCAACGTGATCAACGCCCGCTATGAGAACGGCCATCCCACGCTGGCCACGACCAACAGGGGGTTGCCGGCGTGGGGGGAGGTGTTCGGCGACGCCGTCGTCGCCTCTGTTCTATTGGGGTGGCGCTGGGTCCCCACGACACGCGTGGGAAGGGTGGTCGTCCCTGTCGTGGAATCCATCTGTTGGGGTGTCTGTCACACCCTCCACCTACGGTGACCCGCCGTGGAGTTCTGGGCGCAGCGCACGGTGTCACCGGCCGACGGCAGAGTCGGCTGGACGGTCGTCGACGACGCCTACGTGGAGCACGAGAAGGCGGCGACCTGGCTGCGGGTGCTCCTCGATGCCCAGGGCCGCTCCGTCGGCACGGCTCAGACGTATGCCGGGCGGCTGGCCCTGTATCTCACGTGGGCAGCCGCCGCCGGGGCGGACCCGGTGGCGCCGACGGTCGACGGGCTCGCTCGCTTCGCCCGGTGGCTCGAGCGCACGCCGTCGCGCAAGCACCGTCCCGGCCGGCATCGCCGGCGGGCGGCCGATCCCAACGTCGTGGGGCTGGGACCGGCCCGATCCGCAGGGACGGTGGAGGGGATCCTCGCCGCTGTCGTCGAGTTCGTGCGCTTCTGCGCCTCGCGGGGCTGGTGCGAGCCGGCGGTGGCGGAGCGTCTCAGCTTCCGCACCGAGCTCGCTTTCGCTCCTTCGGGCTGGGACCGCGGCGAGCGTGCCGGCCGGCCGGTCGTCGATCGCCGAGTGGTGCGCCGACGCCGAGTGCAGCGGCCACCCGACACGCTCACCTGCGACGAGGTCGGCGCGTTGGTCGACGCGTGCTCGAACCGAAGGGACCGGTTCATCGTTGAGGCCCTCTACGCGAGCGGCCTGCGGGTAGCCGAGCTGTGCGGGTTGCGCCTCACCGACCTGCACCTGGTTCCCTCTGCCACCCACCTCGGCTGTCCGGTCGAAGGCGCCCACCTCCATGTCGTGCGGCGGGAGGACAACGACAACGGGGCGCTGGCCAAGTCGATCTGGCCCCGGGTGGTGCCGGTCACCAAGGCCTTTGTCGCCTGCCACGACGCCTACCGCTTCGAGCGTGACGCGGTGGCCGAGGCTGCCGAGAGCGACTACCTGTTCGTGAACCTGTGGCGGGCCCCGATCGGGCACGCGATGAGCTGCGGCGCGGTCGACCGGCTGTTCGTGCGGCTGTCCGCCAAGGTCGGCTTCCGGGCTCGACCGCACATGCTGCGCCACAGCTTCGCCTCGGAGGTCGCGCTGTTGACCAAGGACCCGGCGCTCGTCAAGGAGCTGTTGGGCCACGCCTCGGTCAGCTCCACCCACGTCTACCTCCACGCCCGGTGGTCCGACATGCGCGCCGCTGTCGACGGGCAGGCCCGAACGGAGCACACGGGGTCATGACCGCGCACCCCAACCTCGCGATCGCCGTCGCCGCGCCTGCACCGGCGCCCCTCGACTGGCGCATCGAGCGGCTTCACTCCCTCATGGGCGAGGACTGGCTGGCGGGCGAGTGGGACCCCGAGCGCCAGCTGCTCCTGCCGCTCCCCGGTGGCCGCCTGAGCCGTCTGTTGCGCTGCGTGGTCGAGGGGTGCCCGAGCGATCGCTACGGGTCGGACTTGCTCTGCCTCCGGCACCGGCGTCAGTTCGACGCGTCGGGGTCGGGAGACCTCGACGCGTGGGCGATGAGCGGTCAACCGGCCGTCTTCACCCGGCGCCGCGGCACCGACCAGCCCTGCGCCGTTGTGGGTCCGGACGGACAGGGCTGCCCTCGACCCGCCATGGGCCGCTTCCAGCTGTGCCAGAGCCACGGCGTCAACTGGTGGAAGCAACGAAGGAAGGGCCGTTCCTTCGAAGCGTTCCTCGCCGCTGCGGTGCCGCTGTCCGACCTCGGCCCGTGCGCGGCGGCCTGTTGCTACCGTCCGGCCAACGAGCCGATCAACGGCCTGTGCGTGCCCCACGCCCAGATCTGGCGAGCCGAGGGCCGTCCCGGCGGGAAGGCCTTCACCAAGTGGACGGCCGCGGTGCGCCAGCCCGTCAACAGCCGAGTGCTCAGCGTGCGCGGCCTCCCCGAGCTCGTCCGCCTGGAGCTTCTCTACGCCATCGGCTGCCGGGCGGCCGAGCAGGTGAGCGTGATCACCGGCGGGATGCGCCCGTGGATCGACCAGCTGCGCGCCGCAGGCGTGCGTTCGGTCACCGAGTTCGATCTTGGGCTCCTCGACGGCATCGGAGACAAGGGCCACGTGCGCTTCGCTCGCTTCGCCGTCGACGTCGTCACCCTCGCCTATGCCGATCCAGAGGCCGAGCGGGAAAAGGACGTCTGGGACCTGCGGCTCTTCGGTCGTCCCGGGCGCAAGCGGCTCGACTTTCGTTCCATCCGCCAGCCGTGGCTGCGCGAGGCGGCCAAGGGCTGGGCGACGGCCACCATGGGACGGGTCGGTGACGGGGCGCTCGCTCACCGGGTCGGCTCGCTGTCGATGTTCTCGGCCATCCTGGCGGCTGGACCGGGGGGCGGCGAGGACCCCGGTGCGCTCGGACGGGCCGACATCGAGCGCGTGCTCGCCCGGGTGCGGGCTCCCGAGTTCCCCGACAAGGACCGACCCTGGGGCGCCAAGGCGCGGGCTGCTCTTGTCGAAGAGTCGGGCCTCATCCTGCGCGAGGCCCGAGAGCTCGGCCTGCTCGGGGACCTGAGGCCCACCTTCGCCTTCCGCCGGGGCGACCGGGCGCCAAGGGCAACCGAGGAGCCGCCGGGGCGGGCGCTGCCCGCTGCCGTCGTCGCTCAGCTGGACGCCCACCTCGATCTGCTCGCCCAGGTCCCCGGCGCCACCGGCCCGGCACGGATCCCCACGCTCGGCGCCTTGGGCCAGCACGCCGGATCGGTCGCGGTGCTCGTCTACCAGCTCTTGAAGGGCACCGGACGGCGGGTGGGCGAGGTGGCGAGCCTGCGGCTCTCTTGCCTCGAAGTCGACGAGCATGGCAAGGACGTCTTGGTCTACGACAACCACAAGGCCGGCAGGATGGGGCGGCGTCTGCCCCTCGCCGACTCTGCGCTCGTGGCCGCGATCCGAGCCCAGCAAGCCTGGGTGCGCTCCCGGTTCCCCGACACCGCACCAGAGCGTCTGTGGCTGCTGCCCCGACCGCACAAGAACGGGGACGGCATCAACCACATGAAGACCAATCTCATCAACGCCTGGCTGCGCGCCTGGATCGAGCAGATCCCCGCGATCGACGCCGGCCCCCTCGACGAAGAGGGCAACCCGGTCCCCTTCGACCAAAGCGCCATCCAGCCCCACGCCTTCCGCCACACCTACGCCCAGACCATGGCAGACCAAGGTGTTGCACCATTTTCAGTGCTACGGGATTTGATGGACCACCGGTCCCTCTCCACGACGCTCGGGTACTACCGCGTCGGCGACGTCCGCAAGCGGGCGGCCATGGAGCTCTTGGCGCGCCACACGGTGGACAACCGGGGGCTCACCCGCCCGGTCGAGGGCACGCCGTCGGCGACGACGTACCTTCGGGAGTCGCTGGCGTTCGTGGCGGTGCCGATGGGCAAGTGCTCCGAGCCCACCAACGTCCGCGCCGGCGGGCAAGCGTGCCCCATTCGCTACCAGTGCGCGGGCTGCGCGCACTTCGAGTCCGACCCCTCCTACCTGCCCGAGCTGCACGCCTACGCCGACGAGCTGCGCAAAGAGCGCGAGGCCATGCTGGCCGCCGGCGCGGCGGACTGGGCGGTCGCCCACGTGGGACACCAGCTCGAGGTCATCGTCGGCCACATCCGCACCCACGAGTCGCTGCTCGGCGAGCTCGCGGACGACGGGCGGGCGGCGATCGAGGAGGCCTCAGCGACCTTGCGCAAGGCGCGCCAGTCTGTGCCTGTCGCCTTCGGCCGGCGCAGGAGGGATCGTGGCTGACAACAGCGACGTATTGCGGCGCGCCCGACGTCAGGACGGCCGTGTCAAGCGTCAGCGGGCGCTCGACGCCGTCGCCGCCATGGAGTCGGAAAGCGATCCGATCAGCTTCCCGGCGGTGGCCCGGAGAGCGGGGGTGTCGGTCTCCCTCCTCTACGCCGACACCGCTTTGGCGAGTCGGATCGCCGCAGCCCGCGACCGCCAGCGCCAGGCCGGTCGGGACCGGGCCTGGCAGCTCCCGACCCGCTCCCTCGTCACGGTGCAGAGCCTGCGCGCCGAGCTCGCCAACGCCAAGGAGCATGTCCGGCGCCTGAGCGAGGAGGTCTCGCTCCTGAGCGAACGACTGGCTCGTCAACTTGGCGCCGACGCCGACATCGCGCGCGGCCGGGCGCTTGTTCCGGTCCTCGATGAGGTGGAGCAGCGAGCGGCGGAGCTGGAAGCTGAGAACCACCGACAGCGCGACCGCATCGGACAGCTCGAGGCCGAGAGCCGCGAGCTCGTCGAGACGCTCCACGCGGCGCGGGCCATGAACCGGGAACTGATGAGCGAGCTCAATCGCCGGACTGGCACCGGCGGGCGCTTGGACGCCGCTCGCGCAGCGGACCGATAGCTGTGTCGGCTACGTCCACGACACAGGAGATGCCCGTCTACCGGGACCTTCTTGTCTGACGGCAATAGAACCACCGCGATCTTGGACCGCCTCATGCACCGCGCCGTCGTGTTCAACATCAAGGGACCATCGTGGCGCATGCGCGAGCACCAGGCCCTGGCCGAGGCGGTGAAGGCGTGATCGTCGCCCTCGAGCAGTCCGCAGTCCTCAACCGATGCCGTCGGCCGGGCAACACCCGACCGAATGCTTGACCCCGATCAACACGACCGACTACAACAACCGATCAACCCCAACACCCGCGGAGGGTTGTTAGCGGCATGACTTCCTGATCACGTCCTGGCGGTGATCGGCGACGCTCTTTGTGCACCGATCTCGCTGAGGTTCGCCGGCGAAGCCCGATAGCAGGAGGATGTGGAGTCCCTGAACGCGAGGGA
>JAJYWG010000068.1 GCA_021791615.1 Actinomycetes bacterium
CCTAGGCATAGAAACATTCTATCGGTCCCGTGGCGGAATGTCAAGCTTCTTAGTGTCTACATTATCGGGTCAGAATACTCCATCAAGGCTGCTGGGAGGGGCTATCTGCAGGGTCCGGGGACGTAAGTTCGGGCTAAGGGAGTCGTCATCGAAGGGGGGATCAAGGAGCAGCCGTGGGGGCGGTTCGTGACCTTCGATGATCCCGACGGCAACGGTATCGTGCTCCAAGAGACCGCCGGTGCGTGAGGCGACCGGCACCGTGAGCACCGACGTGTTCGTCGCCATCGCCAGCCCGGTGCGGCGCGCCCTGCTCGACGCGTTGGTGGAGGGGCCGACGCCCGTTCGCGACCTCGCCGCCGACTTCTCCATCAGCCGGCCTGCGATCTCCCAGCACCTCCGAGTCCTCAAGACCGCTGAGCTGGTCACCGAGGAACGGGTTGGCCGCGAGCACCGCTACCGACTGAACCCCGCCCCGCTCCGGGAGGTCCGTGCATGGACGGTCCATTACGAGCGGTTCTGGCAGGAGCGGCTCGCTGCGCTGCGTGACGTGCTGGACGGCGAGCCGTGACCAACGCCATCGAGACCGGCGCTTTCCTCCCGCATCCCCCGGCAAAGGTGTGGCGTTCGCTCACCGTTCCCGACCTGCCGGCCTCCTGGCTGATGCCGAACGATTTCCGAGCCGAAGTCGGACATCGCTTCACCTTCCGTACCGATCCGGTCCCCGCCCAGGGCTTCGACGGGATCGTGCACTGCGAGGTCTTGGCCCTCGAACCCCCCGACTTCTCCGCATCAGCTGGGTCGTCGGTGGGATCGACAGCACCGTCACCTGGCGGCTCGTCCCCGAAGGCGCCGGCACGCGCCTGTTCCTCGCCCACGACGGCTTCGACGAGGACGACCCCGGCCAGCAGGCGACCCGCCGCCTCCTCGGCGGCGGCTGGCGGGGTCACCTGGTCCGCCGACTCGAGGAGACCCTCGCTGCGCTGACATGAGGGCACTCATCACTCGACCGTGCGCGAGAAGGTCTGGCCCGCGCCCGCGCCGGCGCCACCAAGAAGGGACCGGTCGCCCTCGACCTCGACGCGTCGCTCGTCGAGATCTACTCGGACACAAAGTCGACAACCGTCCCCACCTACAAGGGCGGGTTCGGCTTCCGCCGCATGTTCTGCTTCGCCGATGCCACCAGCGAGTGCCTCTCGGCGCTGCTGCGAGCGGGAACGCAGGGCCAACACGGTGGCCGATCACTTGGAGGTCCTGGGGGCCACCCTGGCCCAATTGCCCTCCGACGGGGGCGGTGGTCATCGTGTCGTCGACGACCCCGAGGAGGTCACCCGAAACGTGATCGACCGTACCGACCCGGCCGGCTGTGGCTATTCTGGCTGTACGGAGGGCTTCGTCGAGGGTTGCCGTGGGAGGAACGTGGAGTCCTCGACGGCGGTTGAGCCGGATCGACTGAAGGATACGGCAGATGCTCTGTAGAGGAACGAGCGGGTTGCTGCCGGATGTTCGCCGCAGCTGAGTCCATGCGTCACCAAGTCCAGGTCTAATCCCGTGGGTGGCGTTCACGGCACCGACGGGGTCGAGCGGAGACCTGGCGTTGGGCCAACCCGGCTATCACCCGCCCCGGCATGCCATGCGACCTTCAACTGCCAGCCGCTGGGAGTAGGACACCCAACCGAGCGTTGGGGCAGATCAGGAACGCACTGTCACCTTGGAGGTATAGTTTCTATACCATGATGAAGTGGAGTTCGAGTTCGACCCAGGGAAGAGCGCCACGAACCGGGCCAAGCATGGCATCGATTTCCTGCAGGCCCAGGAGCTGTGGGAGGACCCGGATCGCGTCGAGGTGCCGGCGCGCACCCTTGGCGAGCCGCGCTGGCTGGTTGTCGCACGCATCGGCGAGGTCCATTGGTCGGCGGTGGTCACCTACCGTGACCTGCGGGTCCGGATCATCTCGGTACGGCGCTCACGGAGCGAAGAGGTGAAGATCTATGGGCAAGATGAGCACTGAGGAGTTCGACGAGCGCTTCGATGCCGGCGAGGACGTGATGGCAGCCCTTGACCTCCCCGCTGCGCGGCGCCCCGGCCTGGAGCAACGGCGGGTGAATGTCGACTTCCCTTCATGGATGATCGAGAAGCTCGACCGAGAGGCCAAGCGCCTCGGGGTGACCCGTCAGTCGGTCATCAAGGTCTGGATCGCCGAACGGCTCGAGCATCGAGGTGGGAACGCGGCGTGACGGCGGCTCGTCGTCTTCTCCCAGCGTGTGGGTGCCGAGAACCCCGTCCGCCCAGCTCGAGCGGCCAGCCGGTACTCGTGGACGAGGCCACCCAGACGATCGGTTCTTCGTAGCCTGGCGAGGTCTGGGTCCGTGTTGTGCTCTGGTCCCGAGTCAGTGCCGTCCGCTCGAAGCTGCCTGCTGATCGGCGGCGGCGACCAGGGCGGCGACGATTTCGGGGTAGAGCTGGACCAGCTTGCGTCGCACCAGGCTGCCCATGAGCGTCTTGTCCCAGGATGCGGCCCAGTGGATCGAGGTGCCACCGGTAGAAGTTGGCGTCAAGGTCACTTCCGCCCGGTAGTTCTTCACCGGGATGCCGCTCACCACCGTGTAGGCGACGCGTCGGAGCTCGTCGATCTCCAGGATCTGCTCGACGCTCGTCGTGCGCCGACCGTAGCGGAAGCACTGGACTGAGCCCTCGTGCGACGGGCCAGGAGAAGCTGGCCGGTAGCCCCCGTCCTTCCACGGGCCCCACTGGGGAAAGGTGTTCGCGTTGGCCACGAGGGACCACACGACCTCGGGTCCGGCTCGGGTCGTCCCCTCGGCTTCTACTGAGAGCTGGCTCATGTGGCGTGCCTCCTCCATGTACCATATGGTACGTGTACCATATGGTACAGTTGGCCGTGGCCAGCTCGCAAGCCCGGGACCGCTTGCTCGACGCCGCGGTGGAGCACGCATTGGACAAGGGGCTCGTGGACCTGAGCCTCCGGGAGATCGCCGCGGCGATCGGCACGAGCCATCGGATGCTCATCTACCACTTCGGGTCTCGGGAGGGTTTGATCGTGGCCGTCGTGCGCGAGGTGGAGCGGCGCGAACGTGAGAGTCTCGGCATGGCTCCCCTGTCGGTCGCCGACGCGCGCCGACGGTGGGATCACCTGGCCGATCCGTCCCTGAGAGCACAGGAGCGTCTGTTCTTCGAGCTCTACGCGCATGCGCTCTTGGGTCGCCCCGGTACCGAGGGCTTCTTGGAAGAGGCGGTCGACGGATGGATCACACCCGTGAGGGCATTGTTGATCGATGCAGGGATCGACGAGGAAGATGCCGAGGGGCTCGCCCGCCTCGGGTTGGCAGTGACCAGGGGTCTGCTGCTCGACCTGTTGGCGACTGGCGACACTGCCGGAACCACCCGCGCGTTCGCGCTGTTCACCCAGCTGCTCGATCTGCCGTCGGGGCACGACATCAGCAACGAATGAGCTCGGGGCGGCGGCTCCCCGTGCCAACTGCTCACGTGATGGCCGGATGGGCAGAGAGGCCGCTGAGCTTCTCGTCGTTGAGGAGCAGGTAGATGTGCGTGATCCGGCCGTCGCGCTGCTCGCCGGTGAGGACGAGGGGCATGCCGCCATCGATCTCGACGACGAGCCCGGCTGCCCCGTTGATCGCCGCCTCTCGAACGGCGGTCACCTCGCCGCGGCGGGCGAGGTTGATGGCGAAGCGGGCCACGCGGTCTGCTCCGACGACGGGGTGGCGGGCGGCTCGGTGATCGGGACCGCCGTCGCTTACGAGCACGACGTCGGCGTGGAGCAGGTCGAGGGTCTGGTCGAGATCGCCGGCGCTGACGGCAGCCAGGAGTCTGCGAAGGAGCCCGGGGTCGAGGCGTTGTGCTGGTGCGGGGCGTTCTTCGCGCAGTCGACGCCGTGCCCTGGTGGCGATCTGGCGGCAGGCCGCTCGATCGTCTCGTGGTCGACGCCCTGCCAGCGGATCCAGGCTTCTTGTACGACGTCCTCGGCGTCGGCGTAGCTGGCGAGGATGCGGTAGGCGAGACCGAGCAGCCGCGGTCGCTCGGTCGCAAAGACCTCGGCGGCGTCGTTCACCGTCCCAGCATCGCACCGCCGGCAACTCGCCGGCGCAACGCATGTTCCGCAGCCGCTCTCCCGGCGGCCTCCCCGCTGGCGAGGGAGGCATCGGCGAGGAGGCCCGCAGCGCCGGGCGAGGGCCCACAGCTGGGCTCTGTCCTCGGAGGAGGTCCGGGCGCCGTAGCGCATGACGTGGGCAACCGCCCCACCGGTTGGAGCGAGGTGGGCCTTCGGGCTGTGGGTGGAAAAGTACAGCGGCTGGTCGAGCCCGTAGGCGACCATGGTGGCGGGCATCCGGCGCAGGCCGAGATCCAGGCAAGCTGCCGTCGCTGGCGCGCCGAGCTCCCATGGGGGGGCATGGGGGAGCAGTGCTCGCGCCGCCGCGGGGCTGCCGCCGGCGACCACGACCGAGGCGGCCCGTAGCGTCCTTTCCGACGTGCGCACATCGAAGGCGCCATCTGTTCCGGCCTGGAGCACCGTCGCCCGCTCGCCCGCGAGAACCCTCGCCCCGCCAGACGCAGCGGCGGCCACCAGTCCATCTACGAGGGACTGCCAGCCGCCGTCGAGGTAGACGACGTTCCCCTCGAGGGCGAGCTGCAGCTGCGAGACGGCAGCATCGGCGGAGACGAGGTCGAGGTCACCGGCGTAGGTCGCGACCCGCGTGAGCGCCGAGACAACACCAGCTCCCCGGGGGCCCACACCGAGCGAGGCGATCCACTCGATGGGACTTCGGCGCTCGATCGCCCAAGAGCTCTTCGGAGACGAGCGATGACACAGAGGCACACGTACGGACACACCACGAGCGGCGAGCCGATCACCGACGAGACGATCGAGCGGTTCGCCGAAGAGCGCTACCTGAAGAGCGCGTAGCGCCGTAGCCTGGTGGGGTCGACGTCGGCCGGCGAGCTCCGCAGTCGAAGCGAGCGTGGATGGCATTCTCGGCACCTGCACCGTCCGCCCTGAGGACCGTGAGTCACACGAACGTTTGGAGTTCTCCTTCGGTGGGATCAAGGGCAAACCTGCAGAAGGGCCGGAAGGGCCGGAAGGGCCGGAAGGGCCGGGTAGCCGTCGGCGTCGTCGCCGGTCTGGTCGTTGCCCTCGTCGGGGCGGCGGCCGGGGTCTGGTACTTCGTGATCCGCACCCCGACCACAAAGATCAACCTTGCTGCTGCCCTCCAAATCTTCAAAGGGGACAGGGCCGGTGGGGCCGGTGGAGGGCTACCCCCGCCGGGCGTCTATCGCTATAGCACCAGCGGCGATGAGCACCTCAGCCTGGCCGGTATCAGCCGCGCATTCCCTTCGAGCTCCGACATGGTGGTCACTGACTCGGGGCGCTGCGCGACCATGAAGTGGTGGCCGCTGGTCCAGCACATGGAGGGCATCGTGCTCTGCCGGCAAGCGAACGGATCCCGCACGATCTCCTCCACCCCTTCCTACGAGGACATAGCCGGCATCTCTTCGACGAGCGTCATCCGATGCCCCCCTGCCACCTACCTGGTGCCTCCAGACCCCAAGATCGGGGAAGTCTGGCGTGACACCTGCCACTCGTCGGCGTCCCCCCCGCAGCCGGTGGTCTTCACCGGCAGGGTTCTCGGCATTGCCGACGTCGCGGTTGGCGGCCACGAGGTTCCGGCGCTTCACGTCGGCCTGACCCTCAGCTTTTCGGGCTCGGAGACGGGCAAGAACCCCAACAGCTACTGGATCTCCCTCGATGACGGCCTGATCTTGCGCCAGCGTGAGATGGTGGCTGTCTCTCAGTCGGCTGGCCCACTCGGCTCGGTCCTCTACTCGGAGAAGATGCGGATCACACTTCGCTCACTCGTCCCCACCCGCTGAGGCAATACTCATACCAGGCAATCTCAGAGCAGATCGGCCAGTCTCTTCCAGCCCTCGAGTGGTCTCTCCAGCCACCACGGCTTCTCCGGTACGCGGCCTGCCGTGTGCCCGGCCAGCGCGTGCTCTTGCTCGAGCGGGGCGAAAGCCCTGTCCAGAAAGAAGCAGCCCGTGAGGTTCGTGGTGACCACGCTCAACCGAGCGCTGACGCGAAGAGATTCTCCATGGCCTGCCAGTGGCGTTCGGCGGCGGCCTGGTCGTAGCTGGCGTTGTCCGGTACGGCGAATCCGTGGTGGGCGGGGTAGGTCTCGATGGTGTGGGAGACACCGGCCTCGGTCAGCGCCTTCTCCAGCCGGTCCTTCTGCTCGTCAGGGAACGACTGGTCCTCTATCGCTCCGGCCACATAGACGGTGGCCTTGATGTTGGCTGCCTTGTGGTGGGGGCTGTCGGGGTCCTCCTCTTTGGCTATGTTCCCGCCGTGGAACGAGGCGGCTGCCGCGCAGCGCTCTCCCAGGTGGCCGGCTGCGATGAGCGATAGCCGGCCGCCCATGCAGTAGCCGGTGGTTCCGATGCCGCCCGGCTTCTTCTCGGGCAACGAGTCCAGGTAGTCGGCGAAGGCGCCGGCGTCACGGACCGCCATGTCTGCTCTGTAGCTCCCGATCATCGCCATGAGCTTCTCCATCGACTCCTTGTTCTGGAACGCAGTGGCCATGTCGACCGGCTCGTAGGGTCCGTTGCGGTAGTAGAAGTCGGGCACCAGGACGATATAACCCAGCCCGGAGAGCCGTTCGCCCATTTGGCGCATGGTGTCACGCATTCCCCCGGCATCGGGGAACATGATCACCGCCGGCCAAGGCCCCTGGCCTTCTGGCATGCTCAAAGCCGCCGGACAGGTCCCGTCCGCAGTGTCGATCTCTACAGTGCGTTGTGGCATCGGGCAACCCTCCTAGTCTTTTTTGCCCACCTTACATTCCCGAACCAACCCGTTCCCAGGGCCCGGCCGCCCGCAGAGTGGGCCGGGTTTGTAGGCTCTCAGAAGCCCGTCTGACGCGAAGAGAGGAGGAGCCTTCCATGCCTGAGGTGACCGATTGGAACCAACAGGTCATCGAGGAGTTCCGGGCCAACGGGGGCCGGGTCGGGGGCAACTTCGCTGGAGCGCCGCTCCTGCTTCTCCATACCAGGGGAGCGAGGACGGGCAAGGAGCGAGTCAATCCGATGATGTACCTGGATCTCGACGGGGGCCGCTACGTGTTCGCCTCCAAAGCAGGCGCTGACGCCAACCCCGACTGGTACCACAACCTGGTGGCAAACCCTGACGTTACCGTCGAGGTCGGCACCGAGATCTACCAGGCTCGAGGCGTCGTCGTTACCGGCCAGAGTAGGGACGCCATCTATGCCGAGCAGGCGAGCCGCTATCCGCAGTTCGCCGAGTACGCGGCGAAGACGAAGCGGGTCATCCCGGTGATGGAGCTCCGTCGCAAGGCCGGGACGTAGCATCGCGGCGAGGCGCAGACCAACCCAGTGGATCACGACGTCACCAGGGCTGCGTTCGAGAACGCTGCCGCAGTCAGAACGTAGGAACGTTATGGGCGCTCTCCGCCTCATCCGGCGTCGAGTGGTTCCCCTGTTGCCGGGAGCAGGGTACCTGCGGTGAGCGACCAAGAGCGACGGCGCTTCGCTGTTCCACCTGCCCGAGGTGAAGTGGACGGCATCGACTTGGCGCTGTTGGACCCCGCCAACCCAGTCAGCGTCCGGCTTGGTGGTCGCAGCGGCGGTTCGCGCGAGGCGGCTGCCGTGGTGGATGGACGCGAGGGCGTAGATCCTTTGGAGAAAGGGAGAAAAGCGGTATCGAGATGGAAGGCCGGGAAGTCACAGGCCATCATCCCCTTCGCCGGTGCTGCGGGTAGGACCTGCGTAACCCGGCAAGGTCTTCACCTTCCCCTCGCCATGTGGCTGAACCGGAGCTCTGTAGCGCCGAGCGATCCTCCCGGGTAAGTGTCCGCGGTCCTCGGTGACAGGCACATGGCTAGGGCATGCACTTCCTATGGGTTGCAGTACGGGCATTCCCCCGGATCGGCGCGATCGTTGGGGGAGACGACTGGCCGGGTCTCTCGGTGCTCGCAGGCCGGGCAGCCGTCGATCTCGGCTCGCGGGCGGGCCACCTCTGTGCCGCACCAACGGCACGGTACGCCGAACTGAACGTCTATGCGTCCCCACCCGGGTGCGCCGCAGATTGGGCAGCGGGCGGCGATCCGGCCGGCAAGACGCTCGGCGGCGGCGGCTATGACAGCCCGGCGCGAAGGGCAGGCGTGAGCCCGTAGGTCGGTTTCGACAAGGGCCAGGCCGTCAGCGGAGGCAGCCGCGCACTCGGCGACGGCGGCAGCCAGCTTCTCGATGGAGGAAATTCCCTTGTGGATCGGGTGCACCGATCCGATGCTCGGCCGGACAATGAGCTGGTGATCGGGAAAGGATGCCTTGGCGAGGAACGGTCCGAGGTCGTTGCCGGCTGCCACGCTTGTCGTGGTTGCAACGACATCCCAGCTCGAGTGGCTCTCCCAGATGACTATCCCACTCTCGTCGTCTACTAGGACGACAATCTCCCGGTCGGCGTTGACGAATGGCATAGTGGGGTCGGGGCCGATGCTTCCCTCGGAGGCCAGGCCAAGGGCGTGGCCGGCGGCGCTCATCCCGAGGCGCGCCTTTGCAATTGCAGTCTCGAGTGGCGGCCCCTGGCGGGGGATGTCGCCGGTGAAGGTGCCGAGCGAATCGGTATCGACCGCGACCGCTTTGACCCGTAAGCCGACGGTCTCCTCGAGCGGGGGAGCGATGAGGGGGAGCTTCCCGTGCTTGGTGGCCAGCACCGCCACCAAGCCGGCATAGGGGTGCTCTGCCTGCTCCCACCTGCGACATGGGCGAGTCGGTACAACCAGGCGCCCCGCTTCCCCGCTGGACACCGCAGGATCTCCCGTTCGCCGTCGCCACAGCACGGGGCAAACATACCATACAAGAGAAGCTAGCTTCGTGTATCGTAGTTCGTAGAGTAGAGTCTGTTGCGCCATCTGGAGGCGGGCGGAGCAACGAGAGAGGAGGTATCGGGAGTGTTGAGCGGAAAGCGGCTGCTTGTCAGCGGTGTCGCGACGAGCGACAGCATCGCTGCCGTGGTGGTGGAGCGTGCTCTTCGAGCCGGCGCCGAGGTGCTGGTAGCGGCCTATCCGAGAGATGTGCCCGCCGCGCAAGAAGTGCTGTCGGCCCTTCCGGGACCGCCCGCAGTGGTGGCGCTGGACGCAACGAACGAAGGCGATCTGAGCGCGTTGGAGGAGGACCTGCGACATCGCTGGGGGCGGCTCGACGGCGCGCTGCACGCCATCGCGTTTGCACCCCGAGCTGCTCTCACCAGCGTGATGGACGCCCCGGCCGGCGACGTGGAGATGGCCATGCGCACGAGCGTG
>JAJYWG010000286.1 GCA_021791615.1 Actinomycetes bacterium
ATCCAGATCGAAGGGGAGCAGTTGCCCGTGGTGGTAGAGGTGAGGAGTTCCCCCTCTCCTGCGGGCATTCGCCAACTTGTGACCAGCAGGACCGACGATCAGGCCCACCGCATCCTGGTCGCTGATCGACTGACATCTTTCGACAAGCAGCTCCTTCAGGAGGCGGGGTGGGGCTACCTGGACCGCCGGGGGCACCTCCGCCTGTGGCTCGATCGGGTGCGAGTCGACACCCGCATCGACCCACTCGTCGAGGTGGTACGACGGAGCCCACTGGACACGGGAACCGGGCGCGCCGTTGCGGTGTGCCTCTTGGCAGCGACCGGACCGATGACGGTGCGGGGCATCGCCAAGGAGACCGGGGTGGCGGTGAGCTCGGTCTCGACCGCCCTCGCGGGACTTCGAGCCGAATCCCTGGTCGGGGAGTCGTCGACGGAGGCCGTCGGGCCAGACCTCTTCTGGGCCCTGGCGGGTCGGTGGGGAGTGCGCGAGCAGACGATCGCGCTCAAGGACGCTCCGGGGCCGGGGGACGTGGGCCGGACGTCGCAGCTCGGACTCGGTCTCGAGGACAGCGAAGCGACCGTGGGTTGGGCGCTTCGCGGTGACGTGGCCGCCGCCGCATGGGGTGCACCGGTCGTGCTGCAGGGGGACGCGCCGCCGGACTTCTACGTGCCCGACGCGCGCACCCTGCGGATCGCCAAACAGCTGTACGGCGAGGCACCGGCCGAACTCGCCCGGGGCGCGACGGTCAGCGTGGCGCCGATGCGCTACGCCGTCACCCATCGCTACGACGCGGCGGCACGCGGGTTGTCGAGCTCGGAGTGGCCGGTCGTCCACCCGGTCATCGCGGCGCTGGACCTGACGCGCAGCGGCGCGCGAGGTCAGGAGATCCTCGATGAGTTCCAGCCACCCGAAGGATTCCGCCGTGTCTGGTGAACGCAGCGACATCGTGCTCATTGCCGATGCCAACGGTGCCATGGCCACACTCCTCGGGCACTTGGGGGAGGTGGACCGGGCCGGGCTGAGTGACTGGGCGCTCATCGGGGGCTTGGCGGTGATGGTCCGGCTGGAGAACGCCCACCGCCCGACGCGCGACATCGACACCCTGTCTCGCCAGGTCGACCCTGAACCGAAGTTGACCCTGCTCGGTATCGCCGAGCGAGCGACCCCCACGGGCGTCGTTCTGGCCGACGGCACGAAGGTTGACGTCATCGGCGTCGATCCCAGACTCGACCTCGACGCGCTTCCCGAGGACGTCCACCAGCGGATGTTCGTGCTTTCACATTGGTGGATGGCCGAAACGGCGGAGGTCGTCACGCTGTCGCTCTTCGACCAGGCTGAGAATCATGGGGAGATCATCGCCCGCTGCACGCTCCGGCTGGCACGCCCGGCGGCCCTCGTAGCGGCCAAGCTCCAGTCCATCGAGACGCGTCGTGGCGCCATGGCTACCAAGCGCGAGAGCGACGCCTACGACGTCTACCGGCTTCTACGCGCCAACCATCCTCATGAAATTGCCGAGGAACTGAGTGGCGGGCCGGCCGACCTCGGCTCATGGTGCGCAACCTACCTGGAGAGCCTGTTCGTAGATCGCTGTGGCCAGACAGCGCGGTGGCTGCGCAATGTGTCACCGAATGAGCTCGTGGAGGCCGGCGACCTGTCAGCCCTTGGCGGGCTCTTCGTCGAGGCGTACGGCCGCTTCGCGTAGGGCCGTTGCTCGGCGCGCTCCAAACGGGCGTGCGGCACCGATGGAGGTACAGAATTGACGGCCTGGCCCAGGGACTACCGCGCCGGTGTCTGTGGCGTAACCCCCCGCCCGGCGCGACGGTGCCCGGCGGCTGGTATGTCGACCTGTGCGCGGAGGGGTCGGTCTAGGGCATGTCGACCGGAGTCCAGTGGTTCGCCACCGACCAGGTGCCCGGTACCCCGCCACCTGATCCGGCCACCGTGGGTGCCCAAGCCGCCAGCGAGCTCCGTCTGCCAGGGCCGGCGCCCACGCCGGCCTGAAGGCGGCGATCACGAAGTGCTTCTCCGGGTCGTCCTGGCAGTGGTGCCGGGTCCACTTCGCCCGGATCAGCCAGCCCTCGGGGGTGGAGTCAAGCAATTGTCTCTTTGCGTCTTGTCGGCGGAGTCCGGCGAGGTGGCGGTCGATGCGATCGGCGACTCGGTCGTGGCGGGCGGCTTCGTCGGTCCATCCTCGGTCGTTGGCGTCCTCCCGAAGGCCGCCGAGCTGCTCGCCGACGCTAAGGCCGACGTCCTCGCGTCCAGCGCCTTCCCTCAGGCTCACTGGCGCAAGACCTGGTCCAACAATCCCCTCGAGCGCTTGAACAAGGAGATCAAGCGCAGAAGGCGCGTCGTGGGCATCTTCCCGAACGACACCGCAGCCATCCGCCTCATCGGCGCCGTGCGCGCCGATCAACACGACGACGAGTGGGCGGTCGCCCGTCGCTACCTTTCCGAGGAATCCATGGTGGCACTGCAGGACGAGCGCGAGACTGCAGACCATCAGCTCGAGATCACGAGCTGAGCACACCGAGCATCACACTCGGAATCCCACCACGTGGCGGGGCTCTATCCTCGAATTTCGGGCAGCTTCGCCGGAACACCGACCGAAAGACCGTGCACCGCCTCGCCCAGTTCACCCTGGCGGTCGTGTTCCTCCTTGCCGCCAAGCTCATCGACTGGCGCAACCGGTGGTCACCGGGATGCGTCCCTATCCGCTGAGGTTCTAAGGGGACGCTCCCCACGCCTGATCGCGTAGAGCCCGGTTACCGGCCATGACCGCCACAGGGCCGCTGAGCTGGGATAACGAGTGGGGCTAGCTGGAATCGAACCAGCGACCTCAGCATTATCAGTGCTGCGCTCTAACCGACTGAGCTATAGCCCCAACTGGTATTTCGTGCCTGTCCGGGTTCCTCTGGCCTGCGACTCCGGCGCTCGTCCTTCCACAGGGCACGTGGAGCGGGGCGATGACGGAGCGACCCAGGGGGTCAGGAACATGGCGCCCCAGAGTGTACGTCGGTCGCGACCCTGGCACCGACACGCCGACCCAGGAGAGCCGGACGTTCCGGGGAACGGAGACCGCGGCCCGTAAGAGGCCGCGCGGATGAGCGGACGAGCGCGGCCCGGTCAAGTAGTTCCTGGTGGGGGCCGTGACCATCCACCGGTCGTGGTGTTGGCCCCGAGATGATCGGGGTGCCACCCAACACACCAACGACCGAGTGGAGGTACCCCACCATCATGCGCGCGCTCGATCCCGAAGTGGTCGAACCGTCTGGGCAGCCGTCGAACCGAAGGTCCCGCCGCATCCAGAGCACCATCCCCTTGGCTGTCACCGCCGCAGGGCGTCGGATCGCGATTGCTTCGAGGTCATGCTGGTGCGGCTGGTCACCGGATGCTCGTAGGAGGACGCGAGCGGCTGTGCGGGAGGAAGGTCTCCGACACGACGGTCCGGGCACGCCGTGACGAGTGGATCGCTGCCGGCGTCTTTGTTGTCGTCGCCACCGAGGCGATCACGGCCTACGACAAGATCATCGGCCTCGACCTCTCCGGCGTGGCCGTCGACGGGGCCAACCGCAACGACTCGGTCCCGCTCGCCCCCACCCTCGATGACGTCAAGGCCAACGGACTTCTCGGCGACATCGAGACCATCTGGCTCGACCGAGGCTACGACTCCGACGTCACCCGCAAGCGCCTCGCCGAGCGTGCCATCACCGACGCCGTCATCGCCAAGAAGCGCAAGCGCTCTGCCGCCGAGCCCAAGCGTCACCAGCCGATGGGGCTCCGCTGGCCGGTGGAGCGGACCAACTCCTGGCTTTCCAACTTCGGTCAGCTGCGTCGCAACACGGACCGAAGGACCGTCCATCGCCTCGCCCAGTTCGCCCTGGCGGTCGTGTTCCTCCTTGCCGCCAAGCTCATCGACTGGCGCAACCGGTGGTCACCGGGATGCGTCCCTATCCGCTGAGCCTCTGATCCGAGCAATCGGCCGAGCGTCCCATTGGACTCCTGAGTGGAGCAACAGCCGGAGCCGGTAGTTCTCGAAATCCCGCATCCCGTGCGCGATGCGGCGGATCTTCTCCGTCACCAGGTTCTGGGCCTCGACAAAACCCGTCGAGATGCGGGTCACGTGGAAGTTGAGGATCTCGGCCTCCCAGCGGGAGACGGTGGTTGCGAGGCGGGTGCGCTCGGGACCTCGGCCCAGGCCACGTACTCGTAGAAGCGGACGAGCTTCCAGCGGACCACCTGGATGTTCGGTGCCGCGTACACCTCGGGCAGGAGCTCCTTGCCGAGGATCGAGGCGGCCGTCTCCCCGTCGGGATCCCCTTCGGCGAGTGCGGCGAAGAGCTTCTCCTGCTGTCGCTCCGAGCATCGTTCCCACCCTCGGGTCATGAGGCGCCGGGTCCGATACAGCGGGTCGTCCTTGTGCCCCCGGCGCCCGAGGGTGGACTGCTGGGTGCGCCGGCGAACGTCGTCGACCATGGCGTTGGCCAACTTGATCGCGTGGAAGTGGTCCACGGTGACGGTCACGTCGGGCAGGACCGAGAGGATTCCCCGCAGGTAGCCGGCGTGCGGATCGATGGCGACGGCATCGATCCGCTGGCGCCAAGCGACAGGTCCCTGGGTGAGCCACCAGGCCACGTCGTCTGCGTTCCTGCCCCGCACCACGTCTGAGAGCTGTCCGGTCGTGACGTCGACGAAGCTCGTGGCGTAGAGGGTGTGGCGATCCTTCGTGGCGGAGAGCACCTTGTGCTCGTCGATGCCGAGGGCCTCGGTCGTCGTGATGCGGTCGGGATCATCGACGAGGGGCTTGCCGTGGCGGCGGACGCAGGCCATGGCCGTCGCCCAGCCCACACCGAACTCCCGGGCGACCTGGGCGACTGCGTGGCCGTCTTCTCCGACCCGACGGCAGATCTCACGAGCCGCTCGGTGGGTCAGGGATCCCTCGATCGCCGGTGCCACTTCTGTGAAGGTCTTCTTGTCGCAGTCGGGGTCGAGACAGATCCACCGGCGCTTGCGCCACATCAGGCGCACCGGTCGTCCACCGGCGGGAAGGTCCCGTACCTGGATCAAGCTGCGCCCGTGCCCGGTTGCCTTCACGCCGCAGCTCGGACAGCCGGCCAGATCGGCCGTCGTCTCGACGAGCACGTAGAGCTCGCCGCCCTCTTCGGTCTGGGAGAGGACGACGAAGCCCTCCATCCCCAGCAGTGCGCTGGCATGGCTACTACGGTCCACCATGTCCCGTGTCCTCCGTTCTCGCAGGTCTGCTAACCGCAAGAAACGGGGCCACGGGGCCCTGGTGGTGGATGCCTATGGGCGGGTCACCGGTCCGGTGCCACCCCACACGAGAGCGCGAAGAGCCCCGTAACCGGCAGACGTGGCGGCCCTCCGCGTAGCGCAGAACGGCACGTCTGGCGTGACAGGCTGGACGAGCCGGCGGTCTGGTGCTCAGCCACCGCCCCGGAGAAGTTCCAGGCCCGTGCCGAGCGACATGTGGATGTACCGCGGGCCCGGGTTGAGGTCTTGCGTCCGGGGCCGTAATAGGTCAGAATAGTGACCTATGGCGGACACGTTGCCGTTCTCTGAGGCCAAGGCCCACCTGTCCGAGCTTGCCGAGCGCGTCGAGCGTGAGCACGAGCGGATCTTGGTGACCCGCAACGGGCGACCGTCGTTCGTGCTCGTGAGCCCCGACGATCTCGAGTCCCTCGAGGAGACCCTCGACATTCTCCGTGATCCTGACCTCGTCGCATCCCTCGCCCGGTCGCGATCCGAAGCTGCACGCGGCGAACTGCTCCAGTTGCCGCCCGCCTGAGCTGGCGACCGAATGGCCTACGAGGTCCGGATCACCCCGGAAGGTCTCCGCAACCTCGACAAGCTTCCAGAAAAGGTCCGTGATGCCGCTCTCACCGCCGTGCGGGGACCGATCAGGGAGAATCCGCGCCGACTCGGCAAGCCACTCGTCGGAGAGGTCGCCGGCCTGTTCTCCGCCCGTCGAGGTGATTACAGGGTGATCTACAGCATCGACGATGCTGCCGGCATCGTGATCGTGCACCGAATCCAGCATCGGCGCTCCGCCTACCGGCCACGCTGAATCTTCCCGGATAAGGGAGTTCAGCACCCAGCTCCGGTCGAGCAGATTGCCGAGTCGATGAACCTGGCGGAACGGGTTCTCGCCCATCCGACCGAGCACAGAACGTCGCGCCAGAACGAGGTTATCGCCATCCTGGCCGTAGCGCAGAACGGCACTCCGGGCGCGCGGCAGATGCCCCAGAAGGTCGGCGCCGCACATGCGCGCCTTGTTGCCCTCCAACGCCAGGTCAGGGGCTGGAAAGACGGGGTCGCTGTCCGCGCCTCAGTGCTCAGCCGGTTGGGGACGTTGATGTCCTTCCAGCCGGGCGCGGAGGCGCACCCTGACTGTCGGCCATTCGGACGCGACGACCGAGAACGTGGCCGAATCACGCGGGCAGCCGTCTTCGCCGGGCGCGTGCGACTGTGACCAACTCCGCAGGACCCCTTCGAAGATCGCCCCGAGACCCTCGATAGCCTTACGGGACTGCTGATTGCGAGCGTCGGTCTTGAGGTCGACCCTGGCCACCTCCAAGGACTCGAAGGCGTGCTCCATGAGCAGCAGCTTGGCCTCGACATCGATCCCGGACCGCTGAGCTAAGGCCGATAACCACGTCGTGCCAATCTCGACCGCACACCGCTCGCTACGACCCGGCCACAGGCGAGGGTCTCAGTAGACGGTACAGCCAATCGCTGTGTCTGGAGAGCCATGGACGAGGGGATGGCCAACGCGTTGGCGGCCAGCGCCCTGCGTCGCGCAAGGGCCTCCGCGGCGGCGACATCTGCGGCGTCGTCTTCCACCCGGACAGAGAACTGTGAGGCGGATTCGACCGGCCGCCGTACGAGCTCGTCCACGGGGCTAGTGCAACGACTCGTTGACCTCGCTGGTTATGCCCAGCTAAGCTCCCACCTGGCAGACCTGGCAAGCGCTACAAGACAGTAGACGTCATTTATGACAATTAGAGTCAGCGTCTGTGGTCGGCGACCACACGTATCACACGAAGGGCGGGTATCGTGGGCATCTTTAGGATCAAGCGGCGAATTCGTGCCTTGCTCGTTCTAGGTTTCACTGTCAGCATTGCGGGCATCGCCGTACTAACCATCGTGGGTAGGGGCACCAATGCCTCTACCAAGCCACTGGGTGTCAGTGCCCAGGCGACGAGCCAAGTCTCATGGCTGTGCACGAGAGCAGGTCAACAGGTTCATGCCGGCACCGCTAGCGGCTTCATGCAGTCGATCAGCAAGAAGTGTGACACTGAAGGAGCGGTTGGGCTCGCAGCGACGGCCGACAACAACACCGCGCCTCTCGGGGCTCTGATCTGTCAGTACGCCGCAGCTCGAGTCCAGGCCGGGACGGCCTCGCCGATGGACAAGAGCCAGGACCATCTGTGCAACCTCAAGCCCCTTCCGCCGGAATCTGGGATTCTGAGCCAACCCAGCGCACCGCCGTCTGGTAGCGGGATCACCGTGACGAATGGCTGGGCTGGCACACTCAACGGTCAACGAGAGCTCGTGTACGCAGGAGCACAGTCCGACTACCTCAACAACGGTGATCACGGCAACCCGAGGCAGGGTGTGATCTTGGTTGTCGATGTGGATACGAACACGTACCACACGTACGCGTCGTCAGCGTTGGATGGAGCGCTCACGATCGCAAGGGTTACTGGAACGGCGATGAGCTTGATGGCAACAGATGGCGCTTCTTACAAGTTTGACTTGAGTAGTGACACGCTTACGAAGGCGGGGTAATACAGGCATGTTCACGCGGCGCGCCCGAGTTCTTGCCGCGCTCGGGGTAGTGGCTAGTACCCTCGCTGGGTGTGGGGGAGTCTCGACAACGGCTCCCGGTTCGAGCCGTTCGCTCCCCTCGCCCGGTGAGCAAGCCACCGTCATCTGCCACTCGTCGTCCCCCTTGTTCGCTCTGGTTGCGGTAACACCGAGCGGATCGCACACAGCCGAGCTTCTGGCGACAAAGGACTTCGAGCACTTTCAGAATGTCACGCCGAGCGGTCTGGCGTTGCCCGCAAAGGGGGATCAACTACTGGACGGATCGTGTCCGACCGCGAGTGACTTCTGGGTCGTCAGCGCTTCTCCGGGCGGTGGATCGGGCTGGCTCCTTCAGACGACTGACGGTGGAGCGGAATGGCAAGTCAACCGACAGCTGTGGACCGGCTCGGCCGGTGGCGGCTCGGTGGTGTTCGCGGATGTGGATCACGGGATGGTGGTTGCAGGTGCAGCGGGAGCGAACAGCTCCACATCTGTGGAGACGGCCGACGGTGGGGAGAAGTGGTCCTCTGTATCGTTGCCGTTTGATCTGCTGGTCAACTTCCAGCTTCAGGCACCGTCGTTTGCCAATCCCACAACTGCGTTCACCGCGGTGTCGTCCCTGCCACCGGAACCCGGGTCCGAGATCCAAAGTACCGTCATGGAGAGCTCCGATGCTGGCGCGACGTGGACACGCTCGAGTCCTCCCGTGCACACCGCGGGTGAGCTCCTGTACACCCAGCCGCACTTCTTCGGATCGCGGGGAATTCTCCCGGTGCTCGTCGTCAAACCGTCGCTAAGGCTGGGTGCTCCGTCAGCTGCGGGTCAACAAGGATCGGCAAATGTGATCATTGACGCGACATCGAACGCCGGACGCTCTTGGAAGTCGTTGGCTCCGGTGAGCCTTGCCGCTCCAGTACAACTAGGTATACCCGGCACTCGAGGACTCGACACGCTGCAAGGATCGCCGTCGGTGGCCGTGGGGAACCCCTCGACGATCTGGATCGCCTACGCCCGACAAGATGGTCGAGTGACGATCACCGCAACTCAGAATGGGGGCCGGTCTTGGTTGAGTGTTCCAACCAATGGCCTTCCTTCGGTCCCCCGAGCGTCTGATCTACAGTCGGGTGTTTCGCAACCAGTGTCGATCCAAGCGGTGAACGGTCGAGTTGCCTTTGTGTCCCTGGCAACCAATCCGTCTGGCCCGCCAGTCACGTATCTGACGGTTGACGGCGGGATCCACTGGACGGGGGTTCCCCACGCGTAGGGGAGGTTTCGGTTGGGCCGAATGTTCGGTGGATGATTCGTGATGAGTGTAGGTGCCTTGTGGTGCTAGTAACAGCCGTTACGGGCGTATCGAAGTGGTCTGGAGGGTCTCGGCGGATCGATGAGTCGCGCAGCTCGTGACGTAGGCCGCGGACGAGGTGCGTGGTGGCCGGTGTCATGGCGACGCCGCCCCGGGCGTTGCTGGCCCGGTTCAGCACGGACCGGGCCTGGCCGGGACAGGT
>JAJYWG010000358.1 GCA_021791615.1 Actinomycetes bacterium
TTGTCAGCGGTGTCGCGACGACCGACAGCATCGCTGCCGTGGTGGTGGAGCGTGCTCTTCGAGCCGGCGCCGAGGTGCTGGTAGCGGCCTATCCGAGAGATGTGCCCGCCGCGCAAGAAGTGCTGTCGGCCCTTCCGGGACCGCCCGCAGTGGTGGCGCTGGACGCAACGAACGAAGGCGATCTGAGCGCGTTGGAGGAGGATCTGCGACATCGCTGGGGGCGGCTCGACGGCGCGCTGCACGCCATCGCGTTTGCACCCCGAGCTGCTCTCACCAGCGTGATGGACGCCCCGGCCGGCGACGTGGAGATGGCCATGCGCACGAGCGTGTGGACCTATGCGGCGTTCGGGCGGCTGCTTCGCCGGCTGGCCCCGCCCTCGGGCGCGAGCTTGGTCGGTCTGGACTTCGACAGTGCACGAGCATGGCCGGTGTACAACTGGATGGGCCCGTGCAAGGCCGCGTTGCGCTCTCTGAACGGGTACCTTGCCCGCGATCTCGGCGCGACAGGTGTGCGGGCGAACCTGGTTGCCGCTGGGCCGCTGCGGACCAGGGCGGCCTCGGGCATTCCCGACTTCGAGGTGCTGGTGGATCGTTGGAACCGCCAGGCACCCCTGGCTTGGGACCCGACGGACGCGTCTTCGGTAGCCGACACAATCTGTTTCCTGCTATCGGACTTGGCCCGGGCGATCACCGGCGAGGTGCTCCATGTGGACGGTGGAGTCCACGCGATGGCGACCTGCCTGCAGGATCCCCCGGTCGAGATGCAGGCGACGACCTGAAGGGCCGGCTCAGGAGGCTACCGACCTCCGACGCCGCGGCGGCCCGAGCCCGGCGACGAGCTGGAGGAGCTCGCCGATGCTGTGGGGCTGCTCGAGCGGGTGGCGCAACGGTCGATCGGGATTGATCTCGTAGTGGTTGCGGCGGCCGACCCGGGTTCGTGTTACGTAGCCCTCGCTCACGAGATCGGCGATGATTGCTTGGGCTGCACGCTCGGTGATCCCGACCCGGGCGGCGATGTCTCGGCCTCGGACCCCGGGGTCGCTGGCGATGCACACGAGCACGTGGCCGTGGTTGGTGAGGAACGTCCAGCTCGGCCTCGCCGCGTCCTCCGGCTCCTTGTTCGCATGCGCCATATGCCCAATGGTAGCTGGCTTCGTGAAACAGCGGTCGGGTTCCCAGTATGGGCTGGCTGAGCAGGCAAGTTGCTGACGGACCTAGATGCGCTCTAGGATTCACGATATGAACATCGTAGCTATGGGTTTGCCTCTTGCCGGGAACGAGCCGTCGACGTTCGACGGGGAGGGGCAGTGAGAGAGACGCTCGGTGAACTGTGCCTGGCCGGTGCGGTCGTCGCTCCGCTGGTGGGCGCTGGCGTGTCGGCCGCCGGCGAGCGCGTGCCGGGTCGGGAGCAGCGGGTGGCGGCTGGCCTTGGATGGGCGTCGGCGCTACTGGCTCTTGTCACAGCGGCGTTGGTCGCGCTGCGTGGACCATTCGCCGTAGCGGTGGATGCCGCACACGGTCAGGTAGTGCTCGGCCTGTGGGCGGACCAACTGACGGTCGCCTTGATGGTCCTGGTCTGTGTTGTCGGGGCTGTGGTGCAGAGCTTCTCGCTTCGCTATCTGCAAGGGGACGGTACTGCGCGGAGGTTCTTCACGGCAGCGAACGTGGTGGTGGCGTCGATGGCAGTCGTATGCATGTCGGCGACCGTGATGGTGCTGGTCGCAGCCTGGGTGGCTGCCGGGGCGGCGTTCCTCGTGGTGCTCGGGTGCCGCCCGGATCTTCCGGGGGTACGGGCGGCGACGCGGCGCGCCTGGCGGATGTTCGCGGTCGGCGACCTGGCGCTGGTTGGTGCGGCCATCCTCGTGTGGGTCCGAGACGGTAACATCGACTTGGTCTCCGCAGGCGCACTTCGGGGAGCGACTGCGCACCTGGGTGCTCTGACGACGGTGGTCGCGCTCCTCGTCGCTGTGGCTGCCCTGACCCGCTCCGCCCAGGGCCTGCTCGGGAGATGGCTTCCTGGCACGGTGTCGGCGCCGACCCCGACGTCCGCATTGCTGCACGCCGGAGTGGTAAACGGCGGTGGAATCCTCCTGGTCCGCCTCGGGGTGCTGGCCGGCGGTTCGTCGCTGGCTATGGTGGGGACCTTCGCCGTAGCCGGGCTCACCGCGACCGCCGCGACGGTGGTCATGACCCACAAGGCGGACGTAAAGGGCACCTTGGTGTTCTCGACCATGGGCCAGATGGGTTTCATGGTTGCCGAGTGCGCGGTGGGCGCGTACCTTGCCGCGGTCGTGCACCTAATCGGCCACGCCTTGTACAAGGCGACGCTGTTCTTCGGGTCGGGCTCACAGGTACCTCGCGGTGGCGTTGCTCCGGTCGCGCCAGCGATCGTGGTGCCGACCCTTGTTCGCGCGGCAGCTACCGTGGCCACGACGGCGCTGACCGTGGGCGCGATGGCAGCCATTCCGGGGGTGCTCGCTCACCGCGGTGCCGCAGTGCTGCTCGTCTTCGCGGCTGCGACGGTCGCTACGGTATCGTGGTCGTGGTGGGGTCGGCCGCCGGCTTCGGCCCGCTTGATGGTCTCGTGGGCGACGGCGCTTCTCGTTGCGGGCACGCTCTACGGGCTGGTGCTCGCCGCGTTGGGACGCTGGGTCGCCCCGGCGCTTCCCGCGGCCGGCGCCGGAACGCTCAGCCCGTGGTGGCTGGCTGCCGTGGCGGGCGCGGGGATCGTGGCGACCGCGTTGACCAGGCTGTCCTCTGCGAAGCGGCGTCTGGTAGCGATCCTTGTCAATGCCGCCACAGCGCCGAACTTGCTCCAAGCGCGGGGTGAACGAAGGAAAAGAAGCAGCGGGCGGATAGCGGTAGCCGGGTACACACCCGAGCTCGCAGGCTCATTGGAGGAGAGCGCAGCGTGAACGGCGAAGAACCAGTTGCTTCCCGGGTTCGACTGCTCGCCCAGATCGAAGAGGCGGCGCGCGTGATCGGCCCGCTGTGGCCGCTCTCCACCTTCATCGCGGTGAACCCCCTATGGGACCTGCGCCACATGCCCTTTCACGACGCGGTCGAGCACGCGGCCCAAGTGCTCGGCATCGGCGGGTACCCGTCGCCGGTATTCTTCGCCGAGGCCTACGCCGACCGGCGGGTCACCGGGGCCGATCTGCGAGCTGTCCTCGACGGCGATGTCGTCTCGGGCCGTTGCACCAGCACGAGCACTGATCCCGAGGGCGGTCCTGGTGCGAAGAGGGGGCGGGTGCGCACCGCTGCCGAGCGCCACGACGATCTCTTCGGGACCCAGATCGCAGCGACCGTCGACCGGGAAGTTGCCAAATGGTGCGCCGCCTACGTCGCGGGCATCCTGGCTGACGAACCTGCTCGCGGCTTCTACGCTGCCTGGTGCGACGTCGTCGTCTACGACCCCAGGGCACGCCTCATTGCCGGACGGGCCGGCCGCAAGCGCCTGGCCGAGATGGGAGTGGATCCCGAGGACGCGATCCTTGCGTGCATCGAGCTCCTCGACATCGCAGACGACGAGCGGGTACCAGAGCTCGCTCGCCATCTCGCTCGCATGCCCGGGTGGGCTGGGCACGCCAAGTGGCGCTCCCGCTGGGCCAACCCGGGCTATCCCGGAGCGGCCCTTCACCTGGTCGACTACCTCGCCGTCAGGCTCTGCTACGAGGCGGTGCTCCTGCGCGCCGCCACCGACGGCGACCTATGGCGGCGCGCACAGAACTACGACAGGTGCCCCGGAGGGTCGAATAGCACCAACCACGCCTCGAAGGACGACGAGACCCGACCAGGACGCCCCGCCGTCAGCTGTTTGCCCGATGACGTAGAGGAACGGCTTTCTCGACTCGGCGCGACCGACGTCGCACGGGTCTGGCTCGCTGCCTATGAGGGGCATTACCGCGACTGGCTGCTCGCGACGCTGGAGCGGCGCGATACGACTCCCCAGCGCACCTCCCGAGCGCGCCCCGCAGCACAGGCAGTCTTCTGCATCGACGTACGCTCCGAAGGACTGCGCCGCCACCTCGAGGACAGCGGTCCCTACGAGACGTTCGGGTTTGCCGGGTTCTTCGCGCTGCCGGTGCGCTATCGGGGCTGGGGAGCCGCCGAGACGGTCGATCTCTGCCCGGTGCTGGTCCGGCCGAGCACCGAGATTGCAGAGCGACCGACGACCGGATCTCGCCAGGCTGGCGATCGCCAGCTGGTCGGCAGGCAGGCGTTCGCCGCGGCCCGCAGCGCATTCGACACCTCCAGGAAAGGAGCCTTGTCCCCGTTCATCCTCGCCGAGGCCAGTGGGTTCTTCGCTGCACCGATTGCAGTCGCGAAGACGCTGTTTCCCGCCCACTACCAGTCACTGAGGCACTGGGTACGGCGGATGCTCGCACCGCCCGCGGACATGGTCGTCGACGCCGATCCTGCGGCGGGTGCGATGAGCGACGAGGAACAGGCCCTCTTCGCCGAGGCCGCGCTCACCACCATGGGACTGACCCGCGACTTCACGTCCGTGGTGTTGCTATGCGGGCACGGCGCCACCACGGAGAACAACCCCTATGCCTCCTCGCTCGACTGCGGCGCCTGCGGAGGCAACAGGGGCGGACCGAGCGCCCGCGCGGCTGCCGCAATCTTGAACCGGCAAGCTACCCGCCACCTGCTCGCCGAGCGAGGCATCATCGTACCCGAAGAGACCGTGTTCGTCGCCGGCGAGCACGACACCGCCACCGACACAGTCATCGTGCTCGACACCCACCTCGTCCCCCTGGGCCACCGCGACACGGTTGTCGCACTGCAGTCGGCATTGGACCGCGCCGGCGCAGCCACGGCGGCGGAACGACTTTCGCGCCTGCCGGGGGGCGACAGCCTCGCACCCGCGACCTTGCCCAGCGGACGCGCCGCCGATTGGGCCCAAGTCCGTCCCGAGTGGGGCCTCGCCCGCAACGCCGCGTTCATCGTTGCTCCCCGCACGGTGACTGCAGGCGTGGACTTGGCGTGCCGGTGCTTCCTGCATTCCTACGATGCCGGGATCGATGCCGACGGCGTCGCGTTGGAGACGATCCTCACCGCCCCTATGGTCGTTGCGCACTGGATCAACGCCCAGTACTACTTCTCCACCGTCGACCCCGATGTCCTCTCCGCCGGCGACAAGACCGCCCACAACATCGTCGGCGGGATCGGCGTGGTCCAAGGCGCCGGCGGGGACCTGCGAGCAGGCCTGCCGCTGCAGTCCCTCTTCGACGGCGATCGTGCCTACCACGAGCCGATGCGGCTGCTCGTCGTGGTCCAAGCTCCCCTGACTCTGTTGGACGCCGTGGTTGCTCGCAACCCCGTGCTGCGCGAGCTCTTCGAAGGGCAGTGGGTGTACCTGGCGGCACGCGAGGACGAGAGCGACCGCTGGAAGATCCGTCAGCCTGACGGCACATGGGAGTGTTGGACACCCGTCGCAGCCCGCACCAAGGAGGCGAGTGCTCATGGATGAAACCTGGGGATTGACCCGGATGACCAGAGTGGAGGTCGTGATCAACGGCGAAGACGTGGCGGTGGTGACCGAGCTGTTTTCCAAGGTTGGCGCCAAGGGGTTCACCGCTGTTTCCAACGTGTCGGGTCTTGGCCATAGCGGTCTACATCAGGGGCGGCTGCTGTTCAACGAACGCAGCTCCCTCACCTTCATCACGGTCGTGCTACCCGCTGAGCGGGCCGGCGCGCTGCTCGACGGTCTCCGAGACCTGCTCGTTGACCACTCGGGAGTCATGCTCGTCTCCGACACCTGGGTGAGCCGCCCAGAGTACTTCCGGTGATGCAAACCACGCGCCTGGTGGGGGGCTGTGGGTGGTGGTTTCGCGTCGTCCGCTTGGCTCAGCTCAGGCGCTGCTGGTTGAAGGGCTCGCCGTGGGCCAGGAGCTAGGAGATTGCATCGGATGATGGGCAGCGCCGACGGCTCTGCTGACGTCCGCCGGATTCATGTGGATACAGATACCGGTGTGGAGCTTGGCGGGTCGTGCGACGCCGCTCGTACCAGCGGCGATGAACCCGAGGTAGTAGACGCGACCCACCGGTCGATTAGCCTGGCGGTCCGCCTGCTGCGGGCCGGTCGTCTGGTCGCGCTGCCCACCGAAACCGTCTACGGCCTCGCCGCAGACGCGTCCAACCCGGATGCTGTCTCGCGTGTTTTCGCCGCCAAGGGTCGTCCCGCCGATCATCCTCTGATCGTGCACCTGAGCAGCGCATCGAGCCTCGCGAGCTGGGCCCGGCGCATCCCGTATCAGGCCTCGCACTTGGCCGAGGCGTTCTGGCCTGGTCCCCTCACGATGGTCCTCGAGCGGCACCGGTCGGTGCTCGACGCGGTCACCGGCGGGCAGGATACCGTCGCGCTGCGTGTACCTGCTCACCCGGTCGCCCAGCGGCTCCTTCGGGCCTTCGGCGGCGGCCTGGCGGCCCCGTCGGCCAACCGTTTTGGGCGGGTAAGCCCCACGACCGCGAGTGACGTTCGTGCTGAGCTTGGCGGAACGGTCGACCTGGTCCTGGATGGTGGCCCGTGTGAGGTGGGCGTCGAATCGACCATCGTCGCGTTCAACGGGGAAGACGTCGCGATCCTGCGACCGGGTGGCGTGAGCTCCGAGGCGATTGCTCGAGTGCTCGGACGTCCGGCGACGGCGATGACGTCAGGCCCGGTGAGGGCGCCCGGAATGTTGCTGTCGCATTACGCCCCGGCGACCACGCTGGAGTTGTGCTCTGCTGAGGAAGCGGCGCCCCTTGCCACGAAGCTCGTGTCGCGTGGTTGGCGAGTGGGCGTGCTCTCGCTGACGAGGACCGAGGTCCCAGAGGCGGCCGTGACTTGGGACGCTGGGGGTGAGATCGCCGTCTTTGCCCGGTTGCTCTACCGGGTGCTGCGCCAAGCCGACGCCGAGGCGCTGGATATCCTCGTCGTCGCGCTACCCCCCGACGAGGGGCTTGGCGTTGCCGTCAGAGACCGTTTGCGCCGCGCTGCGTACCGGCCTGGCCCGTGACCGCCACTATTCGATGAGGACCGCCACTACTCGATGAGGAGAGGATAGATGCCCACAATGGATCCTACGGTCCGACCAGACGGCTCCCGACAAGCTTCACCGGCGCTCGTCGCTGTTGTCGCCGGAGTTGCTACCGATGTCGGCAAGACGTGGGTGGCGGCCCGAGTAGCAGAGCAGTTGCGTCACTCCGGACTGGTGGTGGCCGCGCGCAAGCCAGTCCAGTCCCACGAACCAGGCGACGTGGGCACGGATGCGATAGTGCTCGCCGCGGCGACAGGCGAGGAGGTGGGTGCGGTCTGTAGGAACCATCGCGACTACGCCGTGGCGATGGCTCCGCCGATGGCCGCCTCGGTGCTCGGCGCGGCACCCTTTAGTGTGACGGACCTTGTCACCGAGCTCGAATGGCCACGCGACTGCGACGTCGGCCTCGTGGAGACCGCCGGAGGGATCCGCTCGCCGATCGCGGCCGACGGGGACACCCTCGAGCTGATCGAGCAGCTCGGGCCCGACGTGGTGTTGCTCGTCGCGGATGCGGGGCTCGGTGTCATAAACGCCCTGCGGCTCTGCCTGGGTGCCCTCGACCCGATTCGTCCCGTCGTCGTGCTGAACCGCTTCGACTCCGGCAGCGATCTGCATCGTCGCAACCTTGCCTGGCTGCACGACGTCGATGGGATCGACCCGGTGACCTCGCCCGAAGACCTCGCTGCCCTGCTCGTTCGGCTGCGCAACGTGAGGTCCTCCCGGTTGCAGCTGGCTCAGGATGGGTCGTCTGGTGGAACACCCACCAGGGCGCCGTAGGCGGCGCTGCCGACCAGGCGTGCGTACTTGGCCAAGAAGCCGTTTCCCGCCGGCAGAGCAGGTGGGCTCCACAGCTTGCGCCGCCGGGCGAGCTCGGCTGAGTCGACCTGGAGGTCGAGGCGGCGTTGCCCTATGTCGACGAGGATCTGGTCGCCGTCGACGACGAGCCCGATGGGTCCACCGACAGCGGCTTCGGGGGCGACGTGGCCGATGGAGAGGCCGGTCGTGGCTCCGGAGAAGCGCCCGTCGGTGATCAGTGCGATGTCCCGACCGTGTCCGCTCCCGTTGACCGCAGCGGTCACGGCCAGCATCTCGGGCATCCCGGGACCGCCTCGGGGGCCTTCGTAGCGGAGGACGAGCACGTCACCTGGGCATAGCGCGCCCGAGCGCACATAGGCCATCGCTGGCTCCTCGCCGTCGAACACACGAGCCGGACCGACGAACCGGCCGACATGCATCCCGGCCACCTTCACCACAGCGCCATCTGGAGCGAGCGTGCCACGCAGGATCGCCAGTCCGCCTTCTCCGTGCAAGGGGAGGTCGATCGGGTGGACGACTCGTCCGTCGGGGCTGGGGGGAGCGAGAGCAGCGAGGTTGTCGGCGAGGGTCGCACCGGTCACGGTCAGACAATCCCCGTGGAGCAACCCAGCGTCGAGGAGCACCTGGAGCACCACCGGGACACCGCTTACGCGGTCGAGGTCCGCCATCACATACTGGCCACCGGGACGGAGGTCCGCGAGGTGGGGAACACGTCGCCCGATCCTGTCGAAGTCGTCGAGTGCGAGCTCCACCCCAGCCTCATGGGCGATCGCCAGGAGGTGAAGCACGGCGTTGGTGGAGCCGCCGAGCGCCATCACGACCGTGACGGCGTTCTCGAACGCGGCCCGGGTGAGGATCTGGCGGGGACGTATCCCCGATTGAAGGAGATGCACAGCGGCTGCGCCGCTTCGGTATGCGATGTCTGCACGGCGAGGATCGCCCGCTGCCGGCGTTGCCGACCCGGGCAGCGCCATACCGAGCGCTTCGGCCTCGGCTGCGACGGTGTTGGCTGTGTACATGCCCGCACACGACCCCTCGCCAGGGCAGGCCACGCGTTCCATCTCCTCGAGTTCATCGGCCGACATGCGTCCCGTGCTCAGCGCCCCCACGCCTTCGAAGACGTCCTGCACCGTGATCGGACGGCCCCGGTAGGAGCCGGGCAGACTGCTGCCCCCGTAGACGAACACCGAAGGAATATCGAGTCGGGCCGCGGCCATCAGCATCGCCGGGAGGCTCTTGTCGCAGCCAGCCAGGGTGACGAGCGCGTCGAAGCGTTCCGCTTGCGCCATGCACTCCACAGAGTCGGCGATCAGATCCCTGCTGGGTAGTGACGCCCGCATCCCGGCATGGCCCATCGCGATCCCGTCGGACACCGCGATCGTCGAGAACTCGAGTCCAACGCCGCCACTGTCGACAACCCCTCGCCGTGCAA
>JAJYWG010000174.1 GCA_021791615.1 Actinomycetes bacterium
TGCCGACGAAGTCGCTGGAGGCGAGGAGGTGACGACTGCCGAACTCGACGTAGCCAGTTAGCCAATCAACACGATTGGTGCGGTGGTCGTCTTACACCACTCGTCTGGACTTGACCCGGTTGGGTGATCGGCTTGCCGAAGGTCGCCTCCCGCCCGAAGGTGAGCAGCTGGGTGACGCCGTCCATCCCCGATGAGAAGTCACCGTAGAGGCCCAAGGTGAGCACCTGGAGCCCCGTAGCGGTCAACTGGTGGAGGTGGGAGGCGACCGCCGGGATGCTCGCTGCACAGCTGGCACATCCCCCAGCTACGAACCAGACCATGGTCGGCTGTCCGCGAAGCGAGCTGATCGTGGCGGTCGTCCCCGAGGGAGTCGTGAAGGTGCCGTTCGGTGCCGGAGTCGCAGGACCCGATGCAGACCGCTGCGCCGACACCGCCTCGTTCCTGGCGCTCGCCACCCGCCTCGAGCTGTCCGCGAACGCGTGAACGCCGAGGGTGTACACGCCGAGGGCGGTGGCAAGGCCAGCGACGAGGGCAACGACTATGAGAGCTATAGAGCCTGCAGCGGGCCGCCAGCGCCGGCGAGGTTCGATCCCGTGCTCGTCGGCACCGTCGACACTCATGCGAGCGCCTTTGCCGCACTGAGCAGCTGGGGCATGGTGGAGGCCGGTGCGCTGTTCACGTAGGTTATCTTCCCCTCGGCGTTGATCAGGTAGTACAGATCGAGATAGGCCTTCGGGTTATAGGTGTGGGTGAGGCTCGACGATGCCTCGCCGAAGGTCCAGTCCGGGTTCGTAAAGGCGCTGCCGGCGAGGGTCCTGGCGAAGGTACCCATCGCCGGGCCCGACTGGCCGAGATCCGCGTAGTTCTCGACCTGGACGACGCGCACGCCGTCGGCGGCAAGCGTGGCGATATTCTGTGCCATCGCCTGGGTGCCGGCCTGGCAGGACGAGCACCAGGTGGTCATGAACCATATGAGGGCGGGCTTGCCCCGTAATGCCGCCACGGTCTCGGTAGTGCCAGAAAGGGTGGTGATCACACCGTTGGGCGCGGTGGTCCCCACGGGGAGCGACACGCCAGAGGTGCTCGTCGTCGAGCCGTTCGCCGACGAAGAGCCCGAGCTGCTCGCCGCGTGCAATGCGATGACCAGCGCGACCAGCGCGACGACCATGACCACGCCTGTGCGCAAGAGGAGCCGGTTACGCTTCTGTCGCTTGGCCTGAGCGCGACGGCGGGCGGCACCGGTCAGGCGAGGGGGTCGCTGGCGGGTAGATGGTTTGCTCACCGGAGTACTTCCTCGATAGATCCGGATCCTTCAGCCTCGGCCAGTTCATGGCTCGACGGTGTCGCGCCTTGGCCAGCCTCGCCTGTCCCGGCGATCCCGAAGGCACAGCAGTCGGTGGCGAGTGCAGACGCGGCGGCTTCCTCGCCTGGTGCGGCCTCCAGGGTCTCTACGGCGCAGCCGTCCTCGGTGAGGCACTGCGAGCGTGCCACCTTTCGCAATCCCCACCACGACATGAGACCGAGGAGCACGAGGCTCGCAGAGAGGAACTCGGTCTGGTGGACCGCGAAGAAGTGCTGCAGGGTGCCGGTCGTCGAGTAGAGGCCCACACCCGAGACCCCGACGAATGCGAGCAGGGAAGGGACGATCGGGGTACAGCACAGAAAGCTCGGCAGCAGGCTCACGACGAACGCCACGCCACCAGCGGCGCCAGCGGCCGCCCGGGCCGCCGCGATCCGGCGCATCGCGTAGATCTGGATGCTCAGGACGAGTCCCATCGCGAGACCCAGCACTATCGCCCAGGCGAGCAGGTAGGCGTTCAGGTAGTTCCAGTTCGCGAACTCGAAGCGCTGGGTGTAGTTAAAGGGCAGGAGCAGGGTGTAGAAGAACGCCACCACGCCCGACGTGACCAGGAACCCGGCGATGCGACCTGGGCTACCCAGCACCTCGCCAAGAGCCAGCGGGGCCCGAATCCTCGCGGTGGAAGCCATGGTGGTGGTCATCGGCTCCACGCATTCTCCCTCTCTGCGCAGCACACTGCACGCCGCCGACGCCGTACGAATAGCCCGATGGCGACCGCCAGGAGGATGGTGCCGATTATCCCGCCGACCAAACCGAGGGTCGCCGCGCTCGCGGCTGCCAGCGCCGCGAAGATGGCGGGTCCCCCGCAGCACAGGACCGGAAGGACGAGCAACAGGAGGGTCGCGCCGGGGCCCCTCTTCTCGGCGGTGACCTGGGTGCGCTGGCTCAGATCCCCATGCAGGCCAGCGCCCGCATGGGAGGCCTCATCAGGCGCAGGGGCCGGATGACCCAGGTCCGCTCCCGCTAAGCCGCGCAGCACGATAGCTTCTCCACGTCACGGGTGAAGGTCTGGGCGGCTAGCTTCAGTGCTTCGACCATGGTCAGGTAGGGGTGGAAGGTGGCGGCGAGCTCGTTCGTGGTGATGCCGTGGCGGATGGCGAGCACCGCCGTCTGTATCACCTCGCCCGCGCCATCTGCGAGGACGGAGGCGCCGAGCAGCCTCCCGGTGCCAGCTTCGGCCACGAGCTTCACGAGGCCGTCGGTGTCGTGGTTCACGAGGGCCCGGGGGACTGCCGAGAGGGGCAGGATCGAGGTCTCCACCTCGTAGCCGGCTCCTGCGGCCTGGGCCTCGGTGAGTCCTGCGCTGGCCACCTGGGGGGTGGTGAAGGTCACCCGGGGCAGGCCGGTGAAGTCCACGCTGCGCTCTGCACCGAGGAGGGCGTTGTCGACCGCTAGCGCGCCCTCGTAGGCCGAGACGTAGACGAACTGGGGCGCCCCGGTCACGTCCCCTGCGCCGTAGATCCGGGGGTTCGTGGTGCGTAGCCGGTCATCGACGACTAGCGCCCCGCGCCCGTCGAGAGTGACCCCGGCTGCTTCGAGACCGAGCCCCTCGGTGTTTGGCCTCCTGCCGGTCGCCACCAGGACCTCGTCGCAGGCCAGATCGAAGTGGCGGTTCCCCACCGACACGGTGACATCGACGTGGTCCTCTGCTCGTTTCACGCCGAGGACCTGGGCACCGGTATGGATGTGGGCACCCTGGGCACTGAGCACCGAGGCCAGGGCCTCAGAGACCTCGGGTTCTTCGAAGGGGGCGATGCGCTCGGCCACGTCGACGAAGGTGACCTCTGATCCGACGTGGAGGAAGAACTGGCCGAGCTCGAGCCCGATCGCATTCGCGCCGATCACGACTAGGCGCTTCGGCACACGGGTGAGCTCGAGTGCGCTCGTAGAGGTCAGGTAACCTGCTTCGGCCAGGCCGGGGATGGGAGGCGCTACAGGCGACGCGCCGGTCGCCACCAGGTATGCCCAGGCACGGATGCTGCGGCCGTCTACATCCAGCACATCGGGACTCGTGAAGCGCCCGTGACCCTCCAGCAGCGTGAAGCCGTAGTCGCCGACCAGGTCCGCGTACTTCACCTGGCGGAGATCCCCCACCAGCTCGTCCTTCTGCGCCACCAGGGCCACGAGGTCGACCGGACCCGAGCTCGTCGAGAGCCCCGCGAAGGGGTGGTGCCCAGCGGCCCACGCCAGCTCGCCGGCGCGAAGCAGCGCCTTCGAGGGCACGCAGCCGACGTTCACACAGGTCCCACCCAGTGTGCCGTGCTCGACCAGCGCGACTCTGTAGCCGGCTTCGGTGGCCCGGATCGCAGCGGCGAAGGCGGCCGAGCCGGCGCCCACGACGACCATGTCGTAGTCGAACCTGCCGTCGACGCCTTCCGAGGCGGCGGTGACGTGGTGGGTGCAGTCGTCGCAGGTAGCCTCCCCTGGGTCGAGAATGGCCGGGCGTGCGTTCGTGTTCATCAGTTCGCTCCTCGCTCTGTCCTGGTCCTATGGCGGTGGTGCTGTCGATGGTGCCCTGATTGGGTCGTCGGCGGCCCCTGCTAGGTGTCAGCCTCGTGCAGGCACCAGCACCATCCTACCAATATATTTGTACAACGGGATATCAGTATTGACTATTCCCGGTTCGGCCACATCCAGGGATCATCTCGGTGCGCATGCGGGGGCGCCCCGCCAGCCGACGATCAGCGGGAAACGGTGCTGATCGCCGGCTGGTTCACCAGGCGAGACAGGCCACCAGGGCCGGTGGGTGCTTCGGGGAGCATAGGCAGCAGCACCAGGCGCGACGCGTAGGACGTGGCTATCTCTCCGATGACGCTGCGCTCGGCCGCGGCGCGCGCTGCGAGCACCGGGTCCGAGACTGCACTCGCCGCCAGGCTCTGGTTCACTACCCACGCGGCGGGCTCGATGCCCGCCCGGCGCAGGTCGGCCTGGAGGGCGCCAGCCTCGTGGACCGGGGTGGCTTCAGGAAGGGTGACGACGAGCACCGAGGTGTAGCTCGGGTCAGCCAGGCGCGCCAGGAGCGCTTCGACTTCCAGAGGGACGCTGCCTCCCTGGCGGCCCACCTCGCGGTGATAGGCGCGTGCCGCGTCGAGGAGGAGCAGGGTGTGGCCCGTCGGCGCGGTGTCGAGCACGACGAAGCGCTCGGTGGCTGCTGCCACGGTGCGGGCGAAGGCGCCGAACACCGCGATCTCCTCGGTGCACGGCGAGCGCAGGTCCTCTTCGAGCACCGCCCGAGCCCCGTCGTCGAGACCTGCTCCTGCACCCGCCAACACCTCGGCACGGTAGGCGGCGGTGACCGCTTCGGGGTCGACACGGCTCATCTGGAGCTGGCCGGGTATAGACGCTTCGTCGCTGGCGAGGACAGCGTCCAGGTGAGCGGCGGGATCGGTGGTGGTGAGCTCGACCTCGCATCCCCGCCGGGCGAGCTCGAGAGCAACGGCCGCAGCGATCGTGGTCTTGCCGACCCCGCCCTTGCCCATGGTGAGCACGAGCCCCCGCCCGCGGCTCTCCAGCTCGTCGATGAGGTCGCCGAACGCGGCCGTCTGAGGGAGCGCGACAGGAGGCTCTGGTGTCCCAGGTGGGATGGATCCGCCCACAAGCGCGCGAAGCCCGCCGGTGCCCACCAAGCTCCATGGCACAAGGGGTACCTCGTCACGCTCGAGATCCGCCAGGAGCCCGGGTAGCGCCGCCACTGCCGCTGCCGACGACGCGGCGAGGGACGTAGCCAGTGGATCACCTGGGTCGCTCGCCTGGAACACGCCGTTCACGACGAGGCGCTGGTTCCTGACACCGAGCGCACCGAGCTCACCAGCGGCACGCGCCGCCTCGGCGAGGGAGAGCGGATCTGGTCGCGCCACCACGACGAGCAGCGTCCGGTCGGGATCCGCCAGGGTGTGGAGCGCGACCCGGTAGCGGTCCTGCTGGGCCGACAGTCCCGACAGCGGGCCGATGCAGGAGGTGCCGAGGGTGTTGGTGTCGATGAAGCTGCTCCAGGCCTCGGGAAGCGACAGCAGCCGGAGCGTGTGGCCAGTAGGGGCAGTGTCGAACAGGACGCGGTCGTAGGCCTCGGTGGCAGCCGGATTGGCTAAGAGCGCGGTGAACTCGTCGAAGGCGGCGATCTCCACGGTGCATGCCCCCGAGAGCTGCTCTTCGATGCTCGCGACCGCGGAAGCGGGCAGCAGGCCGCGGTAGGGACCGACGACGCGCTCCCGATAGGTGGCGGCAGCGGCGACCGGGTCGATGTTCATCGCGTCGAGGCCCGGCACGCCCTTGATCAGGGTCGGTACCGCGCCGAGGGCGGTGTCGAGGACCTCGTCCAGGTTCGACGCGGGGTCGGTCGACACCAGAAGCACCCGGGCACCTCGGTCCGCGAGGGCGACGGCAGATGCCGCTGCGGTCGAGGTCTTTCCTACCCCACCCTTGCCGGTGAAGAAGACGAAGCGAGCGGTGCTCGCGAGCAGGCCCAGATCAGCCACAGCACCCCGACCCTGGCTCGCCATCGGCACCTACGCGGGCGAAGCGGATCTCGCTTTCGGCGGGATCGCCACTGCAGCACCCTCTGGCAGTGTCGGCATCATCTGCGCCACCCGCAGCCGACGGGGCGGTGAGTGTGTCGATGTCCTCCATCACCGTGCCGCCCTCCGGAAGCGTCCACGTCGCCAGCTCCGAGCGCGACGGGTAGCGCCCTGACGAGCGCAGCGCGCCGTCCACCACTACCGCCGGCAACGCCTCGTCGCCATGCTCGGCGAGCAGTTCGCGCACGAGAGAGCTGTCTGCGAACGCCTTCGGCTCCTGGGACAGGTTGTGGCGCTCGACGACCACCCCCTGGTCGGCAAGCCAACCCAGATCGGCCGCGAACGTGGCCAGCGCCGGGTCCACGCTCGGACCGCACACCCCCGTCGAACAGCACATAGGCGGGTCGAACACCTCGATCGTCGTTGTCTCTGTCATAGTCGCCACCTCCTGTCGGTTACCCTTACAGTAATAGGCTATCGTCGATAAACGATTACTGCAAGGGCAGAAGCCGCAGCCGGCAACCGGATCGGTCGACCTGACCTGACCTGACCTGACCTGCCCTGCCCGCGAGTCGGTTCAGAGCACCGAGACGGCGTGCTGGAAGGCCGCGAGGCCTGCCTGGTTGACACAATAAGAGGTGCGCGGACCTTCTATCTCGCCCTGGATCAACCCCGCCTCGCGCAGGATCCGCAGATGCTCCGATACCGTCGACTGTGCGAGGGGGAGCTCGGCCACTAGATCTCCGGTCATGCACGCATTACGGGCAGCCAGCAGGCGCAGGATCCTCACGCGCGTCGGGTGCCCGAGCGCCTTGGCCATCGCTGCCAGCTGCTCGTCGTCGATGACGAAGTCGACCCGTGCTGGCTCATCAGGGCTCGTGCAGCATGGGGAGGCACTCCCAGTGAGCGAGAGGTTCCGGGTGCTGGGCATGCTCCCAGGATACGGCCGCTGACCGGCCACCGGGAGCCAGCGACCCGCTGGCGGAATGCTCGGTTGCTGAGCAGCAGCTCGCAGAGCAACTCCCCGATGGTGGGCGCGCTTGGTCAGCACCTCCCGCGAAGCGGCTTCGACTGTGATTGGATGGGGCGATGGGATCATCGGCAGATGACGATCTGAAGGTGCCGACCCAGACACCTTCAGTGGCGGCAGGTGGCACAGCATCAGGCGGCACGTGGCTCCGTGACTTCCACCCCGGGTGGTTCGGGGCGGTGATGGGCACGGCGGTGATCGGGGTGATCGCGTCGGGGAACCCGGGTCATTTCCATGGGCTGGCGACCACCATGAAGGATCTCTCGATCGGGGCCACTGCGCTCGCGGCAGCCCTCGGCGTACTGATCGCGGTGCCGTACCTGGCTCGTTGGGTGATCTATCCCCGCGCTGCCTGGGCCGACATGCGCGACCCCACCGTCGGCCCCCTGCATGGGACCTTCCCGGGGGGGATCCTGGTCCTGGGCGTGGCGATCTCGACGGTCGGGCCCAAGGTACTACCCGTGCACTCGGTGCCCACCGTCGTCGAAGTGTTCGCCGCAATCGGGGTGCCCCTCGCGCTCGGTATCAGCCTCGTCTTCGCCTACCTGCTGTTCACCTTGGAGCTGCCCGATACCCGGGTGGTGAACGGCGGCTGGTTCATCCCTCCCGTCGTCACCATCATCGTGCCCGTGGTGCTCGTGCCACTTGTCAGCCAGGTCGGGCCCTCTGGCGCCCGGCTGCTGCTCTTCACCGGCTACGCGTTCTGGGGGGTGGGGTTCTTGCTGTTCTTGCTCGTAATGGGCCTGCTCCACGACCGCCTCGTCACCCAGGCCCTCCCACCTGCGGCGATGGCACCGTCGCTGTGGATCGTGCTCGGCCCCCTCGGTGTCGGTGCTGCAGCCCTGCTCGACCTCGCGCATGTCGCGCCAGCGGTGCTCGGGGCCAAGGCCGCGGTGATCGGGACGCTCAGCTTGGTGGCGGCGAGCACGCTGTGGGGCTTCGGCGCCTGGTCGCTGCTCGTCGCGCTCGTGCTCCTGGGACGCTACTTGCGCCGCGGTGGCGTCCCCTACGGGGTGGGCTGGTGGGCGTTCACCTTCCCCCTCGGCGCGCTCACCTTGGCCACCTCCTCGTTGGCGAACGCCTGGAAGCTGCCGATCGTGAGCGACATCGCGCTGGGACTGCTCGTGGGGTTGGTGGTGCTGTGGCTGATCGTGACCGCGGGCACTGCCGGCTCTGTGGCGACCGGGCACGCCTGGGCCAGGCCCCCGGCACAGCCGCCCGGCTTACCGGGCACCACGGCACAGTCGAGGATCGGCGCCGAGACCACGTCCCCTGCAGTCATCCCGCTACCCGCAACCGAAGGAGGGAGCTCATGAGCGCTGCGCGCCCGAAGCTGGTGATCCTCGGTGGGGGCTTCTCGGGCCTGCGCCTGCTGTTCCACCTCCATCACGTGGCAGACATCACCCTCGTGGACCCACGGCCGACCAGCCTGGCCAAGCCGATGCTCGTCGAGGTGGCACTGGCGGGCAAGCCCGTCGAGCAGGCCCGCTTCCCCCTTGCCCCGGTGGTCGCCCGCCACGGTGCCCGCTTCGTCCAGGACTCGGCCACCCGGATCGACCCCGCAGCGCGCACGGTCACCCTCGGCGGTGGCGAGACAGTCACCTACGACTACCTGGCGGTCACCACTGGCGCGGTGAAGGACTACGAAGCCGTCGCCGGGCTCGAGCAGTACGGCACTTCGGTCTGCGACGACGCGCACGCACCGGCTCTCTGGCAGGCGCTCGAGGCCTTCGGCGGCGGCCCGATCGTGACTGGCGCTGCCCCGAGCACTTGGGGCACCCGGATCGCAGCCCCCTCGCTCCTCGCAGCATGCGAGGGCCCCATCGGCGAGGTCGCGTTCATGGCCCACCATGACCTCTCACGACGAGGCATCGACCATTCGGTCGCGGTGTTCAGCCCCGGCGAAGTGTTCTTCGACGACGTCGGCGACACCGTGCGCGGCGCCATCGGCCCCCTGCTCAGCGCCGCCGGGGTCACGGTCTCTACCGCCAAGACCATCGCCGAGGTGGCCGCTGACCACGTGGCCTTCAGTGACGGCACCGAGATGGCCTCCGCGCTCAGCATCGTGATCCCGCCCTATCGCGGCCCAGCGGTGCTGCGGGACTCGGGTCTCGGCGACGAGGCCGGGTTCCTGCCGGTCGATCAGACCATGGCCTTTCTCGACGACGCCCGCATCGTCGGTGCCGGGGACGCCACGGCGCTGTCGATGCCGAAGCTCGGCCATATCGCCATCCACCAGGCCGATCTCGCCGCGGCGACGCTGCGAGCACAGATCACCGGCAAGGGCGAGACCCTGCCGTACCGGCCTGAGGTGTTCTGCATCATGAACCGGGGCGGCGCCGAGGCGACGCTCATCTTGTCCGACACGCTCTTCGGCGGATCGCGCGACATCGCCCGCAGTGGGCCGGGAGCCCACCTGCTCAAGTGGAGCTTCGACGCCTGGAGCTTTCACACCCGCGGCCATCTCCCCCCGGCGATGATGCAAGAGGGGCTGGAGATGGTCCTCGGGGCGTAGACCGGCCGCTTCGGTGCCGTGCCGGGAGCCTTCTTCCTCGACAATGCTGGCCACCGGGTGGTGATGGTCGACCCGATCGGGAACCTCGGGGGGTCTACCCGGCAGAGGCCCGCGTGCCCTCCAGGGCGGTTCGAGAATCAAGCCGTTGTGCGTGCTTGCACCCAGTGCCGAGGGGCCTTCGTGCCTAACCATCCTGGCTTCAGCTCAGAGACCGAAGGAGAGCGCTGCTTCACTGGTGGCACGCTCGTCGAGCAGCGTCGCGAACGTGCCGCCAAGCCCGCAGAGCTCGGCCGCCGTGCCCCGCTCGACGACTCGGCCATCACTGAGCACGACCACCTGGTCGAAGTCCTCCAAGCCGGCCAGGCGGTGGGTGATCCACACGAGCGCGCGACCAGCGCTCGTGGCGAGCACGTGGTGTCGCACGAGCGTCTCGCTGGCGTCGTCGAGATGTGCAGTGGGCTCGTCGAGGAGGAGGATCGGCCGGTTCGCGAGTAGCGCCCGTGCCACCCCGAGACGCTGGCGCTCACCGCCTGAGACGGTGAGCCCTCGCTCCCCGAGCACGGTGTCGAGGCCGTGTTCGAGACCGTCGAGCCACGGGCCGAGACCGATGGCGCGAAGGGTGTCTCTGAGGGCCTTGTCGCCCGCGTCGGGGCATGCCAAGCGGAGGTTCGCCGCCAGCGTGGTGGCGAAGATATGGGGATCCTGGGGTGCCCAGGCGATAAGGTCTCGCACCTCGTCGCCAGCGAGGTTGGCGACGTCGACGCCCCCGAGGGTGGCCCGGCCAGTCGTGACCTCCACGAAACGCAGGAGCGCGAGCGCAAGCGTGCTCTTCCCCGCGCCACTCGACCCGACCACCGCGATCCGGATGCCGGGGGTGATGGCGAGATCAACGTCGCAGAGCGCCGGCGTGCGTCCGGGCTCGTAGCAGACGCCGATGTTAGACAGCACGTAGTCTGTCCCATCTGGTGCTGACAAGGTCTGGACCGTGGTGGGCTCGGCGACCGGCGCCGGACGTACTGCCAGCATCTCGACACGCTGCGCCGCACCGAGTACGTCGTCGAGATGTGAGAAAGCCTCGGGCAGGCTTCCGATCGCGTCGAAGGAAGCGAGCGCGACGAAGCCGAGGACGGCGACTGCGACGGCTCCGAGCCGCCCGGTGCTGACAGCGTCTGCGCCGAGGGCGACCATGGCAGCCGTGGTGGCTGCCGCGGCCAGGGCGCCGAGCCCGTTGGCGCCACCGGCCACCGCGGCGAGGCGGCGCGTCGTTCGGGCGAGTGACGCTTCGCCGCGCCGGAGGTTTGTGAGGACGGTGTCGGTGGCGTCGAAGGCGATGAGGTCGGCGGCACCCTCGATGATGTCGACGAGCTGGGCGCCCTGCGCACCGCGCTCCTCGGCGCGCCGCCGGGCGACCCGACGTCCCGCCCAACGGGCGCCTGCAGGTACTACCACCCCGGCGGACACCAGCCCGGCTCCGAGCACGGCGCCCGCCAGGGGGAGCACGAGCCCGGCGAGAGCCACCGCCGCCGCCACTGTGGCGAGAGCGGTGAGCGACGGCACGGCGATGCGTACAACGAGATCCTGGGTCGCGTCCACGTCGGTCACGACGCGGGCCAGGACGTCCCCTCGCCCGATGTCCCCGAGCCCACCCGGGACGAGGCGTTCGAGGTGGCGGTAGGCCCAGAGCCGTACCCGCGCGAGGCCGCGTAAGGCGACGTCGTGGCTGGCCAAGCGCTCGCCGTAGCGGCCAGCACCGCGTAGCAGCGCGAAGAGCCTGACAGCCGCGATCGCCACGCTCAAGGTGAGGATCGGTGGCCGCAGCGACGACGTGGCTATGAGCCATGCGGACGTGGCTAGCAAACCCAGCGCGGAGAGCTGGCCGAGCATCCCCGACGCGACTGCCAGCGCTGCTCGGGCCCATTCGCGCCTCAGCGTGTTGGCGGCGACGTGCGAGAGGTCCCCGGGTTCGTCGCTGCTCATAGATGGACTCCGGGGACGACCAGGCGAGGCCCGGCGGCAAGGTGCGGTCCGCTGACCGTGTTCACTGGTTCGGACAAGGCGGCTAGCTGGCCGTCGGCTATCCTCACAACGCGATCGACCAGGCAGACAAGCGCGGGGCGGTGGGTGGCGACCAGGAGGCTGCGCCGGCCGAGCACCGCGTCCAGCGCGCTGACAACAGCCGCCTCGGTCGCCGGGTCTACGTGTGCTGTGGGCTCGTCGAGCAGGACCACCTGGGCTTCGCGGCGCAACAAGGCTCGGCCGAGCGCGACCCGCTGACGCTCGCCGGTGCTCAATCGCCGGCCCTGTTCGCCGATGTCGGTGGCGAGCCCCTCGGGGAGGCGAGCGACAAGCTCGGCAAGCTGGGTTGCCTCTAGCACCTCGGCGAGCTCGCTGGCGGTCGCGTCGGTGCCCCCGAGGCGAAGGTTCGCCTCGAGGGTCCCGGGGAAGAGGTGAGGGCGCTGGGGCACATAGGTGAACTGGGATCGCCACCACCTGGGGTCGGCACCGGCGAGCGCGACCCCCGCGTAGGTGATCGACCCGGACTCGAGCGGGACGAGCCCGAGGATGGCCCCGAGCAGGCTGGACTTCCCCGCCCCGCTCGGTCCGAGGAGAGCGACTCGCTCTCCTCGGACCACCTCGAGGTCGACGTGGTCGAGCGCCGCCCCGCTCCGGGCGCCGTAGCGCAGCGACACGTCAGCAGCGACGAGGCTTCCCGGGGCATCCGGCGTGGTTCGTGGTTCGGGGCGGGCCGCACGCGCGGGCAAGCAGGCGTCATCACCCGAGGACGGTTCGAGGATGTCGAAAATGCGGTCGATGGCCGAGAGCCCCTCGGCTGACGCATGGAAGTCCGCCGAGGCGCGCCGCAGCGGCAGGAACACCTCGGGGGTGAGCACGAGCACGCTCAGTGCAGGAGCGAGGGTCATGTGACCCGACAACAGGCGCAGGGCGAGGGGGACCGCTACCAGCGCGGTGCCGATAGCGGCAAGCGTCTCGAGCACAAGCGCCGACAGGAAGGCCTCCTTCAACACCGCCAGCGTCGTGCGGCGCAGCTCGTCCGTCACCTCGGTGATCTGGGCCTCCTGGCGACGGGCGCGGCCAAAGGCGCGTAGCGTCGCGAGCCCCTCGACGACATCGAGGAACTGCGCCCCGAGTGCGCCGAGTGCTCGCCAGCGACGGGCCAGGCGTTGCTCGCTCAGTCGTCCGATCAGCACCATGAACACCGGCACCACCGCCAGCGCGGCGAGCAGGATAAGAGCCGACAACCAGTCGAGGTAGGCGATTACGCCGAGCAGTACGACCGGTGCCACCACAGCGAGCACCAGGCGGGGCAGGTACTCTCCGACGTAGACGTCGAGGGCGTCGAGACCCCGGCCGAGTGTCACCGCCAGCTCCCCGGACCGCTCAGCTGCCAGCCATGCCGGACCTCGTCCGAGTACGGCGGCGGTTCCGTCGTGACGCAGCTCGCGCCTGACACGGTTCGCAGCGCCCGCCCCTGCCACTGATCCCGTCGCGAGCAGCACCGAGCGTGCGAGTCCCACCAGCACGAGGCCTATGAGCTCCGGAGTGATGCGATCCAGGTCGACGGGTCTCTCGAAGAGCCCGGCGACCAGGTGCCCCAACAGGAGGGCCTGCACCACCAGGCACGCTACTAGCCCGATCCCGATCACCACCGAGAGAGCTGTCCAGCTTCGTACCGGCCGGACTCGGCTCCACAGGCGGCGGTCGAACGGGGGCCGGTGGCCGCCAGGCCCGGCGGGGATGCTCACCCTGGCTCGTGCTCCGATGCCAGGGTGTCCGGCGCGCGCGCCTGGTCGGACGTGAGACCAGCCGGTGAGAGTCCTCCAGGTGGTCCAGGTGGAGCGATGTCGTCCCTCGTGCCCGGTGGGCGAACAAGACGCTGATGGAACACCCAGTAGCTCCAGGCCTGATAGGCGAGGACGAAGGGCGTGAAGATCGCGGCGACGACGGTCATCACGAGGAGCGTCTCGTGGGCAGAGGCCGCATTCCAGATCGTCAGGCTGTCGCTGGCGCCGAGCGTGGAGACCATGACGCGAGGGAACAGGCCGGCAAAGACGGCACCGCTGAGCGCGAGGATCGCAAGGGCGGTCACCACGAAGGCAATGCCGTCCCGGCTCCGGGCCACCATCGCCGCCGCTGCCCCCAGGCAGGCGATGGCGAGCACTACCAGTGCCACGGGGACCGCCCCAGGAAGTGCCCCGGGGCGGCTCGTGCCTACCAGCGAGTCAGCCACCCACGCACCCAGTCCCGCGAGGGCGACGACAGCCGGGCCGGCCAGGACCATGGCTGCACGCCGAGCCCGCCGGCGCAGCTCACCGGTCGTCTTCAGCGCCAAGAACACCGCACCATGAAGGCAGAACACCGTTAGGCTCACCACGCCGCCGAGCAGCGCTATGGGGTGGACGAGACCGCCGAAGCCGCCGAGGTAATGCGGTCCAGGTCCGATTGCGAGACCCCTGAGCAGATCGGTGAACGCCACTCCCCATAACAGCGCCGGGATCAGGCTGCCGAAGAAGAGCGCCGTGTCCCAGGTTCGCCGCCAGCTGGCACGGTCCTGCTTAGCCCGGAACTCGAACGCGACGCCCCGCACGATCAGGGCAGCGAGGATCAGGAACAGGGCCAGGTAGAAGCCGCTGAACATGGTCGCGTACCAGGTGGGGAAAGCCGCGAACATCGCACCGCCCGCCACGATCAGCCACACCTCGTTACCGTCCCAGAACGGGCCGATCGAGTTCAGGCACAGCCGGCGGTCTACGTCGTCGGCCGACACGAACGGGGCGAGGATGCCCACCCCGAAGTCGAAGCCCTCCAGGACGAAGTAGCCCGCCCAGAGAAGACCGATGAGCGCGAACCAGGTTGTGTTCAGTCCGGCGATCGGTCCGGTCATGGCTGGCTGCGATCCACTGGGCCTCGGCTGGCAGCAACCTCCCAGAGACCTATCGGCACCGGTCTGCTCCGGTTCGTCTCCTCAGAAGGACCAGGACCAGAAGGAGAGGTGTCAGTACACAAGGCTCGCCACCGTGTCCTTCTCTGTGTCCTCGCTACCAGGAGCCTGCCCTTCGGCATCGCTTTCCGTGGGGGGCAGCGAAGCCCGCGCGGCGCGGCTCATGAGCACGATGTCGATCGCGCCTAGCAGGCTGTAGAGCACCACGAGCCCGGCCAAGGTGGCGATCACCGAGCCCGCACCCACCGTCGGCGATATCGCATCCGATGTCTTCATGAGCCCGTAGACGATCCATGGCTGGCGGCCCATCTCGGTGAACAACCATCCTGAGGTGTTCGCCGCGAACGGCGCCACGATGCTCGCCACGAGCACCCACAGGGTCCAGCGGTTGGTGGCCAGGCGCCAGCGGGAGCGCTTGCGGGAGATCCACCACGCCCATGCCGCCACTCCGAGCATCAAGAACCCGAGACCTACCATCAGCCGGAAGGTCCAGTAGGTCACCCAGATTACAGGCACGTAGCTGCCCGGACCGTACTTCTTCACCTCGGCCCTTTGGATCTGGTTGATGCCCGACACCTTGCCGTCATAGTTCATGTCTGCGATCAAGCTGAGCAGGTGGGGCACCCGGATCTGGAAGATCGGCTGGCCCGACAGGTTGCCGATGGTGAGCAGCGAGAAGCTCGCCCCAGCCTGGGTGTTGTAGAGGGCCTCGGCGGCTGCCATCTTCATGGGCTGCTGCTCGTCCATGAGCCGCGCTTGTAAGTCCCCGGTCGTGATCGTGGCCACCAGGCACACGGCGGCGAACGCAGTCGCGAGCTTCGCCGAGCGGGCGAAGACGTCGACGTCGCGGCGTTTCAGCATCTGCCAGGCCGAGACTCCGGCGACGACCATCGCCCCGGTGACGAACGCGGCCAGCACGGTGTGGGCGAACTCCTCCCACAACGTCGAGTTCGCGAACACCGCCCAGAAGTCGGTGAGTAGCGCCTTGTGGTCGACGATCTTGTAGCCCACGGGATGTTGCATCCAGGCGTTCGCCGCCAGGATGAACAGCGCCGAGATCGTGCTGCCGAAGGCGACCATCCAGATGCAGGTCAGGTGCACTCTTTTGGACAACCGTCCCCGGCCGAAGATCCACAGCCCTAGGAAGGTCGACTCCAAGAAGAACGCCAGCAGGCCTTCCATCGCGAGCGGCGCCCCGAAGATGTTGCCCACGAAGATCGAGTAGTTCGACCAGTTCATGCCGAACTGGAACTCCTGGACGATCCCGGTGACCACCCCCAGGGCGAAGTTGATCAAGAACAGCTTCCCGAAAAAGCGCGAGAGGCGGTCCCAGTCCGCGTCCTGGCGCCGGTAGGCCAGGGTCTGCATCCAGGCCACGAGCAACCCGAGCCCGATCGTGAGGGGGACGAAGAGGAAGTGATAGGTGATCGTCACCCCGAACTGCCACCGATCGAGAAGTGTGGTCACCGCCGGTCCATGTCTCAGCGATCCCGGACCCCGAGGCCGCTGTAGGACGTACTGCAGGCAGGTGGCACATGGGCAGTATTGCCGCAGATGCTGGCGCACGCAACGGTGCAGAACATAGAGCTTGCACAGATAGATGTATGTGACATATACTGAGCTCGTGATGAAAGCAGGACGACAGCCGAGATGCCGTTGCCAGATCGGTCCAGGCAGCTACGAGGTCCGGGCTCGGGTGGAGCGATTCGTCGAGCCAGCCGTCCTCTTGCTGCTCGCCGAGGGTCCGAGCCACGGATACGAGCTGGCTGATGCGCTCGAGGGGCTGCTCGAAGAGGGAAGGGTCGACTTCGGGAACCTCTACCGGCTACTGCGCTCGCTCGAGACAGAAGGGCTCGTGGCGTCGGCCTGGAGCGATGAGACTCCAGGGCCGCTGAAGCGTACCTACGAGCTGACCGACGAGGGCTCGGCGCTGCTCGAGGCCTGGGTCGAGTCGTTGCTGGGCAGCCAGAGACGTACTGCCGCGCTCCTGCGGCGCTACGAAGATCTCCGGGGGAAGACCCCGGGAGAACCATAGAGAAGGGAGTAGTCATGAGAACCATGGAACGAGACGAGGTCGGGCGAGGGCCACGAGGCCGAGGGCACTGCTGCGGCGGAGGATCGGGTTGCTGCGGCGGCCGCGGAGGCGGCTGGCACGGGGGCTGGGAAGACGAGACGGCCTCCCGTCGCACGTTGCTCGAAGAGCGCCGGCGGGATCTCGAGCAAGAGCTAGCCGACGTGTCCCAGCAGCTCGGGGATCTAGGGGCCGACCGGTCCTGAACCCGCCAGGCCTCTAGCGGGACCCTCTACGCGACTGGTCTTCGGGTCGCTTGCCGAGCGTTACGCGCGCGGCGAGATCGATGTCACCGAATGCGAGCAACGCGTGGAGGGACTCCTGCGCGCCGAACCCCGAGATACGATGCCGCCGTGGAGCCAGTGAGCCGCGACCACCGGTCCCGAGAGGTGTAGCCGGTGACACAGGCGCATGACGCTGGGACGGCAGAGGCATTGATCGCCTCACAGCGCGAGCACTGGGAGATGACCTTCGACGCGAACCCGGCCATGTACGGGCTCGAGCCGAGCGAGCCGGGCCGCTACGCCGCGAGCCGTTTCGCCAGCGAAGGGCTCACGAGGGTGATCGAGCTCGGAGCCGGACAGGGCCGTGACACCCTCGAGCTGCTCCGTGCGGGCCTAGAGGTACGCGCCCTGGACTTCACCGCCGATGCGCTGGGTTCGATTTCGGCAGCGGCCGGGTCCGAGCTCGCCCCGCATCTCGCGACGACGGTGCACGACGTCCGCGAACCTCTGTCGTTCCAGAGCGGCTCCTTCGATGCCTGCTACTCCCACATGTTGTTCACCATGGCCCTCTCCAGCGATGAGCTCGTCGCTCTGGCCGGCGAGGTACGCCGGGTGCTGCGCCCTGGCGGACTCTGCATCTACACGGTCCGCCATGTCGGTGATGCCCACTACGGCGCCGGCGTGGACCTGGGCGACAACCTCTACGAGAACGGCGGGTTCGTCGTGCACTTCTTCGATCGACAGCTCGTGGACCGTCTCGCCGACGGCTTCGATCTCGAAGCGGTCACTTCCTTCGAGGAAGGCGACCTCCCCCGCCAGCTGTGGCGGATCACGATGCGCCGACCATGACATCAGAGGTCGGCTGCCGACCGGGCTCGGACGCGGCCAAGATGTGCGTTCCCCTCGAGCGCCCGAGGAGGTCGCCGTAAGGGCTGGGGGTCACCTGATCCGTTCTATCGCCTGCCATGTCATAGCAACACCCGAGGTCGCAGATGGTTACGGCCTGTTGCCGCCTATCGATGGCGAGTTCTCTGCAGCTCCCGTATCAGGGAAGGGCTCCAAGCTTCCCTGAGCGGGCACCCCGTCTTAGCGTGGCAACAATCCCTATCCCACCGACCGTCACTACCCCGAAGATCACCAGTGCGGTGCCCGTGCCGAAACGATCAGCGAGCTCACCGAGCAGGAAAGAGCCGATAGGGGTGGTGCCCCCCATCAGGAGGATATAAATCCCCATCACCCGACCTCGCATCCGATCGGGAGTCAGGATCTGCAAGCGGGTGTTGGCGGTGATAGAGGCCACGACGCCCGCGAAGCCGGCGAATCCCAGGACAATTAGGCTTATCGGGTAGGAGTGGGAGAGTCCCAAGGCTACCAACGTGGCACCGAGCGCTATCCCGCCGATGATGAGTCGTCCTTCCGAAGCGCGTTGGTCGCGCGTCGCAGCCACGGCGGCTACCAGCGATCCGGCTCCAAGTGCTGCCATGAGATCCCCGAACCCGGTGGCATGACGATGCAGAACGAACCGAGCCACGAGCGGCACTGCCACCTGCCAGTTGAAGCCGAAGAAGCCGATGATCACGAACAGCACCACCACCCGACGTATCGACGTGGTCGCCAGCGCGTAGGAAAGCCCTTGGCGCACCTCGGCCAGAGCCGAACCGTGAGTCTCCTTCGGATGTCCAACGATAGAGACAGGCCGGATCACCCAGAGCACGATCACGATAGGTACGAAGCTGACGGCATTCAAGAACAGAGCACCTGCAATCCCGGATACCGCTATCGCCAAGCCCCCGACTGCCCCACCTAACATCCGAGCCGTATTGACCTGGACACTGTTGAGTGCCACCGCGTCCGCGACTAGGTCGAGGCCGACCAGATCGGGGACGAAGGCTTGTTGAGCAGGGTTGTTGAGCGCATTGGTGGTGCCCACCAGGAAGGAGATCACACCGACTTCCCATAGCGTCACGATGTGAGTGGCCACCAGGAGGCCAAGTGCGACGGCCTCTGCTGCCAGGGCGATCTGGGTCACGAACAGAAGCTGGCGGCGAGGGAGTCGATCGGCTATCACCCCGCCGAACAGCGCGAAGACAAGAATCGGGAGAAACTGCAGCATGGTGACCGTGCCGAGGTCGACCGCGGAATGGGTCAAGTCGAGCACCAGCCACGACAGTGCGATCGACTGTGACCAGGTGCCGATTCCCGACAGGAGCTGACCGGACCAGTACCAGGCGAATGCAGGCACCCTCAGCGCGGCCAACATCGTGCTCCAGGACACCTTGCCGCGATCGGCAGCGGCATCGTGGTCGATCCCAGGATGGGTATCCCCAGTTCCTTGATCCTCCAACGTCAACTAGCTCCGAGCACAGGTCTCAACTGCCCTCCTGATCCAGCACGCATCACACGCTAGGGCCTTGCGAACGAAGCCGAGAAGTCGTTGCGCAACCTGGCTGCCAAAATCGAGCGCACCCACCCCGATGCTGCGGCATCCCTCAGGGATGGCTTGGTCGACATGGTAACCATCAACGCCTTCGGGGTCACTGGTACCCTGGCTCGGACCTTGGCCACGACAAGCCCCATGGAGTCAACCATCGACATCCTCGGTCGAGAAGTGGCAGAGCGGGTGAAGGACGGCTACCTGGTCATGACGTTCTAGACCGGTAATGAGCAACACGACGAGAGGAGGGATCCATGGAGAACGATTCGCAGCCCGTACCCCAGGGCGACCGTGCCCTCGACCGCGAGCACGCACACTGACGATGGACTCGTCGGCGGATAGGCGTAGCCGATGACTGCCTCCCATCCAGCCGCCATCAGCCTCGCTCGCATCGGCGCGTCGGCACCGCTGGGGTTCCTCATCGGGCTGTCGCTCGGCACCCTCGGCGGCGGCGGCTCGATCCTCGCCGTGCCGACGCTCGTCTACGGGGCAGGTGAAGCAGCGCACGCGGCTACGACGACCTCGCTCATCGTGGTCGGAAGCACTGCCCTCGTCGGCATGGTGGGCCATTTCCGGGCGGGCAGAGTGCGCCTGTGGCCCGGTCTCGCCTTCGGTCTCGTGGGGATCGGCGGTTCCTTCCTCGGGTCCGCGCTCAACCGGGACATTCCCGGTGATGTCCTGCTCCTCGCCTTCTCGGGGCTGATCCTGATCGCGGCGTGGCGGATGCACCGGCACCACACCGAGACCCCGTGCCACGCGAAGCAGCAGGCCGGTGCTCTCGGTTCACAGTCAGGACAAGCAGCACCATCGGCAGCCGGCAGCCCTTCGCCACCCCACGCGCGCGCCACCATGGACACGGTGGTGCGAGTGGTCGTGGCGGGAACGACGGTCGGCTTCTTGACCGGGTTCTTCGGCGTCGGGGGTGGCTTCGTGATCGTGCCCGCGCTCGTCCTCGCGCTCGGCTACGAGATGCCGATCGCGGTGGGCACCTCACTCCTCGTCATCGCCGTCAGCTCGGCCGAAGGCCTCGTGTTCCGGCTGTCGAGCGGTGGCATCGACTGGCGGGTAGCCTTGCCCTTCACCATAGCTGGCATCATCGGCGTGCTCCTCGGGGACCGGATCGCCGGACGCGTGCCGGCAGCCAAGCTGACGCGGTGGTTCGTCTGGTTGCTTATCGCGGTAGCCGTGTACACCGCGGCGCAGTCGCTGGTGGCGTTGTGACCGGGCAGTTCGCCCGCGATATCGCTACGGTAGACCGCATGGGGGTGCCGCAGGGACCCCTGCTGGATCATGCGAGAGCGAGAACGAGGAGGACACGACATGGCAGCTGCTGAGCAGTCGACCCTGGTGGTGCTCACGACGGGAAAGGAGTCCTTCGTACGAGCCAACGCAGTGCTCCAGATGACGCTCATGGTGCGCCGGACCGCCGAGATGCCCGTCGAGCTGCTCCTGCTTGGCCCAGGCGTGGAGATTCTGCGTTCCAACCAGAAGAACTCGCCGCAGTTCGACCAGGCACTCAGCGCGCTTCGTGAAGCTGGGGTGCAGGTCGCGGTCTGTGAGGTATCCCTCGAGAGCCTCGGGCTGACCAGGGACCAGATGTTCGAAGCCGAGACGGTGAAAGGTGGGGTCGAGGTCGCCACGCGACTCCAGGCCGGTTGGCATGTCCTCACCTTTTGATCTCAGCAGCGATTGGACGGCCACGCATCGTCACCGATGCCTGGAGAGGAGATAGCGCAATGGCAGGCACCAAACCGAAGGTGGTGGTCCTCGGGAGCAGCTTCGCCGGGCTCACGACCGCCCGGTTCATCCGCGAGCACGCAGGCGATGCAATCGAGCTCGTGGTCGTCGACCGCAATCCGTACCTCACCTTCGTGCCCAACGTCCAGATGGAGGTGCTCGCCAACAGAGACCCGCTCGAGTCGATGCTGCTCGACACCCCGAAGATCCATGCGAAGGACGGCAACACGTTCCTGAACGCGGAGGTCCTCGCCGTCGACCCCGATGCGCGCACCGTTCACCTTGTGCCGAGCGACCGTCCAGGGTCGGCCGCAGAGATCCTTACCTATGACTATCTCGTGGTCGCCCTCGGTAATCGTCTCGCCTACGACCAGATCGAAGGCTTCGGCGAGCACGGTGACACCGTTTCGAGTGGCTACTACGGCAACAAGCTCCGCCGCCGTCTCGCTGCATACAAGGGTGGCCCGATTGCCATCGGATCGGCCCGGTTCCACCAGGGCCTTGAGAACAAGCCGGACTGGCTCCCAGTTGGGCTCGCCGCGTGCGAGGGACCACCGCTCGAGCTCGGCCTGGCCATGGCGCACTGGCTCGGTGAGCATCACCTGGGCGACGCGCATCTCATCACGCTCTTCACCCCGGCGGCGATGATCGCCGAGGATGCCGGTGAACCGATCGTCACCCCATTTTTGGAGATGGCGACGAAGATGGGATTTGGCTATCTGAACAAGACCGAGGACATCACGCGTCTCACCGCCCACGGGATCGAGTTCGCCAGCGGTGCGAGCCTCGAGGCCGAGATCAAGATCGTCATTCCTGACTGGGTGCCACATCCGTTCTTGAAAGACCTCCCGATCACCGACGAACGGGGCTTCGTGCTCACCGACAAGTGGATGCGCAACCCGACTCATCCCGAGGTGTTCGCGGTCGGTGACGCGGCGGCGATCACTGTTCCCAAACTCGGGAGCCTCGGCCACCAACAAGCCCAGATCGCGGCGCGTCAGATCGCGATCGATGTCGGTGCCCTCGGCACAGATGGGGCCGGTCCCGACTACCACCCCGAGATCCTCTGCTTCGGTGATACCGGTGGCCACCGAGGCTTCTATATCTACTCCGACACCTGGTACGGCGGCCAGCGCTCGGTGTTCAAGATGGGCCATGCGCCCTATGCGATGAAGCTCGCGTTCAAAGAGATGTACTTCCGCACCGGCGGGAAGCCCCCTTCGTTCGGCGTTCCGGCTACCCACCTGCTGATGGACCACTTCCCCGGCGAGTAGGACCGGGGACCACTCCCGGAGCTGTCCAGAAAGGAAGCGATGCCGGCAATGAGCAGGCGATGAGGTTGGGAGCTCGCGTCTACCAGCACCGCTATGAGCCAAAGGAGCAGAACAGATGAACCACGATCAGTTCGAGCAGATCGCGAGAGGTACCGGGTCCATCGCCGCGCTCGACCAGAGCGGCGGTAGCACTCCGGGAGCCCTCGCCCGCTACGGGATCTCCCATGAGGGCTACAGCGACGACGAGATGTTCGAGCTAATGCATGAGATGCGAACCCGGATCGTAACTATTCAGGGTGCGTCCAGCAGCTCGGACGCGAGTGTCGTTGAAAGGAGTAGTCGATGACATGACGTGACCGAGCGACAAGCTCACGACAACCAGCCGGTGCGAGTCCGGTCCGGGGAGATGCCAGGGTCCCCGGTAGCGAAGCCTCCGGCGTCGGCCGAGATGCCTGCGTCGAAGCGGGGCCGAGCAAATGGCCAGTCCGCAACATCAAGTGAAGCCTGCGGCGTCGTCAGTTACACCTGCGCAAGCAGGAGCAAGGAGGAGCCGAGCCTGCCCTGAATGGGTGAAGGCCATGGAAGGCGCCAGAGAACCTGGAGCGGGCGCTCAAGAACCTCCCGGCGTAAGGGGCGTGGAATGGTCAGAAGGCTGTCGTGGGAACTGGAGAGGCCCTCCTCGGCCCTCGTCCTGCGGGGATGGGGAGTGCGTCTGCCTATAACCGGTGATCCCGGGAAGTGGCAGGTAGCCGAGAGGGAGTCGGAGGGGGTCGTAGTAGTGATGACGACCGGGACAACACAACCCGGTCCGAGCGAAGGACCCCTGCTTCACCGATGCACGTAGAGGAAGGGACCGAGTAGGTCAGTGTCAGACCGACTAGATCAGCCAACCGACGCCGAGAGGCCGGGCTGCCCCCACGACCCATTGCGGGCCAGGGATGTAGCCCGCCACGAAGGTGTCAGTAGTCTCCAAGCCCTCCAACGCGTGCTCTACCGCAGTGCCAAGCAAGACCCGACACGCAGATTCCACGCCCTCTACGACAAGCTCACTCGCAGTGACGTGATGTGGCAGGCGTGGGTCAGTGTGGCAACCAACCAGGGTGCGCCCGGCGCCGATGGGGTCAGTATCGACTCCATTGAGGCCGGGGGGATGGATGGAGTCCGCTCCTTCCTCGACATACTCACCGCAGAGGTGAAGGCCCAGCAGTATCGGCCCCAACCACTGCGACGGGTGAATATCCCGAAATCGGGCAAGTCTGGGGAAACCAGGCCGCTCGGCATCCCAGCCCTCCGAGACCGGGTGCTCATGAGTGCGGCGAAACTCGTCCTCGAACCGATCTTCGAAGCCGACTTCTCGCCAGCCAGCTTCGGGTTCCGCCCGAAGCGGTCCGCCCACGACGCACTGGAGGTCATTCGCCAGACGGCGAACGCCGGAGCGCACTGGGTACTTGATGCCGACATTAAGAGTTGCTTCGACGAGATCGACCAGGGTGCACTCATGGTCCTGATCGAGCGCCGGGTCTCCGACCGGGCGATGTTGAAGCTGCTTCACAGTTGGCTTCGAGCCGGGGTGATCGAGGGTGGCGTGTACGCCGACGTCTCATCGGGGACCCCGCAGGGGTCGCCGATCTCACCGTTGCTCTGCAACATCGCCTTGAGCGTCCTCGATGAGGCACTCGCCAAGGCGGGGCGGCAGACGGGGAAGGCCATCAGGTACGCCGACGACTGGGTTGTCCTGTGCCCGACGAGGGAGCGAGCCGAGACGGCCCGCTCCGTCGCCGAGGCGGCCCTGGCACCGCTCGGGCTGCGACTGCACCCCGACAAGACCAGGATCGTCAACCTCGCGAGAGGGGCAGAGGGCTTCGATTTCTTGGGGTTCCATAACCATATGTGCGAATCCCGGAAGTGGCCCGGCCGCCACTACCTGCTGAAATGGCCGTCCGATCGGGCCATGGCGTCTATCCGAGCCAAGGTCAGGGAGAGGACGGATCGGCGCTTCGTCGGGCTGACACTGGAGACCATCGTTGACCGGCTCAACCCCGTGCTTCGGGGTTGGGCCGCCTACTTCCGACATGGAAACTCATCGAAGAAGTTCAACGCGGTCAACTGCTACGTCCACGAGCGGATGGCACTCCTTGCCAGCAACAAGTACGGGCTCTCCGGGCGCAACTGGGTCATCCGGTTCAACTACGGGTGGTTCACGAGCCTCGGGGTCTACCGGATGACTGGAACGGTGCACTATGGGTCTGCGCATGCACGGCGGTGAACGGTGTCGGAAAGCCGTGTGCGGGAGAACCGCACGCACGGTTTGATAGGGGGCCGCTGGGGAAATGGAACCGCCCTGCGGTGGTTGCTGGTCTCGGGCCGGTGCGCTGAAAGACGCCACCATCATGGCCTGGTCGGGACCTCCACTGCAGCCGCAGAGATCTACTGAACCAGCGGCCTACCTCACTCTCGCCGCCGGCTCGGTGAACGGCCTGCGCCGGCTGCACCGCTGACCACTTTCCAAAATCGCGCTACCAGCGCGTTTGCGGTGGCAGAGTGCTGTCACTTGCCAGCGACATGGGACTCTCATAATGGGAGTGTCCCCGGAGCAGCGCCGCGCCTGACTCTACATGGGACTGGCAAATGACAGCTGCCGATGGGCAGGGAACGGCCATGGATTCGGCGAACGCTGTGCGCCAGTCAGTTCAGCGCGGCCGGTAGACGTCGGCTCGGTGTTCGATCCGTAACAGATGTACGACTCGTGTCTCGTCATCGAGGCGGTAGATGACGCGGTAGGCACCGCGGCGAGCGGAGAAGTATCCGAACAGCTCGCGCCCGAGCGCCCCTCCAACCCGGTGAGGGTCGTCCCGAAGTGGTCCGTTGCAGAACTGCCACACGGCCAGAGCCACCGACAGCGGCAGCCGCTGCTCGAGGGCTCGGCGAGCTGGGCCATAGACGCGAAGCTCGTAGCGCCCGCTCACGCGGCGCCGCTTTGGCGGCGGCGCCGTTCTTCGAGGAGTTTGGCCATCTCTTCAGCAGAGGTGAACTCGCCCCGGCTCGCCTCGGCCTCGGACTCGCGGATCTCGGCCAGGGCCTCGGGGTCCGCGAGCACGTCGAGGGTCTCCTCGATCGCGGCGAGGTCTTCGGGAGAGATGAGCACGGCCGCGGGGTGGCCGTGCTTGGTGATGGTTACCCGGCCGTGGGTGGTCTCGATCTGGGCCACCAGCTCCGAGAGGCGGTTCCGGGCATCAGCGAGGGGTAGCTCGTCCATCGCCATAAGTATAGGCAGAACTCTGGCGTAGGTCTTCTCCGCTCGCCTGTCCGTGCCGAGAGTGTGATGCATCGGCTGCGACCTTGAACTCTTGCCCTGGTGGACACCCGGATGGGAGCGCACCCGGAGGTCGACGCCCACTCCTATGGTCCGCGAGCCACCGCGGAAAGTCTTGGAGAGCTGGCGCAACTTGCCAGTCGCTGGGTCATTGCCCAGAGAGAGCCCAAGCTCCCACACACCGTCCCGAATCTGGCGCTTCGATCCCCTCACGAAGCCATAGCAGCCCGTTCATGGGATGGATTCCCGGACAGCAGAAGGGCCGGTGCCTGCGCACCGGCCCTGAACTGCACTTTCGCTAGTGGCGGGGGCAGGATTTGAACCTGCGACCTTCGGGTTATGAGATCGTGTGGCGGTGCTGATAAAGAGCTAGGCACAGCGCTGACCTGCACTTTCGATGACGGGTAGTGACAAGTTATTCCGCTAAGTGACGTGACCTTATCGCGCGATAGTCGCGCAAATTCAGACCTTCTACCAGTGCCCTCCTGGGCTCTCGCTGGATCCCGACTTTCGGACACCTGCTGCAGCCTGCACAGCATCCTCCCACCTCTCGTAGTCGAAGACGATGGGCTCGAGCTGTTGGCGAGACTCGATGGTTGACGAGTGCACAGGATGACCGTTGCACCGCCGTCCAGGTAGGAGTACACGCGGAGGTTCTGGAAACGCCGCTCTCGGGCGCTACGCGCTCTTCAGGTACTGGCGGAGCGCTCTGCGGATGAGCTCGGAGACCGTGACGCCCTCGGTCTGTGCCCGTCGGGCGACTTCGTCACGAAGCTCGGGTTCCAGCCGCACCGACTCCACTGACTTGGCAGCGTCACCGAGCGGGGGTCGGCCAGGTCCCCGGCGTCGTCCCTTCAGCTGACCAGGCTCGTAGCCGCGTGCGGCCTCCTCGGCGAAGCGCTCGATCATCTCGTCGGTGATCGGCTCGCCGCTCTTGGTGTATCCGTAGGTGTGCTGATCGGTCATCACTCTCCTCTGAAGAGCTCCTGGGCGCTCGAGCGCCGAAGTGTCAGCGCGTGGATCACCAGCTCCTCTCCTTCGAGGACCAAGACGACCAGCTCGAGCAGGTTCGAAGCGCGGTCGGGCCCGGCGAGCAGGAAGCGCGGAGGATCGTCGCCCAGCTCGACCCAGGTGACCGAGTGGCCCAAAGCGTGTTCGATGTCCTCGTCCGCGACGCCGTGGCGCCGAGCTGACTCAGGGATCTCCACACAGTATAAGCGTAATACAAGAAACCATGATGACGGGCTTGTCTGGCTTCTCGATCCAGTTCGGCCACTACCGGCGGGGGCGATCAAACACCGGCCCTCTCACCCCAGGGTGGCGCAGCAGTCCGGCCACAACGCGCACCGGCCCCACCGGTCCCTCAGGCGGCACCGCCTGCTGATTCCGAAGCGACAGCTCGCGTCCTGTCGACGTCGACCCGGCCAGAATACGAAGAACCGATCGTCTGGGCAGCACCATCCACAAGTACCGACTGGCTGCCTGGGCTGGGCGGACGCGGTTCTTGGCACCTACAGTCTCATGAGCTTGTCGACTACAGGGCCCACTCAGGTCTTCATGGACTTCCTCCGCTCCGAGTACCGGGGATTGATGGGATCGCGTACCAATCCTCGCGAACGGGTCGCCCGCGCTGCGCTCTTGAGATAGACAACGCTCACTGCGTCAACGACAATGCACCCGTCGGGTCCGATGCTGGGCCGCTTCGACTGATGCTCAATCAGTGGCGGATCCACCGGCGCCCAGGGCTCACGCCTTCCTTCGACCTACATGAACATTCGGTACGGGTACTCTCCGTTAGGCAACTCAGGCACGTTGGCGATCGTCCGAGCGAGTCGGCGAGAGTACTGCAACGTCACCGGCACAGGGTCGTAGAGCGCATCGTTGTTCCAGTCCATCTTGGTCAGGGCCAGGGCCTCGAGGCCGGCGAGTTCGAGGGGCCCCTTGCCTGCGTGGCGAGTGATCAGCAGGGGCCTTGGGATGCTCTTCCCGCCTTGGTAGAAGTGGCCGCGGGCGGCTACTGCCGGAGCGTCCCCAGCCCCCCACAGCAGGGCCGCCGACCCTGACATCGGCACGAGCGTACCCCGGGACACGGGATACTTCGATGGCTCGCTTGGCCTTTCGGTCTGGCTGGGCTGGAGCAACACCCCGCGCCATGCCACATGGACGGTGATCTCAAGGCACTCGATCTCGTCTACCGCGGCCAAGGCGTCGGCAACTCCGGCCAGCTCCTCTTCGGTGAACCGCGTTAACTTGTGAATCACCGCGCGGCGTGGCAGATCTCCACCGTTTCGCGCCTGGTACACCCGCAGACTCCGGGCCAGCACGGCGCGCATGTCGCCGCGGCTGAGGTAGGGGTTTGAGCGCCCTTCCTCGATGCGGACGTCAGGGTCGGTGGCCTGGTAGGCAACGAACTGCATCCCACCCCCATCGGAGTCGAACACCTGGGAGCAGCACGTGACAATGTCGGCATTTCTCGGGTCACCCCGGAAGGCATATGCCAACCCGATGAAGGCGGTGGCGGGAGGATCGCCGGGGATTGGGCCCAGCTTCCAGGGGATGCCACCGGCCTTAACGTATTGCGCGATGCCCAGGCGCCACGAGCGAGAGGCCAGCAAGTTGAACGAGAAGGTTCGATCGTTAACTACCTGGGTAGGAATGGCCTGGAGCGAGCCCATCGCCTTGGTGAAGTCGTGCGCATCGAAAGTGGTGCTGCGGCACGTGTCCTGCCACGCGTCAGGAAGATGGACAAAGGCAACATCGAACTCGGCGCGCACCGTCGCCAGCTGAGCGAGCGCGGCGTTGAGAGCGGCAGCCAAGCGCTCAGTTCGGGTCCCCGAGGTGCCAAGGGAATCGAGGTCCTCGGGCCATGCAACGTGAGCGCCGGCGTGTTCGGCCAGCGCGATGTCTGAGCCGAAGAGCTGGGCGAACCCAGGGTAGGCCGGCACATAGTCAGCGCGATCACGAGGCCGATGGGCCGCCCGCAAGCTCCTCAGCAGTTCGCGGACGGGTCGTTGCCCCGACCGTGGACCAATGCTGGCGACCCGGATGGTCTGCGTGTAGACGGAAAACGAGGCCCTGGAGAACGGCCCATGCCGGGCCAGGCCCCGCAATGGATTGGTGTCAAAGGCGTTGGTATCCGACGCGTCGAACGCCAAGAGAGGTTCATCGAGCGCCGAGTACGGCGGGAGCCGCGATGCAGCGGATTTGCTCGTGCTCATTGACGTACCTCGAGATTGAATCGGCCTGGACGGCACCATCCGGTGGTCCGGCGCGCCGTGAACCGGGCATCGATACCATCGGTCTCACCAATACCAAACGATGAGATCGTTTCCTCCTTGTCAGAGATGAGCAGATGAGCCCATCCATCGATGATGTTGTTCCATGCGGTGTTGTAGCGCCGAGCCCATCGCTCCCGCCGCCAATCGGCCAGAGCTTCGATGTCAGGATCTCGTCGAGGTCCCGAATCTCCGATTCGCGTTGGTCGCTCGACCCACGTAAAGGGATTTACAACGCACCACCATCGACCGAGCCAGAATTCGAGATGTACGTCTACTGCTTCGGCGTAGCGGCGGCCGATCCTTGGGGCGGTGCCGAACAATCGATCGCCGTATCTCTTCTCAAGTTCGCTGAGCATACGCTGGCCCTCATGTGTCCGGCCGTCCTGGCGTTCCGCTGGCGGTGAGACCGAGATGAGGGCGTGGCCACGTCGGTCACTTAGTAGGGGAAGAACCGGACGCCCCCGCGCCAAAGCCTTGATCAGAGCTTCGTAGAGCAGCCCTAGCGCCCAGCTGTCGTTGGTGGGATCCAGTGCGATCTCACCGTCGATGGCCGGGCCAAAGGATGCGAGCGCAGTCGCCAACTCGGCATCCCGGCCGAAGGCGGCGACTCCGTTGCCAGTGACAGCAAGAGCAACCCGGCCCTTCACTCCGGCCACCTTGACCGCCTCCCTCAACTCGGCAAGGGGCGCCGAGGTGCTCAAGGTGATCCGTCGCGCGACGGTAGGAATCGAGAGCAACGGGAGGCCCGAGGTCCGGAGTACCGGGAACTCCTGTGCGTCCATGGTAGGCAGATTCACCGGCACGACGCGGGCCGCCGGTCGGGATGCCCGAACGTAATCATCGAGCGGAGGGGTGAGATCGAGCTGCCGTTCCAGCGCACCCATCAACTCGTCGAAGTTCTCGGAGGCAACCAAGTGTACGTCGACGCCCCTGCTGGCCGCCAGATTCAAGAAGTAGGTGACGGCTGGCAACGGTTCGACACCGTGGCGGACGACCCAAAACAGGCCAACCGGGAAGGATCCCTCCGGCTTATCGAACACGCTGGCGAGGGCGTCCATCACTGATTGGTCTCTTCCGCTGTACCCGGCAACGACGAGACCAAAGCGCCGGCACGCGGCAACGAGGACCTGGCGCAGGGTCTCGTCTTGGTGGGCGAGCTCTGCGTCGATGTTCTTCAGACCTTCGGACTGGTAGTCACCGTGGAGCTTGACCAGTAGGGGCCATGCACCCTCGGCCACGCAGCGCTCGGCCACGTCGACCGCGTTGAGGTCCGAGGTGGCCAGGCGGGCTTGATCCTTCGGCTCCAACAGGGCGTCTGCCTCCGTGGACGAGTTCTCGATCAGCCGGTCGAAGTTGGAGGTGAAGATTGCTGGCACCCGGCGACTCGCCACACACGCCGCCAGAACCCGATGCCCGAACGAGGGAGCGCCACGGCGAATCTGCCTTTCTATATAAATCCGCCGATCCGTCGGATCCGGATAGACGGCCTCGAAGAAGGCGGAGTACTCGCTCGGATCGCCGTTTGGGGGCATCCCACGCTGCGCGTCGAAGTGCTCGCAGATCCGCTCGATCCACAGGGGATCCACAGCATCGATTTCTCGACGCGGCAAGTTGGTGTCGCGGCAGAATAGCCTGGCTTTAAAGTCGACGATCATGTCGTAGCCGGTGGGGATCCCGGCAGCGGCCGAGCACCCCGCCCCGACGAACCAGGCGAGACGGGGTGCTCGGGCGGCGAAGGTGAGAGCGAAGTCCGAGGCGCTCAGGGTCCCTACAGCCGTCATGTGCGCTCCCCGCTGCAATGCACGCAGGTCGCTGGCTTCACGATCATGGTCTGCTCAGGCGCTGGCACCTCGGCCACGCGCTGGATCGTCCACATGTCGGTGGGGTAGCCGTTGGCCAATGAACCCAACTTCAACTGGCGCTCGACAGCCTTGAAGTCGGCCGTGTCGAGCTGTGGTAGGCGACCAGCCCTGCCTGCACCCTTCAACGCTGCGGTTCCCCCGGCCACCCAGTCGGCATGCCAGCGGCTCACGCTTTGGCGCGACACCTCGAGCTCACGCATGACATAGGCCTGATACTTGCCCTGCCGGAACAGCTGGCCAGCACGCTTTCGCCGGCGCTCCATGGCGGCGAAGTCGCGTCGGGCACCGGTTCGCAGGGTCCCGACGACCAACACGAACAGCACGCAGATGAGAGGCATGAAGAAATTCTCCCACGTGAGCGGGAAGATATGAGAGTACGGTTCCGGCTGTCTTCTCGCCGGTGTCTTGCCGCTCACTCGGTATGGTCTCCGACCCTTTCGTGGAGTGCTCGTCCAGTGGGCGATTGGGTGCGTTGACCCTTCTGGAGCGACCTTCAGCCTCAGCACCAGCGTCGCCGCGGAGCGTCACGTTGTCCAGCTAAACTTTACTCAAGTGAGCAGGCTTCGCCCGCCAGACCTAGGGATGGGACTTTGCCTGTACCAGGTTGCGCCTGAGCGTCGTCATATCGCATCCTTCTGCCAAGACCGCCGCAGGTGGGCAGGGTCCTTGGCCAGTTCGATCCTCGCATGATGCACCGGTCACGGCGTCGTCCTGGACCAGGCCCTTTCCGACTGGACCTCCCAGCCAGCCCACTACCAGTCGGCATGTCTATGGACGGAGGCCCTCCGGCATCTGCGCGTCGCCACGATGACCTGACCATTGCGGAATCACGGTTCGACGATCCACGTCGTCGGCGCTGCGCCCTCTACGTGCATGGTCGCCCCCGGCCGAGTGGCCTTCAACCACTCCCCCGAGGACGGTGACACGGCCAGGAGCTTCCGTGCTGGCCGGTCGCCGGGTCCCGTGCAATTGCAATTGCAATTGCTGAGGGTGGCCAGATCCTTGACCATTTTCCTGTTCGCGTTGCCGTCTCCGGCGACGTCGCTCACCTCGAAGACCATCTTGTCGACCTTGTTGGTGACAACAAGATCGTGCGAGCAGGTTTCCTTCGCCCCTCGGCTCGTCGTCGGGTGGCATTCCTCCACATGAGTCATGTTCTGTGTCTTAGCCCAACCGAGTGCGTCAATGAGGCGTTCGACGGTGGCTAGCTGATTGAGCAGCTCTCCGAGTGGTTGAGTTGTGACGCCCACCAGATCATGGACTCCTACGACGCTCACCGGATTCCTCTTGAGGTTGACGGCCCAATAGTTCCCAGTAGCTGCAGTTGGCTCAGGTATGGCCTGAGTAGCGGCGTACATCTGCGTGATGAGGGCATAATGAGCGGCGGTCAACTCCTCAATGTATTTGCCAAGCGTGGTCTTAACGGTAACGGGCTGCAGAAGGTAGGGCATCTTTCTAGTATGTCAGAGCCGTCCCATGTTGTGATGGAAGGTAGCGCGCGCCGGTGGCGGCAGGGGTGACCGATGCCACCCCTGCCGCTACCGAACCACGAACCAGTGGCCTAGCTACCCCCAGCTCAGAGCTGGACAACTGGTCCGGGCAGGACGAACCGCTCGGGCCACCAGCTCGTTGGGAAGCCGTAGGGGACCCCGCTGGTCACCACCGTCACGTCAGCCCCGAAGTCCTCGGGCGCAGAGAGCGCGATCGCCACGAGCATTGCGTCATAACGTCCCTGGACATCGCAGCCTTCGGGGATCTCGGCGGTGATGATCACGCGCTGGCGTGGTCCGCAGTCAGAGGCCTCCCACACCAGCTCGAGTGCTTCTCGGGTAGGGGTCGGGATGACCAAGCGGCGCGCCCGGCTACCGTCAGCCGGCTGGAACCACATCCGGCTGGTGCTGTCCTCGTCGACGAACCTCCGCATCCTCCCGTAGGCATAGGAGAGCGACGGGTCAATCTCTGGCATCAAGTCCCAGAGCGCCTGGCGGATCTCCCTTCCTCCGAGCTCAGCGAGGGCCGCCCGCACCGGATCGGCGATGAACATCTCGAGCTCGGCTGGCGTCGGCTCACTCGGACAGCCCTCGAAGTCGGGGGCAACCTCCTCTATGACGATGGCGGTCATGGCACTTCCTTTCTTCTCGTACCGGTGTATCTCACCGGTACCAGGTGGCCGTCCGGGACGTAGCGTTCACTCCGTTTTGCCGGATTCAACTCGCGGTCTAGGTCCTCGGCGGCCCGCTGATGCACCGGCCAGCCATTCCGGAAGAGGTGGCTGGTGCGCCCGATGAGGATCGAGGTGTCCAGCTGACAGGCTGCAGGAGGTGCCGACATGGTCGACAAGAGCGGGATCGAGTGGACGGAGACCACCTGGAACCCCACGACTGGCTGCGATCGCACCAGTCCTGGCTGTGACCGCTGCTACGCGCTGACGCTTGCCAGGCAACTGAAGGCCATGGGGCATTCCAAGTACCCGCGCGACGGTGATCCCCGGACCTCGGGTCCCGGCTTCGGGCCACCTGCACCCTGGCGCGTTGGCACTGCCGAAGACCTGGGATGCCCCTCGTACCATCTTCGCGGACTCAGCCCACTCTCATGCCGTTAGCTCTGTCAGGGCATCTCGTCCCAGGCCTATGGAACCTGCAAAGGCTAGCCTTGTGGCAATCGTGGGTCGCGATCGAAAGGAGGGACGGGCACCGGCATGGCCGAGACCAAGATCAACAACCACGCAGCGTTCATCTGGTCCGTTGCCGATCTGCTCCGAGGCGACTATAAGCATTCCGAGTACGGCAAGGTCGTCCTGCCACTCACGGTGCTACGCCGCCTCGACTGCGTGCTGGAACCGACTAAGCAAGCCGTCCTCGCCCGAGCGGCGAAGCTCCGTGGCCAGGTCGACAACGTAGAGCCCGTGCTCTGCGCGGTGGCAGAGCAGCACTTCTACAACACCTCCCCTCTCGACTTGCCCCGACTCCTCGACGACCCAGCCCAGGCGCTGGGCAACCTGCGGGCCTACATCGCCGGATTCAGCTCCGGGGCGCGGGAGGTGCTGGAGAAGTTCGACTTCGACACCCAGATCACCCGCCTTGCACGGGCGGACCTGCTCTATCTCGTGCTATCCCGCTTCGCCGAGATCGACCTACACCCCGATACGGTCTCGAACCTCGAGATGGGCTACCTCTACGAAGAGCTCGTCCGGAGGTTCTCCGAACTCTCCAACGAGACCGCTGGCGAGCACTTCACCCCGAGAGAGGTGATCCGGCTCATGGTGAACCTGCTCTTCGCCACGGATGACTACATCCTGACCGACTCCGGCGTCATCAAGACCCTCTACGATCCGGCCTGTGGGACCGGCGGGATGCTCTCGGTGGCAGAGGACCACCTGCGCGACCTGAACCCGAGCGCGCGCCTGGAGGTATTCGGCCAGGAGCTCAATGACGAGACCTACGCGATCTGCCGCTCCGACATGATGCTGAAGGGCCAGGACGCGTCCCACATCGTGGCCGGGAACTCCTTCAGCGACGACGGCCACAAGGCGGGGCGCTTCGACTACATGCTGGCCAATCCCCCATTCGGGGTCGAGTGGAAGAAGGTCGAAGATGTCGTCCGCGCCGAGCACGAGACTCGGGGCTTCGCCGGGCGTTTCGGGGCAGGACTACCCCGGATCAACGACGGCAGCTTCCTCTTCCTCCAGCACATGCTCTCCAAGATGAAGCCGCCGGAGGAAGGCGGGAGCCGCCTCGCCATCGTCTTCAACGGATCGCCGCTGTTCTCGGGGGCCGCGGGATCGGGCGAGTCCGAGATCCGCCGCTGGATCATCGAGAACGACTGGCTCGAGGCCATCGTCGCCCTCCCCGACCAGCTCTTCTACAACACCGGCATCTCCACCTACTTCTGGGTGCTCACCAACCGCAAGCGCCCCGAGCGCCAGGGCAAGGTCCAGCTCATCGACGCCCGCGACCAGTGGGTGAAGATGCGCAAGTCCCTCGGGGACAAGCGAAAGGAGATCTCAGCCGAGGGGATCGCAGAGATCACCCGTCTCTACGCCGACTTCACCGAAGGCGAGCGAGTCACGATCCTTTCGAACGAATCCTTCGGGTTCCAGCGCATCACGGTCGAACGCCCGCTTCGGCTCCACTGGGAGGTCACCGCCGATACCGCCGAACACCTCGCCGTCACCAAGCAGTGGGCCAAACTCTCGGTCCAAGACCAGAACGACCTCTCAAGTCGGCTAGCCGAGCTTGAAGAGGTCTCCACCACCGGCAGGGCTGCGATGGCAGCCAAGTTGGGCGACCTTCCGAAGGCCATCGAAAAGCAGGTCTGGGACGCAATAGCGGTGCGAGATCCGGAGGCGCCGGTCGTGACCAACCGCAAGGGCGAGCCCGAGGCGGACCCCGAGCTTCGTGACAACGAGAACGTGCCCCTGCCACCCATACCGGTCACCTGGGAGGAGGACCCGACCGAGCGGCTCGCAAGCATCGAGTACCGAAGCGCTGTAGAGGACTACATGGTCGAGGAAGTGTTGCGCTACGTGCCCGACGCCTGGGTAGACCATGCGAAGACGAAGATCGGCTACGAGATCCCCGTCACCCGGCAGTTCTACAAGTACGTGCCACCACGGCCACTCGCCGAGATCGACGCCGAGATCAAAGCCCTCGAAGCAGAGATCCAAGAGCTACTGCGCGAGGTGACCGAGTGAGCTACCTCGCCATCGAACCGCTGAGGAAAGAGGCACCCTCCGATTGGAAGTGGCTGCCCCTCCGTCGAGTTGCCAAACTACGGCGGGTACGCAACGAAGCATCGGACGCACTTCTTCTTGCCCTCTCTTCGGAGCGTGGAGTCGAACCCCGCCCTAATGATGGAGGACGACAGCCGCCCTCCGAGGAAACCATAAGTGGCTACTGGTTGGTGGAACCCGACGACCTCGTGTTCAATCCGATGTGGGCGATTGGGGGCGGGGTGGCTGTCAGTCAGGTCCGTGGGGCAGTCAGCACCGCATACCGTGTTTACTCCCTCACCGGCCACTTGCTTCCGAGGTTCCTCCATTACTACGTACGCTGTGATGCAGCGATTCAGCAGTATGCGCTGGTAATCAGGGGCACCACCACTTTCGACAGATCAGTCACCCGTGATGACTTCGAAATGATGCCTGTGCCCATTCCACCCCTCCCCCAGCAGCGCGCCATCGCCGACTACCTCGACCGGGAGACCGGCCGCATCGACGCGCTCATCGAGAAGAAGCGCGATTTGACAGAGCGCTTGGCCGAGCGTCGCCAGGCGCTCATCACCCTCGCTGTGCAGGGCGACGTCGGCCCAGGAGCTGCTTCGCGAGGTGACGGAGTGAGCGAAATCCGACCTCTGCGTGCGTATGCAGAAGTCGCACTCGGCAGACAGCGATCTCCACAACATGAAGAGGGCAGTCATATGACTCCGTATCTGCGGGCAGCCAATGTGAAAGACGGGATCCTCGACCTAACCGACGTCAAAGAGATGAATTTCGCGCCACCAGAGCAACAGATGTTCTCTCTGAAGAAAGGCGATGTCCTAGTCACGGAAGGTTCGGGGAGTCTCGGATCCGTCGGGGCGTCGGCGGTGTGGTCGAGTGAGATAGAAGGTCCGGTTTGTTTCCAGAACACTCTGCTCCGGCTTCGTCCCCGGCCGGGCACCGACCCTCGTTTTCTAGCCTGGTGGTGCCGCCACGCCTTTGCAGACGGCATCTTCGCCAGCGTGGCACTCGGCGCGAACATCTTTCATGTGTCCGCCGATCGTGTCCGCGCTCTCCCTCTGCGTTACGTTTCGCTTTCCACCCAACGGGCCGTCGCCGACTACCTCGACCGGGAGACTGCCCGCATCGACGCCCTGATCGCGAAGATCAATCAGCAGCTCGACTTACTCACCGAGCACCGCCAGGCGCTCATCACCGCGGCAGTCACCGGAGAGCTGGACGTTCCCGAGGTGGCGGCATGAAGGTCGACGAGCGGGGCTTCGAGGAAAGCATCGAGGCCGCGCTGCTGTCCGGCGGCTACCTCAGGTCAGTCCCGTCTCGTTTTGATCCGGTGCTGGGGCTCGACACGGCCGAGCTGTTCGCGTTCATCGGCGCCACGCAGATCGCCGAGTGGGAGAAGCTGCTCGGTCGCTACGGCAACGACGCCGACGCGGCCCAGCGAGGCTTCGCCAAGCGCCTGGCGGCTGAGCTCGATGCCCGAGGAACGGTGGACGTGCTCCGCCAGGGGGTAGTGGACCTCGGGGTGATGATCCGCCTGGCCTTTTTCGCACCCGCGCACGGCCTCACCCCCGAGCTGCAGGAGCTGTACGCGGCGAACCGGGTGAGCGTCACCCGCCAGCTCGCCTACGAGGCGGGCTCGGCCAAGACCCTGGACCTCGTGCTGCTGGTGAACGGCATTCCCACCGCCACTGCTGAGCTGAAGAACCCGCTAACCGGCCAGAGCGTCGAGGACGCCATAGTCCAGTACCGAAGCGACCGGGACCCGGCCAATGTCACCTTGGCCCGTCGAACGCTCGTGCACTTCGCCGTCGACCCCGACCGGGTGGCGATGACGACCAAGCTGGCAGGAGGGGCGACCCAGTTCCTTCCCTTCAACCTCGGCTACGCAGGTGGCGGGGGCAACCCGCCGAACCCGGCCGGGCACCGCACCGCCTACCTCTGGGAGCGGGTCTGGGCACGAGACGCCTGGATGGACCTCCTCGCCCGCTTCATCCACGTCGAGCGTCCAGCGCAGGGGACTCCGGCTGCCCGTCGAGCGGCTGAGCGCGTCGTCTTCCCCCGCTTTCACCAGTGGGACGCCGTGCTGGCATTGGAGGCCCACGCCCGTGAGCACGGCGCAGGCCACAGTTACCTCGTCGAGCATTCGGCCGGCTCGGGGAAGTCGAACACGATCGCATGGACCGCCCACCGGCTCTCCTCCCTCCACGACGCGACTGACCGCAAGGTGTTCGACAAGGTGGTGGTGATCACCGACCGAGTGGTCCTCGACCGCCAACTCCAAGACACGATCTACCAGTTCGAGCACACGCGGGGCGTGGTGGTGAAGATCGACAAGGACTCGGCCCAGCTCGCAGAGGCCCTGGCCGGAGAACAGGCTCGGATCATCGTGACCACGCTCCAGAAGTTCTCCTTCGTCCTGGACAAGATCGCTGGGCTGCCGGCACGGCGGTACGCGCTGATTGTTGACGAGGCGCACTCCTCTCAGACCGGAGAGGCAGCGAAGGACCTACGCCTCGTGCTCGGCGGGACCGAGGAGCAAGAGCTCACCGCCGCAGAGGCCGAAGACGCCGGCTTCATCGCCGAAGCGATCGACCCTGTCGAGGAGGCGCTGGCGAAGGCGGTAGGCGCCCGTGGCCGCCAGGCCAACTTGTCGTTCTTCGCCTTTACTGCCACCCCCAAGGCCCGGACCCTGGAGATGTTCGGCACCTTTGACCCCGAGACGGGCAAGTACCAGCCGTTCCATCTGTACTCGATGCGCCAGGCCATCGAGGAGGGCTTCATCCTGGACGTGCTGGCCAACTACGTCACCTACCAGACCTACTGGCGGATCGAGAAGGCAGTCGCGGAGGACCCCACCTACGAGGCGCCCAAAGCCCGCCGCGCTATCGCCCGCTTCGTCTCGCTCCACCCCTCGAACCTGGCCCAGAAGGCCGAGATCATCGTCGAGCACTTCCGGACCCACACCGCCGCCAAGATCGGCGGCCAGGCTAAGGCCATGGTGGTCACCTCCTCACGGCTCCACGCCGTGCGCTACAAGCAGGCCATCGACGCCTACATCGCCAAGAAGGGCTATACCGACCTGGCCGCGCTGGTGGCATTCTCGGGACGGGTGATCGACGAGCGCGACCTCAGCTACTCAGAAGCCGCCATGAACGGGTTCCCCGAGTCCCAGACCGCGGAGCGCTTCGCCACGAGCGACTACCAGGTGCTCATCGTGGCTGAGAAGTTCCAGACCGGCTTCGACCAGCCGCTACTTCACACCATGTACGTGGACAAGGTGCTCACCGGACTGAACACCGTGCAGACCCTCTCTCGACTGAACCGGATCCACCCCAACAAGGCCGATACCTTCGTCCTCGACTTCCGAAACGAGACCGAGGACATCGTGAAGGCCTTCGAGCCCTACTGCGGCCGGACGGTCGCCCCACCCACCGATCCCAACCTGCTCTTCGATACCCGGCGACGCCTCGACGATTTCGACGTGCTCCGTCCCGACGAGCTCGAGGCCGCAGTCGCCCTGTTGCTGGCGGCCGACGCGAAGAGCCATGGCCGGATCTACGCCGCTCTCGATCCGGCGGTGGAGCGCTTCGGCGCGCTCGGCGAAGAAGACCGCCTGGGCTTCAAGGACGCGCTCGACAAGTTCGTGCGTACCTACTCGTTCCTGTCCCAGGTGGTCACCTTCGGGGACTCCAAGCTGGAACGCGACTACACCTACTGCCGGGCGCTCACCGCACGCCTTCGGGACGCGGCCAGGGTCGAACGTCTCGATCTCGGCACCGAGGTCGAGCTCACTCACTTGAAGACCGAGATGACCTTTGAGGGTTCGCTCTCCCCGGACGCCATCGGCGGCGAGGTCAAGACCATCTTCGGCGAGGGTCGGGGCCGCCACAGCGACCCGCAGCTGGAGCGCCTGTCCGAGATCGTGGACGAGCTCAACGAGCGTTTCGGGCTCAACCTCGACGAGCGCGACCAGCTGCTGTTCGACCAATTCGAAGAGACGTGGGCCGCGGATCCCGACGTCGTCGACCAGGCGCGCAGCAACACGCTGGAAAACTTCCGGCTCGTCTTCGATCACCGCTTCCTCGACACCGTCGTCTCCCGCATGGACGAGAACGAGGCGATCTTCAAGCGGATCCTGGACGACGAGGAGTTCCGCCAGGTGCTTATGGACCTGTACGCCGGCCGTGTGTACCGACGCGCCCGGAGGGCGGAGGACCAGGACCCGCTAACCGATGGCGGGGGAACTGTATAGATGTTGCTCGTCTTGGCTCCTCTCACGGCCCATGCTCAGCTCGGTGGTACTCCGCTTATTGAAAGCCGGGTAGGATGACAGCTGAACTCGAACTGCTCACCTTCGAAGCTCTCGCAGAACGGATCGAAGCATTTCAAACCAATGCGAGATCAGATGATGTAATAGCGGGCTGGAAAGAGCTTATCGGGATAGCCCGAAGACTTGGTGGATCCACTGACGCTACGGTCGATCCCGCGATTGGATATCGTTGGGCGCTTACCAAGGTCCGTCTCTCTGGTTACCAGGGAATCGGCGCGGGAACCTCCTTGGAGATCGACCTCGATCCGACGCCCGGCATCACCGTACTTCATGGTCCGAACGGCTCTGGAAAGTCCAGCATCACTGATGCGATTGAAACGGCTCTGCAAGGTGCGCCCAGAGAGCCCGTCGTGACTGGAACGGGAGGTAAGACCCCCCTTTGGGAGCGAGTTCATACCAACCGCGATGCTGATGAAGCCGAGGTCGAGCTCTCGCTGGTCTGTGAAGGCGAAACTCTTACCATCACGTGCCGGTTAGACGGGAACGGACTGCCTACTGACCACAGTTGTCGCATTAGCTCGCAGAACTCGTCGAAGTCGATTGAGCTTGCAAACACTACGTGGACCTCGGCCTTGGCTGGGCACCGGCCGATTTTCGCCTATGCCGCAGTGGAGCGTCAGGTGCAGCTGGCCAGGGATCTACAGGGATTCCTCGAATCGCTGCTTGCATTTGGTGGATGCTTCGAGGCCTTCAAGCAGGCAGTTGACACCGCTGCTGCCTCCTCAAAGACTAGCAAGCAAGAGTGGGATAGAGTCCTGGCATCTGCGCAAAGCACCGTCAGCCAAGCTGACCAGGAGCTAAACACTTCCGGGTCGCGCACGCTGGAACCCCTGGTCTGGCCAGTGGTCACTGATGACCCGGATCAGTGGCTGTCGGATCAGGGGCTTGCCGAAACGGGCTCGGCCGTCCAGGAGATCACCGACGACCATCTGAACCGTCTTGTGACGGCAGCCTCCGAAGCGAAGAGGGCAGTGGACCAACTGCGGGAGCACGAGACGTCACTCCTCGCTCGTCTGGCTATTCCCCTCAGACAACTTCACAAGGCAGCCAAGGATCTCGCAAGCCCAGGGACCCTTTGTCCTGTATGTCAGACCACTGATGTCGAGTGGTTGGCGTCACTTGCCAGTTCCATGACCGATCTCACTGACCTGAGTACGCTAGAGAGTGATGCGATCGCCAAGATCATTACGCTCCGCGAGACTATTGAGCGCGACCTAGCCGCTGTCCACAATGTGATCGGAGCTGATGCTCAGGGCAGCGACGCAATTCTGCCTGGTCAGAATGAGGGTGACACGTTCCTCGCGGCCGTTAGGCGTGATGGGGCTAGTCCCGGAAATGCCGTGCGTAGCTCTCTGGAGGTGCTCTGTGCGTGGGTCGATTCAGAGGAGCTGCCCTCAATTGTCGCCCAAGCAAAGGAGGCCAGCGATCAGCTGCGTCAGTGGCGACTGATTCGGCGGGAAAGTGTGGATGCATTCATCTCAACGTGGAGACGCGTGGGTGCCAGCGCCCGTCAGTATGCGACCTGGGAGTCCGCAACGAAATGCCTCGGTACGCTCCAGAACACTCTGCGAAAGGAAAGAACGGAGGCGCTCCAGGCGCAGACGGCTCGACGTGTCCGACGTCTACTCGCTGATGCTGGGCTGACTGTGAGGTCGATCAGTGTCCAAGGAACGAAGGCATCAATCGAGATTCTAGATCAAGAGCAAAAGGCCATGACGCTTGCCATGCTCAGCGCAGGCCAACGGAACGCTGTATTGCTCGCGCCACTGTTGGCTGCGTCGGGACCTGGCCCATTTGGCTTCCTGATACTCGACGACCCAGTGCATGCGTTTGATCAGATGCGCGTCGACCTCATCGCGTCGATCCTAGCAGAGATGGCAACCGACCGACGAATCATCGTGCTCACTCACGACGAGCGCTTGCGAGAGCATTTGGTCGCGAGAGACACCCGCTGCGACGTCCGAGCAGTCGAGCGTGATCCGCTCGGGGGGACCGTCACCGTGAAGCCGGTGGAACAGGTGTGGGAGGTATTGCTCCAGGATGCTGAGAGTGTTCTTCATCTCGCTATCGACGGGGAAATGGTCAAAGGAAGAAACGCTACAGATATCGTACGCGGTCTATGCCGCCAGGCACTGGATAATGCCGTCCGGCAGTTCATCATTCAGCGCTCGTCGAGGGTAGGAGGGAGCCCAGGTGCAGACCTTGGGGTACTTGACGAGGCGCAGACGACGCGGGACCGCCTCGCACGGGCGAGCGACATCGTCGGTGAGGATGGCGGATTCTCTGACGCCCTCAAGGCTGCTACGAGTCACGTGCGGCAGTACTTGGACGGCTGGAACCGCGCTGCGCATGGGAATGTGCCGCTTACCGACGCGGGAGCGGATGAGATCAAGGCGGCTCGCGAGGCATGCCAGGCACTCATGTCGGCCGCGCTATGACGCTAAGCCATGCCACGGAAGTCCGGATTCAGGTTCTGGAGCTGCGTATCCGGATAGAGCGTTTGGGGGCCGCTGTGTTCGACAGGGTATGCGAACCTGCGGAAGGTGGTCGTCAGAACCGAGCTCGCGACCGCCTGCTGTTCCTTCTGGGAGGCTGTCCTATCGAAGACTGGCAGGCCACTTATCGTGCGACTCGACTGGGAGCCTATGTTTACAGGCGGACTTCCGACGTACTTCATGGCCGCGTTGGAGGGTTGAACATTCCTCAGGTTGTGCTCGACGAGTGGCGAGTAGTAGTCGATCAGCTTGAGGAGCTAGCACGCCACCAGTATGTGAATCCTTCGTCGTCGGCGACGGAGAATAGCGCCACAATCGACAACTTACGGGGTGACGCAGCAGGAGAATCGTCACAGCCCGGCGGTACGGTCACGATATGACGACTTCGGTACGTGTTGCCGTGATGCCTCGCCTACTCGCATGGGCACGCGAGCGATCGGGGTTGGGTGTCGACGAGCTGGCGACCAAGTTCCCCAAGCTCACCGAGTGGGAGAGCGGAGAGCGGACTCCGACGCTCAAGCAGCTCGAGGACTTCGCCCGTGCGACGCACACGCCAGTCGGCTTCCTCTTCCTTCCCGAACCTCCTGATGAACAGGTTCCGATCCCCGACTACCGGACGATCAGCGACGTCGGGGTGCGTCGGCCCAGCCCCAATCTTCTCGACACGATCTTCGCCTGCCAGCAACGACAGGAGTGGTACCGGGACTTCGCCCAGGTAACGAGAGAGGATCCCGTCGCCTTCGTCGGATCCCTGACGACGTCGGTTCCCGTCGTCGATGCCGCCGAGCAGATCAGGACCACGCTCAGGTTCGACCCGAGCGAGCGCGGTCACACCTGGTCGGATGCGCTGCGAGTCCTCGTCGACCATGCCGAGGAGCTGGGCGTTCTCGTGATGGTGAGCGGGGTCGTCGGCTCCAACACGCACCGGAAGCTCGATCCCGATGAGTTTCGCGGCTTCTCCCTCGTCGACCCGCTCGCGCCGCTGGTGTTCGTGAACGGCGCCGACACCAAGGCAGCCCAGATCTTCACGCTTGCCCACGAGCTCGTCCACCTCTTCCTGGGCGAGACCGCGCTCGACGACGCTGATCTCGGGGCGGCTCCGACCAACCCGGTCGAGCGTTGGTGCAACCAGGTGGCCGCCGAGGTGCTCGTCCCCCTGGCGTCCCTGCGAGCCGCGCTGTCTTCGGAGGTGGCGGTCACCGACGAGCTGGACTCGCTTGCTCGCAGGTTCAAGGTGAGCACCCTCGTGGTCCTCCGGCGCGTCCACGACGCTGGCCGGCTGAGCTGGGACGAGTACCAGGCCGCCTATCGAGACGAGCTGGCAAGGATCCTGGAGATCCTGGGGGAGCGGTCTGGGACCGGCGGCAACTTCTTCAACACCCAGCCGGCGCGGGTGTCCAAGCGGTTCGCCCGCGCGGTCATCGTCAGCACCCTCGAAGGCCAGACCCTGCACCGCGACGCATTCCAGATGCTGGGGCTGAAGAAGCTGTCGACCTTTGAGGAGCTGGTCAGCCGGCTCGGAATCGGCTGATGGCCTACCTGCTCGACGCGAACGTCTTTATCGAGGCCAAGAACCGCCATTACGGCTTCGACTTCTGTCCCGCGTTCTGGGACTGGGTAGATCACGCCCACCAGGCGGGAACGCTCTTCAGCATCGACAAGGTTGCCACCGAGCTCGACGCCATCGACGACGACCTCGCGGCTTGGGCCAGCGAGCGACCCGACGACTTCTTCCTCGAAGCCGACGCTGGCCTGGTGCCAAGCCTTCAGGCCACCAGCACCTGGGCCAATAGCGCCGGGTACGAGCCGGCCGCCGTCGCCACCTTCCTGCAGCGCGCCGACTACTACCTGGTCGCCTACGCCCATGCCCACCACCACGTGGTGGTCACCCACGAGGTCGTCGCCCACTCTACGAAGAAGATCAAGATCCCGAACGCCTGCCTCGGCTTGGGCGTCCGCTACGTCACGCTATTCGAGATGCTCCGGGCCGAACGGGCCCGCTTCATCATCGCGCCGTGAAGCCATCCCGGAAAGTGTTCCCCATGCAGGAGTTCAGGTCGAGGCTGCGGAAAGGCGCCGGGCCTCATTTCGGCATGCGACACGGACTGCCGAACGACGTTGGACGTCCCGTAGATCTTTTTGCAGCGTACGGCCGCTCCCGCGATCCGCTCTGATGAAGCTCTCGAAGCTGGCGGCCGCATCCACTGTGGACACGCCCGTCGCGGAAAGCGTGTCGGTCCATTCTTCCAGGAGATCGGCTTCTTCGAAGGTGTGCGCGAACGCTTCTTGGATGCGGAAGGTCTCGACTTCGAGGCGCGTGAGGTGCCAGATGAGCCGCTGCTGGAGAAGGTTCACCCCGTACTCTGACAGGCACGCGACTCGTTTGTCGGTTGTGAGATCGACGGTCAAGGCCTTCCCGAGCTCGTCGAACTGACCCACATGCAAGCGGCCATTGATGAGCTCGGGAAGTGGCATGAGGCCGTAGTAGCCCTTCCCCCAAGCCTCGCGGAGAACTGGGACATGCTCGCGAACCGCTGCGACGAGGACGCACTCGCGCATTCGCGCCTGGGGCCCGCGCATGGTGCATGGATGGGCGATGATGATGGCCATCCCGCCATCCTGAACACCCAGGATCGGGACGCCAGCGAATATATCTCCGGTGAAGAGTGGTCGGCTACTGTTGACGTCCTGACCTCTGGCCAAGTAAAGGTCAGCTGCTAGCGCGTAGGTCTCGAGGCTCAACCGTTGTCTCGGACAATCGAGCGAAGGCCAGGCTCCCCGTCAGCTGCTTCGAACACCTCGAAGCCCGAGTGGACCTGCTCGCGCCAGCCTGGCTTCCAGCGCTCGAGCACTGACAAGGGCGTCTCGTGTCCCGTGGTCAGATCGAGTAGGTCCACAAAGCGACCGTCGGCAGCCATGTCGATCCCGGTCAAGGGTGCTTCAGGGACGAGCGGCATCTCCAACCATCCGGCGACATCGGATACGAGGTGGTCGACGCGGAGGATCTCGGTGAACGCGAGGAGACGTGCGATGGCCAGTAGGTGCGGGCCGGTTGGGGACTCGCCTTGACGCCACCTGCGGACTGCGGGAACCGACACGCCCACCAGTCGAGCGATGTCTCGCCAGGCGAAGCCTCGTCTGGCGAGCTCGTCCAGCATCTCGGCCGCTGGCCGCTTCGCCATGTCCCGGGCCTTGGTATTGAGCTGTGCCTGAAATGCCTGGTGGTGGACTTCGCTCACTTGCCGACCAGTTTTCGCGACGTCATCGC
>JAJYWG010000509.1 GCA_021791615.1 Actinomycetes bacterium
ACAGCACCTGAACGCCCCGGTGGTGGGCATGGCAGCTACCCCCACAGGCGGGGGCTACTGGCTGGTGGCCTCCGACGGCGGGGTGTTCGCCTTCGGTGATGCCCAGTTCTACGGCTCGATGGGTGGACAGCACCTGAACGCCCCGGTGGTGGGCATGGCAGCTACCCCCACAGGCGGGGGCTACTGGCTGGTGGCCTCCGACGGCGGGGTGTTCGCCTTCGGTGATGCCCAGTTTCGAGGGTCGGGCATCAACAGCTCACTGACGGTGCGGGTGGTGGCGCTCGTACCCGGGGCCGAGACTTTGGACGCCGGCTACTCGATCGTCACCACAGCGGGCAACGTGTTCGGCTTCGGTGCCACATCGATATGGGGCTCACTCGGCGGCGTCCGGTTGGCGGCACCGATCGTCGGTGCCGCTGCGCCCTGAGCCGCTGCGCCCTGAGCCGCTGCCAGCGCGGTCATGGTCGATCGCACCCAATCCAGGCTGGCCCGGTGCACGCTCACCCCGTGCCCCAGGGCAAGCAGGGGGTGTCGGCCGGGCAGCGACGTCGACGCCATGTACTTCTCGATGCTGCCCACGAAGCGTTCCAGGGCATCGGCCAGCTCCGCCAGGAAGCCGAGGACGTCGGTAAGCGGCAAGTCACGCTCCATCATCACGAAGCGCACCAGATGCAGTCCGAGGTCCCGGCCGACCGTGGCCGGGTCGACCCCTTGGTGCAGCCACGCACGGTGTCGAAGCCGACCTGTTTCGGTCGGCCGGTAGAGCCGACGGAGGCGACGCCCTGGGGTGCCGTCGGTCTCGACGCTGACCAGTCCCCGGCGCTCCAGGCGGCGAAGCGCCGGTACCAGCGCCCCCGGACTGGGCTGGTAGACGGACGCCGGAGTCGCCGCGAAGAGCTTCTTCAAGTCGTACGCCGACTGGGGTCCGGCGACGATCCAACCGAGGAGCACGTGCTCGAAATCAGTCAGGGGGCGCTCGGGCACGGCGGGCACCTCAGCGCCGTCCTTGTGTCGATCCGTTCCCCAATGCTCCTCCACATCTTCCAATAGGTCGATTCGACTGATATGGTAGCGGCCCGGCACCCCGCCCACGCCGGCACCCAAGCGCCGAGTGAGTGGTGGGTGCAGAGGTCGTCTGGGAGACTGGTCAAGGAGGCAGCGATGCACAGTGTCACGGTGGACCGGGTCGGGATCACCCCCGAACGGATGGCCGAAGTGCTCGGCCGTGAGCTGGGGACGGAGTACCAGGTCGAGACCGGGGGTGGGAGCAGCGTGCTGGTCCGCCATGGCTTCCTCGGGCGGGCCAAGGTGACAGTGCTCGAGAGGACAGGGGCGACGGTGCTCGAAGTGAGGGGGCAGCGCCCGAGCATGCCCCTCTTGATGCTGACCGCCGGTATCGCCAACGAGCGCGGCATCGCCAGAAGGGTGGCAGGGCTCATCGGCCGCTCCGAGGAGCTCGGTGCCAGCCGCTGAGCACGCTGGCGCGGGGACAGCGGCACCTACGAGATCCGAACGCGACCAGCGCGCGACCAGCGCGCCGCCGGCCGTCGAGCTCGTGGGCGTGCACAAGCGCTTCGGCACCGTCGAGGCCGTCCGGGGGATCGATTTCCGGGTCGAGCCGGGGGAGGTCGTCGCCTTCCTCGGCCCCAACGGTGCCGGCAAGACGACGACGATCGACATGGTCCTCGGCCTGTCGGAGCCGACGACCGGCAACGTGGCGGTCTACGGGCTCGAGCCCCGCACCGCAGTGCGCCGAGGACTCGTCTCGGCGGTCATGCAGAGCGGGGGGCTCCTCAAGGACATGACCGTCGCCGAGACCGTCACCTACACCTCACTCCTGTTCGCGCGGACCCGTCCACCGGCCGAGGTCATGGAGCGCGCCGGCATCACCGGCATCGCCGGCCGCCTAGTCGGCAAGTGCTCGGGCGGTGAGCAGCAGCGCCTTCGTTTCGCCATGGCGCTCCTGCCCGACCCCGAGCTGCTCCTGCTCGACGAGCCCACCCAGGGCATGGACGTCGAAGGACGGCGAAGCTTCTGGGGGGCGATCCGCCGGGACGCCGAGGCCGGCCGCACCATCATCTTCGCCACCCACTACCTGGAGGAGGCCGACGCCTATGCCGACCGGGTCGTCCTCGTCCGCCAAGGCGAGATCGTCGCCGATGGCACCAGCGCCGAAGTGAAGGCCCTGGCTTCGGGCCGAACGGTGCGGGCCACCCTCGCCGGAGCTGACGAGCAAGCGCTGCGATCGATTCCCGGGGTCGACCGCGTCGAGGTGAGGGGCACCGGCATCCTGGTCCACTGTGCCGACAGCGATGCCGTGGCCCGCTACCTGTTGAACGAGACGAACGCGCGCGACCTCGAGATCGCCGCGCTCGGCCTGGAAGAGGCTTTCGTCGCGCTCACCGGGGACAGGGAGACCACCGCTGCTCCCGGTGACAGCCCGACAGACGCCACCCGCTCGTCCCGGACGATGCCCGGCGAAGGAGCAGCCCTGCGATGAGCGCACCCCACGCCGGACCCGACGGCCTGGCCGACACGCAGCCGGCACTCGGCGGGTTCAAGCCGGCCCTCGTCCGGCTGGAGGTCCGCCGCATGCTGCGAAACCGCCGCACCGTGATCTTCACCGTGGTGGTGCCGGTGTTCTTTCTCCTCATCTTCGGCCTCAACACGTCCTACGCCAAGAACAGAGTCGGCGCGGGCAATGTCTCGGCCTTCATCATGATCTCGATGGCTCTCTACGGCGCGGTCCTCGCCACGTCGAGCGGGGGCGCGACGGTCGCCGTCGAGCGCTTGGCCGGGTGGAGCCGGCAGCTCCGCATCACGCCGCTGCAGCCAGCCGCCTACATCGCGATCAAGATGGCCACCTCCCTCGTGCTCGGGCTGTCGGCCGTGGTCGCCGTCTACGTCGTCGGCCTGCTTGCCCACAAAGCCTCGATGCCGGCCGATCTGTGGGTAGGGACCGGTGCTGCGCTGTGGATCGGTTCGCTGCTCTTCGCCGCCTACGGCCTTTTCATCGGCTACCTCATGCCCTCGGAGAACGCGATGCAGGTGATCGGCTTTTCCCTCATGCTCTTCTCGTTCGCCGGGGGGCTCTTCATCCCGCTCAGCCAGTTCTCGCACCCGTTCCGGGTCCTGGCGGCCTACACCCCCCTCTACGGTCTCAACGAACTGGTCCACTATCCGTTGGTCCAGGGCCGGTTCAATTGGACCTGGGCGGCAAACCTGATCGCCTGGCTCGTGATCTTCACCGCCGGTGCCATCTGGCGCTTCCGCAAGGACACCGCCCGGATCTGAACGGCCTGCCCCAACTGCCCGGACCGTGCAGGCACGCCCCGCGCCGATCCAGAGCATGCTCGGGGCCCGGGGTGGCGACCCCTGCAGGCACGCCGGGCGGCGGCCTGCCACGATAGGGGCGGCAGTTCCGAAGGAAAGGGGGACCGATGGAGACCGACTTCGTCATCCGGGGAGGGACGATCGTCGACGGGACCGGTGCGCCGGGGCGGCGAGGCGACGTGGCCGTTGCGGGCGGGAGGATCGCGGCGGTGGGTGAGGACGCCGGCGACGCAGTGCCCGGCGCCCGCGAGATCGACGCGTCGGGCCAGGTCGTCGCGCCCGGGTTCATCGACATCCACACCCACTACGACGCGCAGGTCTTCTGGGACCCCCGCCTCACGCCCTCGTCCTTCCACGGGGTGACGTCGGTGATCGCGGGGAACACAGGCTTCTCCATCGCCCCGGTGAGCGAAGAGTGCGTCCCGCTCCTCGCCCGCACCCTTCAGCACGTCGAGGACATGAGCTACGACACCTTGGCCGCCGGGGTGCCCTGGGACGAGTTCGAGACCTTCCCCGAGTACCTGGCGGCAGTCGGTCGCCGGGGCACTGCGCTCAACTACGGCTGCTACGTCGGGCATACCGCCGTCCGCCTCTACGTGATGGGTGAGGCGGCATACGACCGTGCCGCCACCGACGAGGAGCTGGATCGGATGCAGGCGGTGGTGGCCGAGGCGATGGAGGCAGGGGCGATGGGATTTGCGTCGAGCTCGTCGCCGACGCACAACGGCGACCACGGACGCCCGGTGCCCTCTCGGGTCGCGGATCTCCACGAGCTGCGTGCGCTGCTCGAACCCTTGCGCCAGCAGGGTCGAGGCGTCGTGGCGCTGCTCCCCGGCGGCGTGATCTCCAACGACGAGGTGTTCGAGCTCCAAGCCGAGATCGGTCGGCCGATCACCTGGACGGCGCTCCTCACCGTGAAAGGCCATCCCTACCACGAGAAGGTGTGCGCCCAGCACGACGCCGCCCACGCTCGGGGCGTGGAGGTCTGGCCCCAGGTCTCGTGCCGCCCTCTCGTCTTCCAGATGAACTTGGCCGAACCGTTCACCTTGAACATGCGCCCAAGCTTCGCCGCCCTCATGGACTGCCCGATCGGCGAGCGCATCGCCGCCTACCGCGACCCGGCATGGCGGGAGGCTGCGTGGGCCGAGCTCAACGGCGCCGGGGGCATCGGCGGGCTGCCCTTCAACTGGGCGGCCGTGTCGGTGGCGGAATCGTCCAGCCACCCCCAGTGGGCCGACCGCCCGGTCCTCGACCTGGCCGCCGAGCTCGGGGTCACCGCGCTCGACGTGATGCTCGACCTCTCGCTCGAAGACGAGCTCGATACCCGGTTCTGGTCGGTCGTGGCCAACGACGACCAGGACGCCATCGCCTGGCTGCTGCCACGAGACCACGTGCTCTTGGGGTTGGCGGACTCGGGCGCCCACGTGTCTCAGCTCTGCGACGCGTGCTTCGCGACCGATCTCCTCGGCAACTGGGTCCGCGGGCGCGAGGTCATGTCGCTCGAACGGGCCGTTCACAAGCTCACCGGCGAGCCGGCCGCCGTCTACGGGCTTGACGACCGCGGGACGCTCGCGGTCGGCAAGGCGGCCGACCTGTGCGTCTTCGATCCCGACACCGTGGCGCCCGGACCCCTGCGCCGGCTGCGTGACTTCCCGGCCGGCGGCGAGCGCCTCACCGCCGACGCCCCGGTCGGCATGACCCACACCCTGGTCAACGGGGTGCCGGTGCTCCTCGAAGGGATGCCGTGCGAGGACGCCCGTCCCGGAGAGCTGCTCCACGCCTGAGGCGCCAGCCGGACCTGCCGGTCTGGACCCACCACGACCAGCTACGGCCGACGAAGTACGCGCCAGCGCCGATGATCCCGACGAAGAACCCCACGGGCCAGTTCGTCTGGTAGGAGACGGCGATCGCTGCCCACACCGTGACCACGGCCACCAGCACCGACCCCGCCAACGCGACATGCGGCTTGCTGGTGAACGAGCGGGCGGCGGCCGGTGGGCCGACCATCAGGCTGAAGACGAGCAGTGCCCCGACCACTGGCAGCGCCATGGCCGTCACCGCGGCCAGCACGAGGAGGAACCACAGCTCCATGCGCCCGCTGGAGACGCCGGCCACTTCACCCAGCTCCGGGGAGATCGAGCTCAGTAGCAACGGCCGCCAGGCGACGGCAACCATGACGACACAGATCGCACCGAGCACGGCGATGGGAGTGATGGAACTGGTGCTGACGCCGATGACTTCGCCGAAGAGCAATGAGTAGATCTCCGGCGCGTACTCGCTCGTCATGCTCAAGAACAGCGCCCCGAGGCCGAGGAGGACCACGAGGACGAGCGCCGTGGCCACGTCTCGCCGGGCTCGGTGCGAGAGCCGGCTGATCCCGACCGCGCCGAGCACCGAGAACCCCACCAGCCCGACGAGGGTGCTCACCCCGGCGAGCGCCGCCGCGGCCGCGCCCGAGAACGCTCCCAGCGGCAGTGCGTGGGCCGCGAACGCCGAGCCTCGAGCCACGACGAAAAACCCGACGACACCGGCCACGACAGCGACGACGGTGGCCACCACCCAGGTCGTGACCATGAACCCCGAGAACATCACGCGCTCCCGGCGGTGGCGTGTGCCTGACGGGCGGATGTGCCTCGGCGGTCGCGGTGGTCGCGGCGGTCGCGGCGGACGCGGTGGAAGATCCCACCGGCGACGTAGGCGACGAAGACCAGCGCCACGATGAAGAAGCTCACCGGCCACCCCCGGTGCCCCGGCGGCCAGTCGTAGCTGTCGTAGGCGAGCAGGATGCCGAGCCAGGTGCAGCCCAGGCCGATCCCCGCCGCCCACACGAGGGACCACCCGGGTCGCCGGGCCACCCGCAGCGCGGCCGCTCCAGGCCCCACCAGGAGGGCGGTCGAGAGGATGGCGCCGATAGTGAGCGCCGACAGGGCCACGGCCGCGGCCAGCGCCAGGAGGTGGAGGGTCTCGAAGACCCGCACTCGCACGCCGCGCACCGCCGCGAGGTCGGGGTCGAGCGAGCTCAACAGGAGCGGGCGGTAGGCGAGCAGCACCGCCAGAGCGACGAGCGCGCTGAGGCCCGCTGCCCAGGGGATGATCGACGGGGCGATGGCGAACATCGACCCGAACAAGACACTGATGGCCGCACCCGTCGTGCTCGTGGAGGTGGAGTCGAAATAGAGGAGCAGGGCAGCCAGGCCGAGGCCGGCACCGAGCACGATCCCGGTCGCCAGATCCCGGCCGCGGGCCCGTTCGACGCCGACTGCCTCCATACCGCCGGCGGCCAACCCGGCCATCCCGACGAACCCGAGCAGCGGGCTGATACCGATCAGGAATGCTGCCGACCCCCCGGCGGCGCTCACGTCGGCCAGCGCGTGGCCCGCGAACGACTGGCCCCGCATGACGGTGAACGCGCCGACGATCCCCGAGACCACCGCGGCGACCCCGCCGACCAGTGCGGCGGTGCGCACCGGAGCGCTGGAGAAGAACCCCGGCTCGACCAGCCAACCGAAGGCCGCGTGCACCGGTTCTCAGTGCTCCCCGATGGTCCACACGCCCGGCTCGTCGGGCGACGGGCCGGAGTCATGCCCACCTCCGGCGGCGACCAGGATGCGGTCGTGGACCCGGATGACGTCGACGTGCTGGCCGTAGAGCTCGCTCAGGACCTCGGTGCGGACGACCTCGTCGGTCGTGCCGCTCACGGCCCGCCCTTCGGCCAGGTAGACGATGCGGTCCATCACCGGCAGGAGCGGGTTCATGTCGTGAGCCGAGATCAGCACGGCGATCGACCGATCCCGGGTGAGCTGGTCCAAGAGCTGCACGACCTCGAACTCGCTGCGGAGGTCCAAATTGGCCAGCGGCTCGTCGAGTAGGAGCAACCGGGGCTGGCGCACGAGGGCGTGGGCGATGAGCACGCGCTGCTGCTCGCCACCCGAGAGGTGCCCCACCCGGGCGTCGGCAAAGGCCGTCGCTCCCACCGACGCGAGAACCTCGTCCACCATGGCCCGGCGGCTCCGGGACGGCAGCGGGATCCCGAGGCGGTGCCCGTCGATCCCGAGTGCCACAAGGTCGCGCGCCCGCACCGGCAGGTCCGGGTCCAGAGCGATCTTCTGCGGGACGTACCCGATGGACGCTCCGTGGCCTCGGACCCCGGGAGCCACCGTGATGGTGCCGCTCCCTGGCACCTGAAGCCCCAGGATGCTGCGAAGGAGCGTGGTCTTGCCGGCGCCGTTGGAGCCGATGAGCCCGGTCAGCTCGCCTGCGCGCACGATGAACGACACGCCGTCGAGGACCGCCCGGTCACCGAAGCGGACCTCGAGCCGGTCGACGGCGAGGACTTGGTCGGGCTGGGACTCGCCCGGAGCAGGGGGCTCCGGCTGGGCCGCGGGCTCCGGCTGGGCCGCGGGCTCCGGCTGGGCCGCGTCGTCGGGCATCACAGCCTCGAGGTGGACGTATGGTGGGTCACCGCTGCGTCGAGCGCGTGGACCTCGGCGATCATCCACGACTGGTAGTCGTAGCCCGGCGTGGGCATCGTCTCGTAGACGCCGACGACCGGGATGCCGTCATGGCGGGCGAGGGCGAGGAAGGACGCGGTCAGCGAGTCGGTCACCTGCTGGTTGTACAAGAACACCTTCACCCGATGGTCGTTGAAGAGGTTCTCCTCGTCCGTCACGTCCTGGGGGGAGGGATCGGTGCCGTTCATGATCGCCGCCTGCAGGCTGAACGGGGTGAGGATGCGGCACCCGGCCGCCTCGAGCATGTAGTCGGCCACCGGCTCGGTGACCGCCACGGGGGTGCCGGGGTGCGCTCGGTCGAACGCTGCGATGGCCTGGTCCCAGGGCTTCAGGGAGCTGACGAACGCTTTGGCCCTTGATTCGAACACGGAGGCGTGGGCGGGCGCCAGAGCCGCGAGGTCTTTGGCCACCGCGTCTGCAACCGCGGGCATGGTGGACGGCTTGTACCAGAGGTGAGGGTTGGGGGTGCTGTCGGGCAGGTTGAGGAGCTGCTGGACGTCGATGACTTTCCGGTCGGGCTGGGGCGAAGCGGCCTCGATCCGTGTGGCCCAACTGTCGTATCCCAGGCCGTTCTGAACGACGAGCTTCGCCGAAGCGATCTCCTCGGCCACCTTGGGGCTCGCCTCGAAGGTGTGGGGGTCGGTGTTGGGATTGCTCTCCACCGCGGTGACCTCCACGTAGGGGCCACCGATCTGGGAGATGACGCCGGCGTAGGTGTTCTCGGCCCCGACCGCCGGGATCGCCCCGGTCCCCTGTCCACCGGAGGCGGACGGGCTCGGAGAGGACGGGGACGTCGAGCACGCCGAGAGCACGGCGGCGACGCCGACCATCGCCGCGACCGTCCCGGCGATGCGGAAGGCTCGCCGGCCCGCCAGACGCTCTCTCATCAGACACTCCCTCCGGTCTGGTCCGCGTTCCCACCTGCAAACCCAAGTATATACTAAGACTCAGTCTCAGAATATATTTGACCGCTTGAGAGAGGACCAGCAGCCCCCGATGCCACCAGCACCGAGCTCCGCCGATCGGGAGTCGGGCACGGCCGACCTCCACGCCGTAGTGGCCGAGCACCTACGCTCGGTCGGACTGCGCTACACCCCGGGTCGTCGCGCCGTCGTAGAGCTCCTGGCCGGCTGCGGACACCCAGTCAGCATCGGCGACATCGAGCGCGCCCTCCCCTCGGTCCCGCGAAGCTCGGCCTACCGGCACCTGGCCGATCTCGAGACGGCGTCGGTGGTCCATCGCATCACCGGGGCCGACGAGTTCGCCCGCTACGAGCTGGTCGAGACCCTCACCGGGCACCACCACCACTTGATGTGCACCGGCTGCGGGAACGTGGTCGACATCGCCTCTTCGGCGGCGTTCGAGCGGATGGCGGCCGAGCA
>JAJYWG010000260.1 GCA_021791615.1 Actinomycetes bacterium
ACGTCGTCATGGTGCGGTTGGTCATGTCACCCTCTCCCTCGTCGCTGCCGTCGCAGTAGTAACGAATCACCCCCAGCACCTCTCGCTCGATGCCCACGCTTCGATCCCCTGGACCTGCCACAACCGGAATGCGTCCTCGACCTGGACAAGCGGATCGTCACTCGTCTCCCCCTCCACCTGGAACAACCCGAAGCTCGACCCGTTGACGGCACTCGGGTTGTCGGTTGACTCGCAGAAGGCCACCCGGATCATGAGCGGTCCGTCCCACGGGAGCGCAAGAGTCGCTTGCTGCCATGTCTCACTCGCCACGTCTGGCCTCGGCGGCTGAGGGGGAGGCGCCGGCGCTGGAACGCCTGGCACCAATCGCAAGTGAGCCAATGTCGGAGGTGTGGGCAGTGCTGCCCGCAAGAGCTCGAACGGGTACACGCCGGTGCGGTCCTCTCCACCCACGGCTTTTGGTCGGATCGCTTCGAACGGTGATCGTGACAGGCATAGTGCTCCAATCAGAACCGCGAGTGCTGCGGCGAGAGCGAACCTGGTCCGCATGACGCCTCCCTTCGTCGGGCGCTAGAGCGCCTCCCTCTGCTCGGTGTGCGGACCCGAAGAGCGAGCCCGTCTACGTCAGGCCGTCTCCTCGTGCTCATCGGCGTTCTTGCGGCAGAGGCCGTAGACGCCGGCTGCCGACATCTGCACGATGGCGGCGACCTGTCGATAGGTCGCCCCTCGCTTTATCGCTCGCTGTATGGCAACGTTGCGAGCCTCTCGGGCATTCAAGGCTGCTTCCGCAGCCCGGAGGTGCGTCGCCTGCGCACGCTCCAGGGCTGCGATCGCAGCGGCCAACGGGTTTCGTGGCATCAGAACCGATCTTCTCCCGTTCCGACAGGGGCCTTCGCTGCCACGATGTCCATCGGTCGGCGTCCGTTCTTCGTCTCCTCGTCGGCCAAGACGATCTTCAGCCACTGGGGAAGCCAGCCACGAGCGTCGGCGATGGCAAGCTTCATGCACACGCTCGCTGCCCCACACGTGAGCACGCGGACCTCTCCATCGGCGTCCGCCACCCGGAACACCCCGAAGAAAGGCAATCCTTCGCCCTGGACCTGGCTCGGGCGCCACTCAGCCGAAAGGAACTGCAGAGGCACCCCGATCATGTCCTTTGCGTGCAGGGTCTCCTCGACCCCGAAGAGCTCCTCGGCGCTCGCCGCCCCGATCTGACGGGCGACGATCCGAGCCGCTACCTCCTCGGGGTCATCTTCGAAGAGGATCTGCGCTTCGTCGGGGTTGAGGAACCACTTCACCACGTCGTTCGACTGGGCGGAACCGCTCACGGTCACCATCTCACCGGTCATCATCTGCTCGCTTTCTCCGACATCGCCCTGACATCGGGACCGACCAGCGTCGCACGTTGGTCGGTCTCGACCTCAGTCGATATGACAAGGCGCCCTCCGTAGATGGCACCGAACACCTCGAACCGCTCGCCCCACGCCCCACACGCGTCCCGGATCGGGCACCCTTCACAGATCGGGGCGACCCGGTCCACGAAGTCGACGAGCCACGAGAGATGGCGCATGGACTGCCAGCCCGGCCGGAGCTGCACCGGAGAGACGAACCACGCAGCCGGGTAGCCCCGGCAGGCTGCTTGCCTCCAATCGGGAGGAGGGGGGATCATGCCTCGAGGGGGGATCCGTCTGGCAGGTAGAAGAAGTCGGTCTTCCCGAGCAGGCGCCGGATCTCGATGGCCTGGAGGGGGCTGACTACGATCGCTGCCGGGCCGAGCATGATGAAGACGTGATCGCCGGGCTTGTCGCGGTCCTTCTTTCCGATGACCACCTCGGGGACAACGTCCCGGTCTACGAAGATCGTGCCGTACATCCTGGCCATGGTCGCTCCTTTGTTCTGTTAGGTGAACAATACACTGAGGCCCGTCGAGGTGTCAACCCCGCCTAACAGCCAGGACGCAAGATCAGTTCGGGAGGACCCTCAGGTAGAGCGGTGACTGACCAGCGGTGAGGAGAGAGATGTCGGTCTCGTCTGGCTGGACCAAGATGGTCCCGGCTGTCGAACCGGCCACCGTGGCAGCGACTGACAGTTGGATCCCGACGAATGGCGTGAGCCCGTCGACCACAAAGGTCATCGAGTACTGCCCTGCGGCACCGGCGACGAAGGGAGCTGCGCTCGGAGTGGCGCCGCTGTTCACCAAGATCGAGAGCCCCACACCAGCCGAGAGGGCAGCTTCGATCTCGACCAAGATCGACGAACTGGTGGGTGTGACGTACGTCTCCGTGAACGCCAAGGGGTTCCACGTGCCGTCCGTCCCGGTAGCCACTTCGGCAAGGGTGCTCGTGGTCGGCGGTGGGACGCCGAGGGAGGGGAGCCCGGTGTCCTCGACGGCCAGGACGCTGCGGATGGTGACAAGCTCGTAGCCGCTCGTTCCGTCGCGATAGACGTAGTACGACCAGAGCGGCCCCGGTTCGTAGGGCTGTACGGTCGCGGTCTCGGTGAACTGAATCTGGGACCACGTGATCGAGACGCCGTTCGCAACGGTTCCATAGCACGTCGGGACCACCACGACCTCGGTCACCCCGGAAGGAGCCGTCCAGGTGGTCGAGAGGACGCTGTTCGTCCCCTCCGGTTGCAGACCTATGTTGAAGTACGTGACGGTATTGCCGGGGTCGATGAGGAGGACCGTGGGGATGGGCACGCCGCTCCCCACGGGATTGTCGATGGCGGCGGACAACGTGTAGCTGGCGCCGGGCGTCACGGCGATGACCTGGGATGCCAGCATGTGGTTCGTCGAGATCGTGCCGTTCCCGGTCCACACCAACGCCGCGGAGTCGGTGCCGGGGTTCGTGACGTTCAACTCGCCCGGTCCCGACCCGAATGTGAAATCGTACCCATCGGAGATGTTGTTGGCCCAGGTCGCCCCGACCGCTTGGGTGACATAGGTGAGGTTCGAGTCGTAGACGAGGTTCCCCGCCGCCCCGGCCGGCAACGGCGGGGCTGCCCAGGAGACGAGGTTGTAGTCCGTCGTAGACAGCGTGGCGACCCCGGTCGTGGTCGAGCCTGCCGGCGAAGGTGCGGTCTGTCCGCCAAAGTTGCCGACCGCTGTGATCTCGTACGACCAGGTAGTCGTCCCCGTCGCCCCGACGGGTGTGACCGTGGGGGCGGTGGGAGTCGAGATCAGTGAGGAGTAGAAGGCGGCCTCGGCGAGCGGTTTGCCGCCCGAGGATGCCTGCGGGACGAGCACTCCCATCTCAGCCGGCCCCGATGATCGCCGACTTCGACTTCCACAGGCGCAGTTGCAGCCCTACGAAGAGAGTCGTGTTATCCGTGATTGACCCGAAAGCCACCAACGTCTCGCCGGAAGCGAGCTGCGGGGCGCTGTTCGACCCATCGGTGATGACGACCGGAGCAACTGTCCCCGAGACCGGCAGGAAGAACTCGACCGTCGAGAGGGTGGGACCGTTCCGGGAGAAGTAGAGCTCGCCGCCCTGGAGGGGGGAGGCAGGAGAGTACCCGACAGCGGTCACACGGACCCGATGGATGAACGCTTCGAACCCGACGGGGACTTGGTAGACGAGGGCGCCCGGTCCGGAACTTCCTCCTCCGATGTTTCCTGATGCGTCGGACGTGAGCTCGGTGGTCGCCTTGATGATCGTGGGAGCCGGGGGGTCGAGATCCCGGAGGAACTTCCGGAGGCTCTGGAGCTCTTCGGCAAGCTCGCTTTGGGTTAGGAGCTCGATCGTGACGCCAGCTCGGAGTTCGGTTTCTGCCACCATTCCTCCTGGAACGAGATGTCGTGACTATGCTAGTCCTATGGCCACGCTGTCTGCGAAGGCACGCAACAAGCTCAGCGACCGAGACTTCGCCATCCCCGAGCGACGTGCCTATCCCATCCAGGACATCGCCCATGCTCGGGATGCGCTTGCCCGAGTCTCCGCCTATGGGACCCCCGAAGAGAAGAAGCGTGTTCACGAGGCGGTCCGGCGTCGGTACCCGGCGCTGTGGAAGCGGCACGAGGAGTACCGGGGGAACCGCGTGATCTTGCGCAAGTTCAAGGATCCCGAGGGCAAGGAGTACCGGCAGGCGGTCGTGCGACATCGTGGACGAGTGACCGAACGAGTGAAGGAGAAGTAGAGATGGCCGGCATCGACGATCTGTCTGTGGAACAGCTTGAGGAGCTGCTCAAGCGCAAGAAGACGGGCAAGCGTGTACGCGTCCGGGAGTACGAGGTCGACGAGAGCGACTTCCGGAGCTGGTTTGGCATCGGCGAGAAGAGCGCCGAGGCAGACGACGACTCCGAGGAAGAGGAGCCGAAGAAGCGCCGGGGATGGTTCGAGTGAAGATGCTCGAGTTCATGGAAGCTCTCGGTCAGGTGGGCTTCGAGGCGGGCTGGGGGCTCGAATCGGCCACCGAGACCGAGATGGTCTTCGACGACTCCGGGCGCTTCCGTAGCGTGAAGGCCATCCGCACCACCGAGGATCATAAGATCGTCGTCGTACTCGGGGATGCCGATGGCTGAGGTCGTTTTCGGGGACGAGGGGTGGGACGTGCTCGAGCCCCCCCCTCCCCCCCCGAAGTTCAAGTCTCCTTCGGGCAGCGAGACCCCCGAGAAGGTCTGTGATGTCTGCGGCCGGGAGTTCAAGTCCATCGGCGGCATGAAGCGTCACCGCTCCCAGGTCCACGGCATCGGGACCGACGACGGTGCAAAGCCGCACCCCGTCACCAGCGGGTCCAAGGAAGTGCTGCGGCAGCAGGCCGACGCCTTTTCCATGTTCTTCTACGGGCTTCTCGGTGGGCTCCTCGCTCAAGTCGATCCCGTCTGCGGGGCTGGTCTCCAAGCGTGCCAGCAGGGCGCCGCCGAGGCGTGGTACCAGGCTGCTCTTGTCAATCCCACCGTGGCGAAGATCATCCGGTCTACGGAGTCCGTGGGTGTGTGGGGGATGCTCTTCGGGGCTCACCTCCCCCTCATCGAAGCGGTCCGGCAACATCATCTGACGCCGCATCCTCGGCCGGAAGAGGTCGAGATCCCCGATGACGCAGTCTTCGCCCAGAGCTATGAGAACGCCGCCGACGCCGCAACAGCAGGCTGAGCGAGTCGACTGGAACGATCTGCTGCCGGAGTTCCTCGACGCTTTCGAGGAAGGCCAGCACATCGCCATCATCGGTCCAACCGGTGAGGGAAAGACGACCTTCTCCGTCTCCATCCTCGACGAGTTCCATCGGCTGGGAGCTTCCGAGCTCTTCCTCGCCAACAAGAACCGCGACCCTCTCCTCACGAAGCTCGTGCAGAGTGGATGGAGCCGGATCACCTCGTGGCCTCCGGATTATGCCCAACGCCAGGGGCGCCGGGTCATCCTGTGGCCGTCCTACGGCCGGGCGTCCAGAGCGAAGTCCAATCGTCCGATCTTCGAGTACGCCCTCGACATGGCTCTTCTCGAAGGGCATTGGGTCGTGTACTTCGACGAAATGCGTTACTTCATCGAGCAGATGGGGATGCGTAGCCTGGTGGACGAGTACTGGAACGGCGCCCGAAGCTCGGGCCTGACCGTCATCGCCGCATCACAGGGAACCACCTGGATCAACAAGACGATGATCCGTCAGGAAAGCTGGCTCGTCCTTTTCAGGCCTCGCTCCCTCGAAGAGATGAAGGAGTACGCAGACGCCATCGGCGACCGGGACGCGGTGGAGGACCTTCGGGCCCTCAAGCGTCACGAGTTCCTGCTCGTCCACACTCCGAACGGCCGACGATTCATCTCGAAACTTCCCGTTCGGAGGGAAACAGCGAGACCGGAAGTTCGGCGCTAAGAGCTGCCACGATCGCATCGGCGACCCATTTCGAGATCGTCGTGTCGTCGATGGCGGCCTGGACCTTGACCTGCCGAAGTAGCTTGCGCTCCTCGGGGGTGGTCGAGTAGATGCGCATGGCAGAAGTCTACTGACAGAACTGCCATCTCTGCCATTCTCTGGCCATCCTCGTTCCCTCCACAGTCACCATGTCCCCGAGGAGGCTGTCGGAATGCACATTCACCTGAGTTTCATCCATACGGTGACGCTTTTCATCGCAGTCCTGGTGTGGGGAACGCTCTGGCGGCTTGTTGCGGCGCACCTGGTCGGGAAGTCTCCAGCCGGCACGCTGCAGAACAAGGTCGGCCGTGCGATGGCGTTCCAGTACTGAGCGAGAGGGTTACATATGCCTGCGTCCACTACCGCATCCCCCGGAGGTAGCTCGTCGGGGGGAGGGGCTTCGGCCTTGGTGCCGTTCCTGGCTGCCACCTACGAATACTCGGAACCGATGTTCCAGGACGTGGTCACGCCTGGCACTTCCGGCACCGAGTTCACTCACAACATCACGCCGGGCGGCTTCCTCCGTGGAATCACCCTGTCGGTGACGACCACGACGGCCGGGTCCGGTCTCGTTGCACTCCCGGACGCTCCCTGGTGCCTCTTCTCGTCGCTCTCCATCGAGTCGATCGACGGCACCCCGCTCCTCTACCCACTGCCCGGCTACACGCAGTACCTCATCAGCCGTTTCTGCCGGCCGTGGGACGGCGACCCGGCTCAGGACCCCGCTTTCTCGAACTCCGCTACCTCGGTCTCCTTCCGCCTGCGTCTCTGGCTCGAGTCGCGCATGACGATCGGCGTCGTCCCGAACACCGATGCCCGAGCCCAGTACCGGCTGCGCTACACGGTGAGCCCCTCGGCGAACATCTGGTCTGCCACGACCACGATCCCGACCCTTCAGATCGCCGGCTACCTCGAGACCTACAGCCAGCCCGACGCCGCGAACGCACTCGGGCAGCCGAACGCCCAGGTCCCCGACGGCCTGGCTTTCCAGCGGTTCACCAGCCACGAGATCTTTCCGACCACGGGCGGAAGCCAGACCTTCATGTCGAACAGGGTCGGCAATCAGGTCCGTTCCCTCATCCTCGTCCAGCGGTCCTCGGGCTCTGCCGGCGGCGGCGGCCAGGGTGTCCGCACCGACCTGACGGCCGACCCGATCCGCTGGCGCAAGGACAACGCCCAGATCTTGGTCGAATGGCGAGATCGGGCCGACTACGAGGTGTACCGGTTCTTCGGCCCAGGTGGCGAGATCAGCTCCACTCAGGGTGCTCGGCCGACCGGGGTGTACGTCTTCCCCCGGTGGCACAACCCCGGTCGCCGAGAGGGTCAGCCGTGGCTCGACACCACCCAGGCCACCTACCTGCAGTACGAGCTCAACGGGACGGCTTCGGGCGGCTCGCTCGAGGTCATCACCGAAGACCTGGCGCCCACTACGCCCACCCCGCCCGCCTACCTGATCGGCCTGTGAGATGGCCGGCCTGAAGCTCGGAGCGGTGCTCGGCGGCGATGTCGGAGGAACGGGCGGTTCACCCACCTCGAATGCCATGTACGGCCATCTCGGCGCCACGAAGGCGTCTCCGGAGGCAATCTCCGGTGAGCTCATCGGCCTCGTCATCGTCGAACTGCTCTTGCTCGGCTTCGTTCGATTCAAGTTCGCCAAGCACTTCGGCGGCTAGTTCACAACACTGGAGGGTTCATACATGCACTGGGGACAGATCATCATCGCCTACCTGGTGGGCAGCTTCTTTGGCATCATGCAGCTGCTCAACCTCTTCAAGGGGTTCACGGGAGGCGTCACCAAGGCTGGCGGCTGATGAACAACGTCGCTGACATCGCCTCGATCATCGTGGTGCTCGCCATCGTGGCTGTGCTCGTCGCCCCGAGCTCCCAGGGTCCGAGCTTCGTCAACTCGATCGGCACCTCGTTCTCGAGCGCCATCAAGGCTGCCAACTCGCCATTTGGGGGCTGACGTGGCGGGGACGATCGCCGTTCCGTCCCGCTCCGATGCCGTCCCGTCCCGACCGGTCACGGGCCGCAGGGGCCTCGGAGCGGGCGGAGCGGTACAGACCAACTACGGCGCCGGCTCGGTGGTCGGCACCCCTCGCTACCAGCCGTTCATGGCTGACGAGGAGGCTTCCCGTCCGGGTGGCTCGCTCACCTACGCACGGCCCACCTACGACAATACCTACGCGGCCGAGCACAACTCCGAGGTCGTCGACTTCAACCCGTACACCTCGACGGTGTACGAGTCCTCCACCCCGGCCTACCCGGTTCCCACCTCGGTCAAGCGGATCGACGTCGGCACCGAGCGCAGGGAGTTCGGGTCCTGGTCGCAGAGCTACCCTCACGGAGCCCCGGTCAACACAGGCCTCAACCAACGTCTCGTCGCTTATGGGCCCCTCTACGCCCGTCCGACGATCCAGGTGTCAGCAAACCCTCGGCTCCCGTTCCAGCCGTCCGCCCACCTACGGTCGCTCGGGAACCGGGTCCAGATGACCGGGCCGTACTATCCCCTCCTGACCCAAAAGGGCCCCTCTACCTCCTATGGGTCGATGACAACCGTCCTTTCTTCCCCCTACCAAGGGGGAAGCGTGTTCGGAAGCTGAGAACGTGGCCACCACACCGAAGAAGCCGTCCGGGTCGTTCCTCACCCGAGAGTCAATCCACGGCATCCCGAACTGGGTCCTCATCGCCGGGGGCGGTCTCGTGATCTACCTCTACCTCCGGTCTAAGGGATCCTCCTCGTCCTCGACGACGGCCACTCCCTCCGTGGTCCCGACCTCGGGCGCCCCGGCATCGGGCTCCGGGGTTCCCATCTACGTCCTTCAGCAGAATCCAGGGCAGAGCCCGCAGCCTCAAGGGACCGCCACGGGAACCTTGGGCGGCGCCGGGACCTCCTCGACCACCACCACCCCTCCTGCCTCGACAGGGGGGACCCCCTCGAGCGGGGGAGGAGTTCCCGGTGCCAGCACGCCTGCGCAGAGCGGCTATGGGCAAGAGAACATCGGAGGAACCGAGTACACGTTGCTCGGCTACAAAACCGGCGCCGGGAGTGCTCCTTACCCCGGCTACAACGTGGGGGGCGGAGCTCCGGTGTTCTACCTTGCTCCGGGATCCACGACGCCGACCCAAGGGTTCGGCCAGGCGGTTCCCTCCGCTAAGGTTCTCACACCCTCCGTCTACGACTCGTGGGTCTCCAAGACGCCAGTTCAGAACGCCTGATGAACTTCTCCGACCTCACCTCGTCCAGTTCGATCAACGCCAAGGGGTCTGCGATCGGGTTCTCGATCACGCTCGCCGGCCTGGCCTTCGAGGTGTTCTCGGCC
>JAJYWG010000403.1 GCA_021791615.1 Actinomycetes bacterium
TCGGTGGGCGTCTATCGAGCAAAACGCTCGGGGCCAGCGCCGCCAGGGTCTGGAGCAACGATTTGTCGACCGGGCCACAAAGCTCAGCCGTAACTACGTCCACCGTCCTACTACCGGTGGCGGTGTTGCGCAAGCCGGTCGGGGGGCTCGTCTCGGAATCACTGCGCGCATTTTTCTGCCTCCTCGGGCGTGGCTGCTTCGCCGGTGCCGATGGCCCGGAGCGGCCCGTAGGCGATGACCGCCGCGGCCAACACTTCGGCTGGCCGGTCGCCAGGCGCTGTGGCCACCCGCCGGCGCACCTTCTTTTCGGCGACGCCAGGGTGACGCTAGCGGGTGGTCTCGCCGACGTAGAGGACCGCACGCATCGCGTGCCGGTAGGTCGAGCTGTCACGCACGACCTCGTCGGTCTCACCGCAAAGCTTGCGGCGCTCGGAGTGCCTGGCGAGCACGTAGCGAACATCCAGCGCGGCGGGCATCCCTGCGCTCACCTCACCGGTGTAGGCACCTGCGTCGGCGAAATGACAGGATTGCGCGCAGAGCACACTAGGACGGCGGTAGCGGTGCGGCTGGAGGTCACCCCTCGTCGGCGAGGTCGACCGGTGGCAGGTCGCCCACCTCGTCCTTGGTGAGGTTGAGCTGGACGCCGTCGTCGACGCCGGTCACGGCGCCGATCGGGATGGCGACCCTCTTTTTGCCCCACAGGTGCCCTTCGTCGAGCAGGACGTGCGTTACGCGGTGATCGCTCGGGTCGATGACCAGCCCCTGCACCTTTCCGATGGGGCCGTCGGTGGCGTGGACGTGTTCGCCACGGCGCACCTCAACCTCACCGGCTGGGACACGGTCGGAGGTGATCGGCTGGGGACCAGCGTTCATGCCCATGCCCATGCCCATTCCGCCCATCATGCCCATCCCGCCCATGCCCATCCCCAGTCCGTAGTAGGGATGGGAGAGCATCTGGTCCTGCCCGTAGCCCCACTGCCCGCGTGCTCCGGGCAGGAACCGGGTCTCTTCGGCGTCCTCGAGGTCTTCGAACTGCGCCATGGTGCAGCGCAGGCGGATCTCGGTTCCAGAAGAGCCCACTAGCTCGATCGGGACGAGATGGCCCGTTCCTTGACGGTGCTTCTCCTCGACGACGAGATGGGTGAGCGCCCGTGCGACGGGGTCGACGACCACGCGTCGCAGTTCCCCGCAGGGCCCGTCGCTGCAGGACACGTCGCTTCCGATGGTGAACTCCGTGGTTTCGACCGAGCTATGCGAAGTGTCGGCTCTGGCACCTTGTGTTTTCATGTCGCTTCCTTCCTTTCTTGTAGTTGCTATGGGACCCAGTCGGGGGCCCGTCGGTGCAGACGGTGGTCAGCCCGACGACGTGGGGTGGGAGACGCCGACAGGTCGCCAGCGCCGGGCCCAGGTTTCGAGTAGGTCTACACAGGCGTCGATGTCGATTGCCGTGGTATCGATGACGAGGTGGAAGTGGGAGGCATCGGTCATCTCGGTGCCGTAGAGGTGGCGGGCATACGCGTCGCGGGCCCGGTCGCTTTCGCGCTGAAGCCTGTTCGCGGTCGCCTCGTCGAGGTGGTCGTGGGCCATCGCTCGGGCGATGCGCGCTTCGAGGGGCCCGTCGAGGCGCACCCGCAAGGCGTTCGGGTACTCGGCCAAGACGATGGTCGACGCCCGCCCGAGCACCACCCCACCGGTGGTCGCGGCCACCTGCCACAAGACGAGCTCGGTCGCTTGCTTCAAGAGGTCCTCGTCACCGCTGGCGTCGCCGGCGTCGAGGAGCTGGACACCGTAGAGGCTGGTGGCCCTGCTCATCTTTGCCAGGGCTCGGACGATCCCGTGGCTGGTGCGGTCATCGTGGCTGAGCGCCTCTTCGAGGGGGATGGCGAGGGCCGCGGCTGCGGCCGCGGGGATGGCACGGTCGAGGAAGACCAGACCCAGGCGCTCGGCGAGGCAGGGGCCAGTCGCCACTCGACCGGGCCGAGCAGTCCCCCGAGGATGAGGCCCATGAACGAGCCGGCGATGGCGGCCACCGCGTTGACGCCGAGGGCGAGGCCACGTTGGTCCTCGGGGAAGGCGTCGGTCAGGATGGCGCTCGAGTTCGCCATCAAGAACGCTCCCCCCAGGCCTTGGAGCACCCGCATCCCGATCAGCCAGAGGGCGCCGTCGACCCCGGTCATCCACGTCACCCCGAGGAAGATGGAGAAGACGGTGAAGATCGCGAAGCCGAGGTTGTACATCTTCACCCGGCCGTACATGTCGCCCAGGCGTCCGAAGCTCACGACCAGCACGGCCGTCACGAGCAGGTAGCCCATGAGCAGCCATAGGAAGTAGGTCGTGTTCGAGGCGAGCAGCGGGTTCATCTTGATGCCCCGGAAGATGTCGGGCAGCGCGATGAGCACGATCGAAGCGTTCATCGCCGCCATCAAGACGCCGATCGTGGTGTTCGACAGGGCGGTCCACTTGTACCTGGGGCCAGTGGATCCCGCGCCGAGGGGGCCAGGCCCGACCGCGTCCTTTCGGGGTGCGGGCGGTGCGCTCGTCATCAGGCGCTTCTCTTCCTGTTGTGGAGCCGTGCACCTGCCCGGCGCTCAGTGGTAGGCAGCAACGACTGGCCCTCAGGCGCCCACTGGAGCGCCCTCATTGTCGGGAGCGCACTGGAGGGGGGCCCCCAGGCGTTATGACTGCGGCGTGCTGACTGGGCCCGGCCTGGGCTCTCGGTTCGGCGCGAGCCGGTGCCATCGCTGCCACTTGGGGCACCACCGCCCGCGTCGGACCTGCGCGTCGTTCCGGCATCCCGGCGATCGCTGCCAGGTCCGACCCGTCCACCGTCTCGCGCTCGAGGAGCAGGTCGACGACCCGGCCGAGCATGCCGCGGTGTGCGCGCAGCACATCGGTCGCCCGGGTCGCGGCTTCTCGGACGAACCGGGCGACCTCGGTGTCGATGGCCCGTTGGGTTGCCTCGGCATAGGGGCGGCCGGCAAAGGGGTTGTCACGGCTCGGGCCTTCTGGCCCGTAGCCGATCGGGCCGACCTCAGTCGAGAAACCCCACTCGCGCACCATGCGCGTTGCCAGGTCGGTCGCACCGGCCAAGTCGTTCGACGCGCCGGTGGAGGGCTCACCGAGGACGAGGATCTCGGCGGCGCGCCCACCGAGGCGCACTGCGAGCGTGTCGGTGAGGTAGCTCTCGGGGTAGAGGTGGCGCTCGGAGATGGGGAGCTGCTCGGTGACCCCGAGAGCTGCGCCACGGGGCAGGATCGTGACCTTGGCCACCGGGTCGGCGTGCTCGGAGAGGAGCGCCACGAGCGCGTGGCCGGCTTCGTGGACGGCGACGGCGTGCTTCTCCTCGGGGAGCAGCGCGTTCGAGGTGTCACGCCGGCCGATGAGCAGCCGGTCGCGTGCCGCGTCGAAGTCGGCCGCGGAGATGACGGCGCGCCGTGCTCGCACCGCGTTGATCGCCGCCTCGTTCACGAGGTTGGCCAGGTCGGCGCCGGAGAACCCCGGCGTGCCCCGCGACACGGCGTCGAGATCGACGTGGGGGCCGAGCTTCTTGGTCTTGGCATGGATGGCGAGGATGGCCGTACGCTCTTTTTGGTTGGGAAGGGGGATCTCGACGGTCCGGTCGAAGCGCCCCGGTCGCAGCAGCGCGGTGTCGAGGATCTCGGCCCTGTTGGTCGCCGCCATGACGACCACGGCGGCACCCGGCTCGAAGCCGTCCATGTCCGAGAGCAGCTGGTTGAGCGTCTGCTCGCGCTCGTCGTTGGAGCCGAAGCCGCCCGGGCCGCGCCGGCCACCGATGGCGTCGATCTCGTCGATGAAGATGATCGACGGCGAACGCTTGCGGGCGTCGGCGAAGAGGTCCCGGACCCTGGACGCGCCGACGCCGACGAACATCTCGACGAAGCTCGACCCCGACAGGGCGAAGAACGGGACACCGGCCTCGCCGGCGACCGCCCTCGCCAGGTGCGTCTTGCCGGTCCCGGGTGGTCCCACCATGAGCACGCCTTTCGGGCCGACCGCACCGGCCGCCGCGTAGCGGCCCGGGTGCTTCAAGAAGTCGACGACCTCCATGACCTCGGCCTTGGAGCCCTCATAGCCGGCGATGTCGGAGAAGCGGGTGGTAGGCCGCTCCTCGTCGTAGACCTTGGCCTTGGACTTGCCGATGCCCATGATCCCGCCGAGCCCGCCCCCCATCTGCTTGCGGCTCTTGCGGCCGAGCCAGACGAAGACCCCGATGATGAGGACAAAGGGCAACAAGAAGCCGAGCACGCTGAGCAGCGAGCTGGTGGAGGGGATGGTACCGGTCACCTGCACCTTGTGGGCACGCAGGAGGGGTGGGAGCGCGGTGTCGTTCAAGGCGGTTGGGATTTGGGAGGTGTAGGCGCCGCCACCGTGGAGCGTGCCGGTGACCGAACCCGCTGATGTGATCGTCGCCGTCGACACCTTGTTCGCCGTCACCTCGTTCACAAAGCCGGTGTAGGTCAAGGTGCGAGTTGGCGTGCCCTTGGAACCCGGGTGGAGGAGCAGAAGGAGCGCCAGGGCTGTAACGGCCACCAGGACCAACACCCGCCAGCGCGGCCGAGCGGGGGTCGGTGCCGGCAGCGGTGAGCGCTGGTTGGGCGGACCGGGACGAGCCGGGGCCGTGCGGTTGGCGCCCGTCACCTCTCGGCCTTGGGCAAGAGCGCTCGTGGGCACACCCACGACCGAACGGCAGCAGCTTGGCTCATAGCCGGTTCTGGGCCACGACCCCGGGCAACGGGCCGTCCGTTCGGCCCGCGGTCGCCGAATCGGTAGGGGTCTACGACGGGCAGGGCACCGGCCTCGGAGCGGCGGGCTGCACCAACGCCGACGGCATGCCGGTCTGCGCAGTCGATCTCGAGGAGCTGGCCCGATGGGCAGGTCTCCAACGTTGCTCCTTTGCTCCTAGGCGTCTTTTCGACCATGACGCTCGGGGTCAGTGCCGCCAGGGTCTGGAGCAACGATGTCGCAGACCGGGCCCGAGAGGCTCAGCTGCAACGACTGCCCACAACCCTACCCCCCGAAACGATGCAAGCCGAGTGCGCGGGCACGGTTCTCGGGCAATGTGACGTGAGCCAACAGGGCGGGGGCGCCGGGACCCGCCTCGCCCACCAGAGCAACAGCAGTGGACGATCGGCTGGCTGCGTGTCAGCTGTTCCAAAGACTCGGCTGCCATGAGCACGCGGTTGTCCCTCGCCGACCGAGCGTGCAGAATGGCCGCTATGGGGCGTGCCTGCCAGCTCGGCGACGCTCGATCGAGACCCCGTTGTGGCGTCCCTCCGTTCTCGTAGCCAGTCAGCCAGAGGAAGGACATAATGATGATCGGGGATCGCGCTCTTGAGGTACCGGTGCCCGACGGTGCGCCTCGGCTCCGCATGCGACGGCGTCGGGGCGGCGGGCTGGGACGGTCATGACGAGCCGACGCCGAGCGAGGATCCTGGACTTTCTGGGAGAGGTTGGCGATCCCGATACCTCGCTCGACTGGCTCTGTGGCACCTGCGCCCAGGAGCTCGGGGTGAGCGGGGCGGCGGTGGCGCTGATCCTCTCCGGCCACGACCCTGGCAACATCGCCGCCTCCGACGAGGTGGCCGCAGCCGTCGTGGACCTGCAGTTCAGCACCGGCGAAGGGCCTGCCATCGACGCCCATCGCAGCCGACGGGCTGTCCTCGAGCCAGAACTGAGCTCCTCAACTCGCTGGCCAGCCTTCACTCCCGAGGCGGTCGCGGTCGGGGCGGCAGCGGTCTTCACTCTGCCCCTGCAGGTCGGCGCGGCGCGCTTTGGGGCCTTGACACTCTATCGCGACCGGCCCGGGCCCCTCGGCGAGGGGGTTCTCACCGACGCGCTGGCCATGGCCGAGGTGGCTTGCGAGATCACGCTGGGCCTGCAGGCCCAGGTGCCGCCCGGGTCACTCCACGAGGTCCTCGACCAGCTCGCCGCCAAGCGCACCGAGCTCTACCAGGCCACGGGCATGGTCATGGTGCAGCTCGACGCCGGCCCTGCCGAGGCCGTTGCCGCTATCCGGGCGCGGGCGTACGCCACCGGCCGGCCGGTGGGCGAGGTGGCCGCCGACGTGGTCGCGCGAAGGTTCCGCTTCGACCAGGATGGAGCGGTGACGCCACCGGGAAGCCCGCAGCGGTGAACACCAGCCAGGCCGAGCCTGGACGATGATGGGGGTGGTCGACCCCACTCGGTGCCGGCTCGAACACGAGGAGGTGAGGAGGTCGTGGCTCGAGAGAACCTGATCGCGCGTACTTTCGTGGAGCTGGCCGACACCCTGGTCGAGGGATACGACCCGATCGAGTTCCTCCACCACCTGGCCGAGCGCTGCGTCGAGGTGCTCGCGACGGCGGAGGCGGGCCTGGTGCTGGTCGATGCTCGTGGGCAGCTGCAGGCATTGGCTTCCTCGAGCGAACGCATGCACCTCATCGAGCTCCTCGAGGTCCAGCACGAAGACGGTCCCTGCCTCGACTGCTGGCGCAGCGGCAATGCCGTTGCCGAGGACCATCTGGCCGACGCCGCCGGACGCTGGCCGCTCTTCGCTTCTGCGGCCCTGCAGGCTGGGTTCGCGTCGGTCTACGCCGTGCCGATGCGTCATCGTGACGAGCGCCTCGGCGCCCTCAACCTGTTCGCCAACGAGGCCGCCGGCTTGGCCGACACTGACCTGGTCCTTGCCCAGGCGATGGCCGACGTGGCCACGATCGGCATCCTCCACGAGCGGTTCATCGCCCGGCGCGAGGAGGTCACCGAGCAACTTCAGGTGGCGTTCAACACACGGGTGGTCCTCGAGCAGGCCAAGGGCGTCGTCGCCGAGTCGGTGAGGACCGATATGGACAAAGCCTTTGCGCTCCTGCGCGGCTATGCCCGCCATCACAACCTCTTGCTCTCCGAGGTGGCACGACAGGTGGTCGACCGTGAGCTCGCTGCTGACGCACTCGTGGTCCAGCCCCGAAGCCGCCCGGGCCGCCGCCACTGAAACCACACTAGGCCGACCGGGCACATCATCCCCTGAGGCCCTCGGTTTCTCACGTTGCGTCCGCCTTGTAAAGCCGCGGGGATGGCGGTAGCCTCCTTCGAGGCAGGTGCGGTTGAGAGTCGGTAGGTTCTGACCGCCACATCGTTGCTCCAGACCCTGGCGACGCAGACCCGAGCGGTGGGCTCGGAAAGACGCCCAGGAAGATAAGGAGCGACGGAGATTGCCAGCACCGGCATCCACTGACGTTGTACCGGCGTGCCGCCCGGCAGCGGGCAGCTCGTGGGCCAGCGTCGCCAGCTCTGCTCTCTGCGATGTCAAGCCCTGGTCTACGACGGGCGGGATGCTTGCCGGCGCACCACCACTTCGAGCCAACCCAGTGCTGAGAGTGCGGCCAGTGCTGAGACTGCGGCCAGTGCTGAGTCGCGGGCCCAAAGGGCTCATCTGCGACCTGAGCGGCGTGAGCTTCTTGGGAGCGGCTGGCCTGACGGTGCTGCTGGTCGCCCGACTGCGGGCCATGGCCTACCACGCCTGGTTCTATCTCGTGTGCCCGCAGCCACTGCCGCGCAGGGTAGTCACGCTGGTCGGCCCGGACGCCGTGTTCAGCCTCCACGACCATGTGGCCGAAGCAGCCACCGCCCAAGCACGGCGCGAGGGCCCTCCCGTATTGGCCACCGCAGCGAGGGCCAAATGACCTGGCTCCTGGCACGTCAAGGTGACCCTGTGGGTGCCGAGAACCCCGTCTGCCCAGCTCAGGCCGCCATCCGATATTCGTGGATGACGCCGCCCAGACCGTCGGCTCTTCGTAGCCTGGCTGGGTCAGCCGTGCCGATGAGCGTAGGAGGCTTGTCGAGCGCGGACGACGCACGTTGGCTGAGGGAGGCGGTGGGGGCGGTGGGAGTTGTAGTGCTCGACGTATTCGCCGACCACGGCCTCCAGATGGCGGCGGCCGAGGATGATCATCCGGTCGAGGCACTCGTGCCGCATGGTGCCGATCACGCGCTCGCAGATGGCGTTGGCCCGGGGTGCCCGGACGGGGGGCCTTGATGGTCCTGGTGCCCTCTGCGGCGAAGACGGCGTCGAAGGAAGCGGTGAACTTGGCGTCGCGATCGCGGATGAGGAACCTGACCGCGTTTGTTTCGTCGGCGAGGTCCATCGAGAGGTTGCGGGCCTGCTGGGCCACCCAGTCAGCAGCCGGCTTGGCGATCACGCCGGCGATCCGCACGAGGCGCGTGTCGTGGTGGATGAACACCAGGACGTAGAGCCTGCGGAGGAGGACCGAGTCGACATGGAAGAAGTCGCAGGCCATCAATCCTTTCGCCTGTGCGGGGAGGAACTCCGCACAGGTCGGCCCCGACCTACGCGGCGAGGGTTCGATGCCGTGGCGCTTGAGGATCGCCCAGACGCTCGAGGCGGCGATGACGATGCCCATGGTGGCGAGCTCGCCGTGGATGCGCCGGTAGCCCCAAGTCGGGTTCTCCTTCGCCAAGCGGAGGACAAGCGCGGTAGTTCCTTTCGCGATGGCCGGTCGGCCGGGCCGGCCGTGTGGGTACGTCCAGTGCTGAGCCGCAAGGTCCCGGTGCCAGCGCAGCAGGGTTGCTGGCTGGACGAAGAGGCTGCAGAGGCGTCGGCGGGGGAGCAGTCGTGCGAGCCCCGCCAGCACCGCCCGATCTGCCGACTCCAGCGCCGGTCGGTGGACCTGGCGCCGGAGGACTGCCACCTCGTGTCGGAGCATGCTGACCTCGATGGCGAGGTCCGTGTCACTGCGACCGATGAGTCGGATGAGCTGGAGGACGCGGCAGAACGCCGGGTAGAGGAGCGAAAGGGTCATCGCTGGATGCTCTCCGAACCTGAGTCCAGCCGTCAAAGTGCTGGTCGCAGGCGATGGATGGCATTCTCGGTACCGACACCCTATGCCAGGCCTGGTGTCGACGTCCGTCGACAGGCAGTGGTTGCGGACGTACGTCGACGCCTCTACCCACTTAGACGCCTCTACCCACTTAATTGTGCGCGCCACTACAGGCGCACCGACTCGCAGGACGGCACGCGCCATCCTGGCCGGACGGCAACCCGCCGTTGCCGGCGCCAAAAGCGATAGTGCCCGCCGGTCCTCCCGGCCCGCACGCGCCAATGGCCATGACCCCCTAACACG
>JAJYWG010000282.1 GCA_021791615.1 Actinomycetes bacterium
AGGCCCGATAAGAAGCCGGAGGACGCGGGTTCGATTCCCGCCACCTCCACTCGAGTTTCGTATTCGAACTCGGACACGCTGAAGATGTCGTCGAAGGGCGGCCGGTATGCCTCGTGGCAGAGCCGGCCGTCCTTCACGTCGAGGCGCTCGAACACCGCCGCGTTGAACTGCTTGCGGGTGCGGTCGCTGGCCTTGCGGTAGGCGTCGGCGCAGCGGGTGGCGAAAGTAGCCGCCAGCTCCAGGATCTCCTGCCACTCGCCGAGGTTGGCGTCGAGGTCAGCGAGGCGGTCCTTGGCGGCTCCGATGTCGCCGCCGATGCGCGCCTGCTCGGCCTTCAGGGTCGTGACGTCGATCGCGCCGGCGTAGTAGGCGTCGAGGAGCTTGCGCCGCTTCGCTTCGGCCTTGGCGAGCCGGCGGGTGAGCAGCTCGCGCTGGGCGGCATCGGCACGCTGGCGTTCGACGACCTCGGCGGCCATCTCCTCGCGCAACCGTTCCGCCCACGATGCCGGCAGCTCGATGCGCTGGTAGAGGTCTTCGACCTGGGCTTCGAGGTCTTCTGCGGCGATGTAGCGCTCCCGGCAGGTGCCGTGGGGATCGTTCTTCTGGCCCAGACAGAAGAAGTAGGTGTAGCGGCCCTTGGAGTGCTGGATGGACAGGCGCCGCCCGCACACCGCGCAGTGCAAGAGGCCCTTCAGGTAGTGGGGGTGCTTTCGCTCCCTCGTGCCGCGTGCGGCGCGGGCGGCGAGCAGTTCCTGGACCCGGCGGAAAGTCTCGGGGTCGACGAGCGGCTCGTGGGTGCCGGCGTGGCGGACGCCGTTCCACTCGACGATGCCGACGTAGGCCGGGTTGGAGAGGAGCTTCGCCAATCCCTGCCAGGTGATCGCCCTGGGGTCCCGGTCACGCCGGGCGCGCCCGGTGAGCCCTTTGTGGGCGAGCTCTTGCGCCAGCCGCTGGAGGGTCCACTCGCCCGTCGCGTAGTGCTCGAAAGCGAGCGTGATGAGCGGGGCGCGTTCTGGGTCGGGGACGATGCGGGCCACCTGGTGGCCGGCGATCACCTCGCGCAGGTTCTGGTAGCCGAGCGGGGCGCCGTGGGGGAACCCGCCCTGCTTCGCCTTCTCGCTGAGACCCTTCTTGATCTCGGCGGCGAGGTTGGCCGAGTAGAACTCGGCCATGAGCGCGTGGATGCCTTCGACCAGGCGCCCCGAGGCGGTCTCCTCCACGTTCTCGGTCACCGAGACGAGCGCTACGCCCCGGCGGCGAAGGAGCGCCCGGATCGCCACGTGGTCTTCCATGTTCCGTGCCAGCCGGTCGATCTTGTGCACGACGACGGCGTCCACGTCACGCTCTTCGGCGATGCGGGCCAGCATCGCCTGGAGGGCCGGGCGGTCGGCCGAGCGGGCCGACTCGCCCCGGTCGGCGTACTCGTCGACGAGGCTCCAGCCGGCGTCTCGGATGTGGCGGGTGCAGGCCTCCCGCTGGGCGGGGATGGAGAAGCCCTCGGCACCCTCGCCCTTCTCGGCCTGCTCACGGGTGGACACCCGCAGGTAGAGCACACAGCGCATCGCCGCCTCTTTCTCCTTCACCGATCCTCCCATGAGGGCTCGTTCTCGGCCTTCGTGCAAGTCCATCGTCGTCAACTCGCCTCCTCGTCAACTCGCCTCCTCGTCCCGGTCCTGTCGGTAGCGGGCGGCCCGGGCCAGGCGAGCCAGGGAACCGGCCGGCCGGGGCCAAGTGGCCAACTCGCCCAGGCGCACCCGCGCCCCGTCGGCGCCCTCCGGCGCCCAGACGGCCGCCTCGGGCCGGCGGGCGAGGGATGCGGTGGTCGTGGCGACCGCCACGCCCCCGGCCGACAGGGCGCCACTCACGCCGCGCTCGCGCCGAGGACCGGGCACGACGGCGAGCACCCAGAACGGCACTCCCCAGGCGGCCTCCAAGCGGGCGTAGTCGGCGGCCTTCTTTGCGAGGCGGGAGAGCTGCTCGCTGCCCCGGTCGTACTCGAGGCAGAAGACGACGGTGGCGTCGCCTTCGCGCCACACGCCGAGCCCGTCGGGGCGGACCACCTCGCCGAGCCGGTCCTTGCAGTAGCGCTCGCCCCACCACGTCGACAGCTCGGCGTCGGGCCGCTGGCGTGCGGCGGCGACGAGGCGGACGAAGAGGTCGTTGGCCCCGACCGTGTGGGCCAGGCGCTGGCTGGTGGCGATGGACATCGCCCAGTCGGTGCGCCAGCGCATCGGGATCTCCCGGTCGGGGACCCGGTTCGCCATGGCCGCCACCACGTAGGCACCGAGCACGTCGAGCACGTAGTGGTACTCGCCGTCACGGCCGGCTCGCAGGGGTCGGAAGCGCTCCACGAGACGCAGGTCGTGCAGGCGGGTCATCCGGTGCTGGGCGGTGTTGCGGTCACCGAAGACCATCCGATGGATCTGGGACGTGGTGAGCACCCGATGCCAACGAAGGAGGCGAAGGATCTGTCGGTCACGGTCGGTCAGCGACGACGCCACGTCCATGACCAGCCGGTCCGAGATCCGCCGCCGCCGGGAAGAAGTCGAAGCAGTCATGCACACTCACCAATACAGTCGGGCTTCTCCACTGGCGGCCCTCCAGCGGCCTCTGCGTGCGAGGACGCGTCCTGACACCCCGTCCGCTCAGGAGTGGCGGGAGGAACGAGCCCTGAGACGCCGGGCGAACGGACGGGGTGACGGAGCCCCCTGGTTCCCATCCGCAAGGTGGTCTCCTGCGCCGGGCAGGTGGCACGGCGCACCTCACGTCGTTCGGCGAGGACCTCCGCTGCCAGCGACAGGAGCGCCCGGGCGAGCGGGCGAAGGGCGCCCGGCGCCGGCGGGTCGACGGCGCAGCGCCGCTGCGTGGACGGAGCGCTGCGGTCATCGGCCCCGTCGGGCTCCCGGAGCGCTGGTCGTTCACCGTCACGACGAGAGAGCCCGCCACCAGCGCGAGTCGGTGCCGGCCGCTCCCGTTGCGAATGGCGAGGGTGAGCATCGGCGTGGTGCTCGGGGTCCCTCATCCCACCAGCTCGGCGAGTTTGCGGATGGTGGGGGTCGCCGGTGCTCGCCTCTTGCGGATGGTGATGGCGCCCCTCGTGCTCGCGTGCAGTGATCCTGGCGGCCGTCACCTGCGGGCCCCCGCGAGGTCGGTGAGCACCTCGGCGAGGCGACGGTCGTGGTCGTCGGCCGGCATCCGCCACAGCGCCTCGGCTGCCAGCGCGCCGGCATCGGGCTCGACGGCGGCGGCCGCGACCCTGTCGATCGGGCCGAGCACGCCCCGGGCGGCGTCGAGGACCGCCGCACGCAGACGCGCCGTGCGGGTGAGCACCAGGGCGGCCATCGGCACGCTTGCGGATGCTGGGGCAGCCAGGTAGGCGTCCCAGCGAGCGAGCACCGCTCCGAGGCGCGCCCTTGGGATGCGATCGACCCTGGCGAAGATGAGCGCTCGAAGCTCCACGGCGCCGAGCCGCACCCTGAGCTCGGCGCCGGCCGCGAGGCACCGGTCGGCACCGGTGTGCGGGTCCCGGTAGGAGAAGCCGTCGGGCAGGCGGCGCCAGCCCGCAAGCGTGAGCCCGGCGGCCGGGCCGTGGTCGCGCAGGCCGAACCACAGCTCGCTCAGCGCCGCCACCGTGCGGACGCCGCCGGGGTCCTCGCTCCACGGCTCGGGTGGCCCCGCCCCGACGGCCTCGGCCCCGAAGGCGGTCAGCCAGACGTGGTAGGGGGAGGTGCCGACCGCTGCCCGGGGGCGGGACCGGCTGACGAGCCCGGCGCGGTAGAGGATACCGAGGCGGTGCTGGACGGTGCGCTCGGGCACCCCGGCGAGGCGGACCAGCTGGGTCGTCGTGAGCACCTGGTGCTTGCCGAGGAGGGCGAGCAGGTGCCGGTCCGTCGCCCGGGGTCGGCACCGCCGGACCTCGAGGAGGGGTCGGGAGGCAGGTTGGACGTCCGTGTGACAGGCGTCCGGGCGCGGCGAGGTAGCCGCTGACGTGGGGTTCTGCAACATGGGTTGTGTGCCCTGCGGCCGGAGCAAGCGCCTCGAAGGACGGAGGAGACCTCGATCGGGCCGCGAAGCCAAGGGGTTCGGGAAGGAATTTCCGAACTGATGGGCGAAAGACGGGCACCTCGCGACTGCGCCCTGCGTCCCTACACGGAGTAGCGCGGCAGCCTCGTCTTTGGACGTGCGCGGCGATGAACGCTGCTCGGGCCGAATCGTGGCTTGCGCCGCTCCGTGTGATCCGTGTGAGGCGTCAACGGCACAGAGCAACTTGTCGGCTGGAGATTCCCACGCGAGACGGTCGCAACTCCCATGACAGTTGACACACATGAAACCGGGGTGCACAATTCACTCAGGCGTGGGATCCTGAGAGTTCCGGCAACACCTGGAGAGACGCTGGCCACAAAGACGGCCAGGCAGGAGCGGACAGTTTATGGAAGCTTCACGGGGTGGTGTGTGGGTCAAGCGAGTTTGCGGGACCACTCTGCTCGCTACCGCGACGCTGATGGCGATCGCAAGTCCCGCGCTAGCCGGTGATGCGGCGACATTCATGTACGGGTCGGACTCCAATAATCCGACCGCAACGGGCAGCGCTCCGATCTACCAGGAACCCTTCATAACGGGCGGAGGGACCTACGGTGGGTACATGGGCGAGGTGTGGACCTGGACCAACTGGCAGGGGTGCGGGACAACAAGACCCGCGGTCAATACGACGGACATTACCGATGCCAACGCCAACCGCAACTACAAAGTTGGTAACACGTACCCGTTGGGAACGAGCATGTACTGGTACATGGCCGGTCCTGGAGCAATGCCAGGTTACAACGCGACCAACCCGAGCGCTAGCGCCGCCGTCACATGGGGGAAACAGCAGGCAATAGCTGCCATATCACACTACAACTCCCACGGACTAGCCGGCGTGAAGACATCGGTGCACGAGCCTGTTCTTACGATGGACATCGAGACAACACGGACTACAACCCGCTCCAACGGCTGGAATCAGGAAGTGAATAGCTGTGGGCACATAACGGGTCGCACGTCGATTCCTGCGGCAATCGACCGAGATACTTACAACGGGTTCTGGGCCTATGTTGACGGGCCTACAACTCCGTACTATCCCGCGGTTTACTCGTTTCCATCAAACTGGAGCTACACCTTCGGGACGGGGACAGCCAGCAAGATTCCCAATTCATTTGAATGGACCTCCGACACACACTCGATATATGCAGACCCCCCACCTACTTTGGGTTGGAGTCGACCGAACACACCACCAGGAGGGGCGGAGTCCGCGGCATGGTTTGGGGGAGTAAACACAAGTCACAAGATTGCCTGGCAGTGGGCTATCACCACAACAGGGCGCCAGGACTGGGACCAGTTGTACCCTTCGCACTGGCCGGGCTACCCGTGAGCATATCTCTCTTCCGAGGTAGGGGCGATCAAGATGGATAAACATGGGGAGTTTCCAGGTCGATGGGCACGCAATCGCAGCATGGGCGCCGCACTACGGTCGCTGCGTGGTTCGAGAACCCGCCCTGTCGCCCTCTTGTTGCTGATCATCACCGGCCTCGCGCTTGGAGGCGGGCTTTGGGCAAACTTCGGCAACGCGTCTCCATCACAGCGCCTCGGAAGACTAACGAGTTCCCAGGCGAGTTCAACAAGTGCGGCTCAGTGCAGTGCAGTCCAGCTCAGCTTGAGCACACACTCACTGAGCAAGGCGATGAGCGGGTCCTATACACGCTATACGATCACCAATACGGGAACGACAGCATGTACGATAGGTGGAGTCCCCACGCTCGCTTGGCAAGCAAGTACATCGGTGGCTTCCGGATCGTCTTCTTCCCCGGTGGCGTTCCCCCAACGGGCCGCGGCCACAGCCTCAGCAGGAACGCTGACGCTCGCTGCAAACGAGCAGGCATCGTTTTGGGTCTTCTATCCTGTATGCGGAACGGTGACACCAACGGTCGCTGATCCGGGTAGGTTGGTAGTGTCGTTTTCAACGATGTCGGGATCACTTTCCCTTGCGGAGGGCACTCCGGACTGTGACCATAACGAAGTGACCGTCTCGGCACTGCAGCCTGGTGTCATGGAGGCGCCACCAGGCTTCACTACGACAACAGCGCCAAAAGCCACACCGATTCGCATTACACCCCCGACGGAACCAAAGCCGAACCTCGAAACAACACCCTACTCAGAGCGAGTGTATTACCCCTGACAATGCAACATGAAGATCCAGGGTAGTCGTCGGGTCGCGTGAGACTCTCCCCGGAGGCGTCGGGGTACGCGGGCGCAAGCGACTGAAGTAGCGATTGAAGCATGGCTGGAAGCGGCCCGGACGAGGGTCACTCGGTCCCAACTACGTCACGCAGGATTGCTGAATCCTGATGCCAGCCGTCTCAACTCGCAGAGCAAGTTCGCGCGGTTCGAATAGCGACAACGCAGGACCACGATTCGCCACGAAAGGCCAACCGGTGTCCCCCTTTTGGGTGCGCACCGGTTGCGCGTTGTGGCCGTGGTTTTCGGTCGCTGGAAAGCAACTGGGCACCCAGAAGTACGGGAAGGCTTGGCGATCCGGCGTGATCTCGACCCTGTCGATGAGGTCGCGCAAGAGCTGCTTGACCGCGTCGGGGTTGCCGTCGTCGACGACGCGACGGAGGTGGACGCGAAGTGACTCCAGCTGTTCATGGTTCGGGGCGCTCGGCGTTGCCATGGCCAGCTGGCCAGCGAGCAGCCCGCGCTGGGCGACCAGTTCGTCGCGGCGTTCGGTGAGCTCGGTGACCCGGGGCGCACAGATCGCGGCTGGCATCTCGCCCGACTCGAAAGCCCGCAAGTAGTGCTTCAGCGCTGTCTCGGCGTCGCGTAGCTGTGCCTCGATGCTGGCAATCTCGGCTTCGAGCTGCGAACGGCCGTCCGTTACGTCCGCGACCGCGGCGGAGATGGCCTGCTCGACGAGGTCCGATCGAGACAACGTCTGGATGAGGACGCCGATTACGGCGTCCTCCAGGTCTTCTGCGGCGACCCGCTTGTTGGTGCAGCCCTGGAGACCTTTGGTCTGGCGGTTCCCACAGGCGTAGTAGCGGTAGAAGCCGCTCCGCCCCTTCGTACCAGCACCGAAGTACGCGCCGCCGCAAGCCCGACACCGGAGCAAACCGGTGAGCAGGTAGTCGGAGGTGTTAGGGGCGCGCGTCTCGACGAGCGCGGCTCGCTCGTCGAGCAACGCTTGGGCTCGGGCGAACAGGTCGTCGTCGACGATGGAGGGGTGCTTGCCGTCGTAGATCTCCTCGCCGTGGGAGATCTTGCCGACGTAGGCAGGGTTGCGCAGCACGCGCAGGACCATCTGGTTGCTCCAGAGGCGGTCGCCACGGTTGCGGATGCCGGCGTCGTTCAGCTGGCTCGCCAACGCCGTCGCGCCGAGGTGCTCGTCCGCGTAGGCGAGGTAGATCCGCCGCACAGTCGCGGCTTCCGTCGGGTCGGGGACGAGCGTTTTGTTCGCCGAGTCGACGCGATAACCGAAGGGTCCCCGTCCTCCGAGCCACTCCCCTCTCGCCGCTTTGCGTTCGAACCCCTTGGAGATGCGGTCGATGAGCAAGCTGCGCTCAAACTCGGCGAAGATCCCGAGCAACTGGAGCAACATGCGTCCGACCGGTCCCTGCGTGTCGATCGGTTCGGTGGCCGAACGCAGCGCGACGTCGGCGGCGCCGAGAGCCTCCACGATGCTCATCAGACCGACGATCGAGCGAGTCAGCCTGTCGATCCGGTAGACGAGGAGCACGTCGAACTCGCCCGCCTTGGCTGCCGCGAGCGCAGCCTGGAGGCCCGGGCGTTCGAGCGTGGCCCCCGACGCCTGGTCGACGAAGCGGTGCGTGATGACGTGCCCCGGTTGCGAGGACACGAACGCTTCGAGGCCCTTGGTCTGCGCTTCGAGTGAGTAGGGCTGATTGACCTCATCGGTCGAGACTTGGGTGACGATCGCGACCCGCGTGCTTTCCGCTGATCCGTTGAGCGCTGCACGTGGCGCCGTCCGTCGTCGAGGTCTACCGGGCATCCGCGCGTCTCCCTCCTGGGCTGGTTTCCCGCATCGACGAGACCTCCACCAGGCCGGTGGAGTCAAGTGCGTGCGGCGCGAGCCAGTCCCGACGGAGATGGGCGGTGAGCAGCGCCGCAAATGAGGCGATTGCGCGTGCGCGGCGCTCTGCGTCCATCGGCAGATGGCGGGCGGGATGGACGACGAGGGCGCTTTTCGCCCTGCGACGGCCGTTGGTGGCGGTGGTCATGGGCGGCCCACGACCGGGCAAGCGTCACTACAAGAACATGGGGTCGAGCCGCGGTTTTCAACAAAGTCGCTCGCGACGCCGCTACCGCATCGCCGGCTGATTCCCCAGAAGTGGCCGGTGCGGCCGCGGGGTAGTCGCGGTTCCCGGCACGGGCAGCAGGTCTTCGGGCGCGGGGTAAACGCGGGGCAGTCCGTATTCTGGCGCGGGGTAAGCGCGGGGCAGTCCCCGCCGGACTCGCCCCGCCGTCTCCGACAGACCTCGAAATAGATCTCGAGCACCTCCGGGCCGACACGACACCGGGAACCCCGCGAGCGGCAGCGCGTTGCCCCGCGCCGCTGACCAGCCCGGACGCGCCTGTCGCCGAGCTGCCCCGCGAATACCCCGCGCTCGGATCGTCCCGGGGTAGCGGCGAGTGGGGTCAATTCGGGGTAAAAGCGGGGTAGACGCCGTGGCGCGATTGCAGCTCAGAAGTGAAAGGAGCTGCCCGTGGACACGACCGATCCCTCCGACTCCCCCTTCGACGCCTTGGAGGAGACCTTCCGGCTGCTCTGTGACGGTCCCCGTCCTCTTGCCCTCGAGGGAACCGGCATAGCCGGCCTGCCCGACCGCCCCATCCCCCTCGTCGAGCTTCAGGCGATGCTCTTGCACCCCTCGGTCGGCTACGAGGTGCGCGACGCGGCCATCGGCCAGCTGGTCGCTCTGGCCCAGGCCGAGGGCGGGCGCTGGACGGTCGGGGTCGCCGGCGTGCTGTTGCCAGGGCTCCGCCGGGCGATCTGGCCGCTCTTCGAGGCGTGCCCGACCAAGTTGGCCGAGCTCGAAGCCGAGGCGCTCTGAACCACCC
>JAJYWG010000051.1 GCA_021791615.1 Actinomycetes bacterium
AGCGGCCCGGGTACTACTTCACCTGAAACTTGCCGCTCCAGTACCCGCCGCCGAGGAACAAGTGCTTGAAACACAAGACGAACCGGTCATCTGGGCATGCCGGAGGGCCATCTCACGCTTGATTCAGGGCTAATTCGAACAGCCTGTCGTCCATCAACCCGGGTTGATAGCAGATGGGCTGCACGGCGAGCTCCCCCTTGAGGTCGGACCGGCCAGGCCTCTAGGCCGGCGACGTGGCCTCAACCCAAGTGACGCAGCTAGCACGCCAGCCGCCTTGACATTTCAGGCCAAGGCGCCCGGCAGTCAGGCACTGGCGCAACGACGGGGAGAGGCTCGGCCCGACCTGGCGCGCCCCCGGCGCAGAGGGCTCTCCCGGGTGCTCCAGTCTGTGCCAGCTGGCTCATGGCCGCGTGCGTGGTACCGGGGGAGCGGCCCCTGTGGTCTCACGGGCCCGAGGGCCGTGGAGTCTGGGATCGCAAAGTCCGTGGGATCCGGGTTCCATTCGGCTACCAGCGGGGCGACGATGAGAGCATGGTCGACGTTTTGCGCATCATGCTGGCCGTGCTAGTGGCCGCGTCGCTCACCATGATCGTGGCCTACGTAGTCGTCTTCCTAGGCATGGCGGCCTGGACTGTGTTCACCAGCCCACGGCGCGACCAGTTGGCAGAGGACCTAGACCGTGCCCTGGCCGAGATCGTCGGGCCTCGGGTGCCGACTGCGCCCCCGGCAAAGCCCAGCAGCTATGCCGGGAGCGGAGGGCTCCGACGGCCAGGACGCGAGGGCACCGGCCTTTTTAGGGTGAGGAAGCCTGCGTGAGCGAGAGCCACGTCGCTCGCAGCCACGCCCCCAAGTTGGGGGCTGCGGTGGTGACCGTGACCGCCTTGGTGGGCGTGCTCGTCAGCCTTGGCGTCTCGGTGGCTGTCGTCGCCGGGATAGCCCAGGTAGCCCGCTCTGCAGCTGAGCAATTGACTGCTACAGAGGTCGGGCCTGTTGACCACGCCACTGTAAATGAGTCGATGGAGATCCTGACCGGCAAGATGGACGGCCACCCTGGCTGGCCGCGGTACACGCATACAAGTTGGACGGTGCGAGAAGGCCAGACAGTGGTGCTGCGTATCACCAGCTACGACGATGGCACTGCACCACTTACCGGCGCCCAGACCATGTACGACCGGGTGCAAGGGACGCTGGGCGGCACCGAAACCGTGGACGGCAAGCCGGTCTCGTCGCTCCCGAACGCAGACGTGGCGCATACCTTCACTGTCGTCGGCCTCGGGCTCAACCTCGGTATCCCGGCCGCCCCTACTGGCGGATCGGTCACTGTCGTTGCCCGTTTTGTCGCTAGGCGCCCCGGGACCTTTGTGTGGCAGTGCTACGCGCCCTGCGGCTCAGGGCCCAACTCGATGGGCGGCGCAATGTCGACCATGGGTTGGATGGAAGGCACAGTACGGGTGCTGCCATGACCGAGCCTGACGTGGCTCGCATGAAAGCAGCCTGGCCGGGAGCTGCGCGCGGCGAGGGGAACGGCCGCGACATGGAGGCGCAAAAAGAAGACCCGGCTCGGCCACCAGCTGAGGCCGAAGGGCAGCCAGTCACCTTCAACCGCCGGGGCTTCCTCCGAGGAGCAACGCTCGGCGGGCTTGGCCTCGCAGCCGCCGGCGCGCTGGGGCGCGTCTTTGAGGCATCCCAGGCGGCGTCAGCCACGTCCACCAGCGCGCCGGCTAAGGCGGCCCACCAATGGGCGATGGTGATCGACCTCCGCTACTGCAACGGTTGCAAGCTCTGCACGGCGGCCTGTCAGGCCGCCCACTACCTGCACGAGGACCAGACCTGGATCGACGTGTTCAGTATGCGTAATGCGGCGGGCGAGAGCTACTTCATGCCTAGGCCGTGCATGATGTGCGAAGACCCCCCGTGCGTACCAGTCTGCCCGGTGTCAGCCAACTTCCGCACCGCAGAGGGTCTCACCTTGGTGGACCAGAGCCGTTGCATAGGGACGCGCATCTGCATGAACGCTTGCCCCTACCAGGCCCGCTACTTCAACTGGGGCGCGCCTAGGCCTGCCCCGCGCCAGCCTTTCCCCCAGGAGCCGGCCTGGCCAGTGCCCCAGGTCGAGGGCACCGTCGGCAAGTGCGTGTTCTGCGCGGCGATGCTGCCCTCGGGCCAGCTGCCCGAGTGCGTCTCGCACTGCCCGATGGGGGTGATCTACCTTGGCGACCTGGAGAGCGACGTAGCGGTCAACGGCCTCGGCAACACCGTCAAGCTGTCGGAGTTCTTGGCAGCCAACGACGCCGTCAAGTTCAAGGAGTCCTACGGCACCCACCCCCGGGTCTTCTACATCCCCGGGCACGGCCAAGACCTCGACCTCGATGCCGAGAACGCCTGAGGTGGCACCACCCGACCGCCCAGCTGGGCCTCCCGCGAGGCGGCCCTTCCGGGGGGCCGCGGCAAGTGGTGCCCAACGCTTGGTGCAGGTCCTGCTCGGGCTCATCTGGCTCGCAGACGGAGCGCTCCAGCTCCAGCCCTCCATGTTCCACCGCGGCTTTGTCACTGGCGTGCTCCTCCCGAGCGCCCAGGGCAACCCAACCCCGGTGGCCGGCTCGATCACTGCCATGGCTTACTTCCTCGAGCCGCATATCGCTGCTTGGGACGCGCTGTTTGCCGCCACACAGCTCGCGATCGGCGCCGGCCTGCTCGTGCGACGCACCGTACGTCCCGCCCTCGTCGCCTCCTTCGCCTGGTCGCTGCTCGTGTGGTGGTTCGGGGAAGGGCTCGGCGGGCTGCTCACCGGCACCGCTTCGCCGCTGACGGGGGCACCCGGGGCGGTGCTCCTCTACGTCTTCGTCGGCTTCCTCGCCTGGCCGAGACCGGCGCAGTCCGAGGGCCCCGGCGGGGCGACGACGACGGACCTGCTCGGCGGGCGTTGGGCGCGCGTGGGCTGGGCGGCACTTTGGGTCGGCGGCGCCGCGCTGCTCATGCAGCCGGCCAACCTTGCAGGCGACGCGCTGAGCAGTGCCCTTCGGGCCGCGGCCAGCGGACAGCCCGGTTGGTACGCGAGCTTGCTCTCCCACGCAGCCAAGGCGCTCGCCCCCTACGGCGTCCCTCTCACCATCGCCGTCGCCGTGGAAATGGCGCTCGTCGGCATCGGCGTCGCTCTTGGCTGGCGGATGACCACCCTCCTCGGCGTCGCCTCCGTCCTGGCTCTTTTGATCTGGGTGTTCCCCGAGGGCCTCGGTGGGGTCCTCACCGGCTCAGGGACCGACCCCAACACCGGACCGCTCCTGGCACTGGCGGCTCTTGGCTGGTACCGCTCCCGCCCCGCAACACAGGTTTGCCCCGCTCAGGCTCCCACGGCCGTCGGCGTGGCAGCGTGAGGGCATGGCACCAGAGAAAGAAGACATGGCACCAGAGAAACAGGAGGGCTATGCACGGCGAACGAGCTAGTACAGGCGCGGAGCGCTCTGGCATGGACGGGGGCACCGAGGGGCCCGCAGTATTGGAGGACGTGCGAGCCGCGGCGATGCGCCCAGTGCTCGAGACGCCGCGATGGTGGTGGCCGACCGTCGGCGCGCTCGGCGCGCTCGTGCTCCTCGGCATCGCAGCCTGGGTGGTCCAGGTGGCCGACGGCCTAGGGGTCGCGGGCTACAACAACCAAGCGTTCTGGGCAGTCTACGAAGCGGACCTCGTCGCGTTCATCGGGGTGAGCTACGGCGGCGCAGTCGTCTCAGCTGTCCTAAGGATCACCAAGGCAACTTGGAGGGCACCTCTCACCCGCATCGCCGAGGCGACCGCGCTTGTGACTCTCCCGGTCGGGATGCTCTTCATCGTCCCCCACCTCGGCAGCCCGTGGCGCATCTGGGAGCTGGTCTGGCCACCGTACTGGAACCTTTCCTCGCCGATCCTCTGGGACTTCTTCGCGGTGAGCACCTACCTTCTTGCGACCGCAGTTTTCTTCTACCTGCCGCTTATCCCCGACAGCGCGGTCGCTAAGGGCTGGCTAGGCCCGGAGCGACGGGGCCTGCGGGCGCGCTTCTGCCGGCGTCTCTACCAGGCCCTGGGCGGGAGGTGGCGCGGCAGCACGAGCGATCGGCGCCTTCTCCACGGGGCGATCGGCCTGGTGGCGGTCATGATCATCCCCATGGCGGTCTCTGTGCACTCGGTACTGTCCTTCGCTTTCGCCTCCTCGTCGAGGGCCGGCTACTTAGAGACGATCTTCCCCGTCTACTTCGTGGTCGCCGCCCTCTACACAGGCATAGCACTGGTGGTACTTTCCATCGCTGCGTGCCGGCGCCTTTACCATCTCGAGGCCTTCGTCCACCCCCGTCACTTCGTGCGCCTTGGTTTCCTCCTCGCCGCCTTCGGCGCAGCCTACCTCTACCTCACTTTCACTGAGTACCTGATCGACGGCTACTCGGGCACCATTGACAACGCAGCCTGGGTACGCCAAGTGCTGGTCGGCCGCTATTGGATCCCCTTCTGGTTCTACTTTGTAGCAGCGGGGCTCCTGCCGCTGCTCATCATCGCACTGCGGCGCCTGCGCACCGCAAAGGGGGTCGTCGTCGCCTCGGGCCTTGTCGTGTTCGCCATGTGGGTCAAGCGCCTTGTCATCGTTATACCTCCAGCCACTGAGCCGCTCGTACGCTCTCCCCTCGCCGCGACTGGCGTGCTGGCCCAGGACTGGGGTACTTACCATTTCACTTGGGTCCCTATCTCGGTCACGGTCGCAGCGACCGCCGCAATACCCTTGGCACTGCTCGTCCTGTTCCGGTTCGTGCCAGTGCTGCCGGTCACAGAGATGGAGGAACTGGCCGAGCGTGAAGGCTTTGAGGAAATAATGCAGGAACTGGCTGGCCCGGAGCCGCCGGCTAGCACCTCAGCGGCCCTGGCAACGCCCAGAGGGAGCGGCCCCAGGAGGCCCACGTCGTCCGCAGATGCCACGAGTGAGGAGGGCGCACAATGAGCCGGCCGCTGCCACGAGGGACGAGGTTCGTAGGCAGGTTGCTCGCGGTGGCGCTCACGCTCGGCGCCGTGCTTGGCCCGGCGTCAACGGCTTGGGCGAAGGCCGGCGGCCCTTCGCTCCGTCTCGTCGCGGAGCAAGCCCCACAGGACCCTCACGCTGTCGAGCTCATCGCGACGCTCCGAGCACCCACCTCGCCCGCGTCGTCGAAGCCGGCCCCTGTGGCTCGGGCCCAGGTGAGCTTCTCTGTGCACCTGAGCCAGTTCGCTGGCGCACCCCTGCTCACGCTCGGCACAGCCACGACCGACGCTAGAGGGGTAGCTACCTTCACCTACCGCCCGACCTGGGCCGGGCGCCAAGAGCTCGTTGCGACCGTCACCACCGCTGCAGGCACTGAGGTCGGCTCTACTACGGCCTTCACGGCCACCAGTGCCGTGCACCCCTTCGCCGGGACGGTCCAAGCGGCCCGGCCCGATGGCACCATCGGCCGGTGGGTCGCCGGGGTGCTGCTCGGGATCGTGGCCTCGCTCTGGGTCGCCCTGATCGCCGTCGTCGTGCGGGTGAACACCGGCCTTGGCGCGGGTGAAGAAGCCGATTAGGCGGCGGTCGGGCTCATAACTCTAGGACAGCTCGTTGGGCAGGGCCCCCGGTGCGGGGAGGGCGGCGGGCGTCAGCACGGCAAGCACGCCATCCAAGAACGGCCCGGGGGGCGAGCCCGTTTGGTACCAGCGCACTGCAGGTTACGTACGGCGCGGAGGACTGCCCCGGGCGGCACCTAGCGTAGGTCAACCACGGCTGAACCTGGGGAGGCAACAAAGCTTGAACTTTTTGCCGCTGCCGCACGGGCAGGGGTGGTTGCGGCCGGTCGATGCCCACCGCCGGCGCTCATCGCGTTCTTCGGACTCCAGCTGGGCCATTATGGCGCTCACAGGGTGGCCAGCGGCGGACAAGCCGGCCATGCGCCGGAGGTAGGGGAGAGCGTGGCTATAAAAGGCTCGGTAACCTTCGCATAGGTAGTTCAAGCCGCCCTCGCCAGTTGGCGACAGCGCGAGACGGTCTTTCTGGCAGCCTCCGTTGCAGAGGAACAGTACCGGGCACTGGCGGCAGTACTGGGGCAGCAGTTGCTTTTTGGCTGCCCCGAACGCCAGCTGCTTCGGGGAGCTCACGAAGCTTCCCAATTTAGACGCTGCAGGCACTGCGGGCTCAGGCGGGCCGCCGGGCGGGGCTGGCGGGCTGCCAAGCACGTTGCCGAGGTAGTGAGCCTGGTCAACGAAATGGTCACAGGAGTAAACAGAGCCGTCGTGCTCCATGGCGAGGGCCAAGCCGCATGTCTCGGCCATCACGCACAAGGTTGGCGGCTGGCCGCTCACAACGAGCAAAGGCTCCAAGAAGTTCTGGACGCCGATGCGCGCGACATCGTGGCGCACCCACTCGTCGAAGATCTGCACGAGGAACTCGCCAAAGGCCCGAGGGGCCACCGAGTGCCTGCCGACCTGGCCGTCTGGCTCCCGCTCGACAACGGGCAGGAACTGCACCCACCGAACGTCGTGGTCTAGGAAGTAGCGGTAGACCTCAAGCGGCTTCGCGGCGTTGTAGGCGTTCACAGTGCACAGGACGTCTGGGTCGACTCCGTGCTCTTTCAGCAGGCGGAGGCCCCGCATCGCCCTCGCCTGGGTCGGCCGGCCCCGGCGGTCGGGCCGGACAAGGTCATGGACAGATGCTGGGCCGTCGATGCTGAGGCCCACCGAGAAGCCCTCTCGTGCGATGAAGGTGCACCATCGTTCGTCCAGAAGGGTGCCATTTGTCTGTAGGTTGTTGAGGCACCGCCACCCGTCGGGGAGGTAGCGCTGCTGGAACTTGACGACGCGCCGGTAAAAGTCGAGCCCAGCCAGGGTCGGTTCGCCTCCGTGCCAGACGAAATGGACAACCGGGCCTGGGCTGGCGGCGATGAATGCCCGCACGTACGCCTCCAGCACCTCGTCGCTCATCCGGTACCTCTCGCCCGCGGGGAACAGGTCCTTCTTGCCCAGGTAATAGCAGTACTGGCAGCCGAGGTTGCAAATGGGGCCTACGGGCTTGGCCATGACGACAAAGGGCCCCGGGGTTGCTGCCATGGTCATGTGGACTTTACCGTAATCCGGCCCCTCGGCAGCTGGAGGGCGGCTTCCTCGCCTGCCAGTCCCCCAATACCAGCTCGGGTCCTCGTGCGTGCCACCCTGGGACGACCTTCCCTGAGCCCGGGGGGAACTGAGCGAGCCGCAGGGCTAAGACGTACCCTATGGTCATGGACGACGACTTCAGCGAGCTTGCGGGCCGCGTCGCGCCGACCGACGCGACCGCGGCGCTCGCCTCGCTAGAGCTGCAGGACCGTCTCACCAAGCCCCAGGGGTCGCTCGGCTTGCTCGAGACGCTTGGCGCGCAGCTCAGCGCGATCGCCGGCGCCTGTCCCCCGCCCGTCCCCGAACCGGTGACGGTCGCCGTCTTCGCAGGCGACCACGGTGTCGTCCGGGCCGGTGTCAGCGCGTGGCCCTCGGAGGTGACCGCTCAGATGGTGGCGAACTTCTGCGCTGGCGGGGCCGCGATCAACGTGCTCGCGCGTCACGCCCACGCGTCGGTCGTTGTCGTCGACGTTGGCGTAGCTAAGCCGGTACCGGCCAACGCCCATGGCTTGGTCCGACGCAACGTACGAAGGGGCACGGCCAACCTAGCCGAAGGGCCAGCGATGAGCCTTGAGGAAGCGACCGCCGCGCTCAACGTCGGCGCCGGTGTCGCCCGGGAAACGATAGGAACCGGCGCACGCATGCTCGTGACCGGCGACATGGGCATCGGCAACACCACGCCTTCGGCGGCCCTCATTGCGCACTTCACGTCGTCAAGCCCTCGAGACGTGACGGGCCGCGGGGCCGGCATCGACGACGACATGCTCAACCTGAAGACCAGCGTGATAGAGGCGGCGCTCTCGCGACTGCCGCCTGGTGCTACGCCGCTTCAGGTCCTTGCCGAGGTGGGCGGTCTTGAGATCGCTGCGCTCGCGGGCTTCATCATCGCTGGTGCCGCGGCAAGGGTACCAGTGGTCATTGACGGCGTGATCGCCGTCGCGGCCGCTGTCCTAGCGCGTGCTTTTGCGCCCAATGTCACCGGCTACCTGATCGCCGGCCACCGCTCGAGCGAACCCGGGGCCAGTGCCGGGCTCGCGCACCTCGGTCTTACGCCCTTGCTCGACCTCGGCCTACGGCTCGGCGAAGGCACCGGTGCCACGCTCGCCGTACAGCTCGTCCAAGCCGCCGCGAAGATCCTCTCCGAGATGGCGACCTTCGGTTCGGCTGGGGTCAGCGAGAAAAACCGCCCGTGAAGGCCATTGAGGGCCGCCACGTTAGCCACGTGCCGAGCTCGGGAAGCCCCGGAAGGGCCAGTGCCAGGGGTACTTCCTGGTCCCTTGGCAACCTCGAGCGCCCGCCACTACAGACCGCGACCGCAAAGAACTACTGGTCCGCTTCGGCCCGCTCCGCGAGTCCGTGCTCGACAGCTCGACCACCGGACCACACCCTCCTCACCAACACCCTCCGCGCCTACCTGGCCTGGCGCAACGCCAACCCCCCTGACCTAGTGGTCCTCGCCGCCGAACGCGAGAGGCGTGCCGAGGCGAGGGCGGAGACGGGCAGGCGCTGGGGCCGGCCCCCTGCTCGCGCCGCCGAAACCCCCCTTAATTGAATTGGCCACGTTTTGGCATGCGAACCGTCGTTCGCGCCTGCGGGCTTGGCTGCCGAGGACGTCCTTTCCTGTCCCTGCGCCGGCTGTCTCTCTCGTGCGCGGCTGGCTATCGGCAGAATGTTCAGCGTGTAATTACATCTGTGCGGGCTGACGTGCGAACCTTCCCGGTCAAGGCACTAGGTTAGCCCTAAAACAAGCGTTCCCGGCTTGGGGTCGGCCACCGAGACGCTGAGATTGGCCCCGTCGCTGTGCGCCAGGGCGTCTTAGGCGCGCGATCTGGCTGTTGGAGGCCATCGGTGGTCCTCTCCGTCGCCAAAGAGCGTCAGCAAGGCGTTCTCCGGGTCGCCAAGGTAGAGCCGGTGT
>JAJYWG010000041.1 GCA_021791615.1 Actinomycetes bacterium
CGCCAGGCAACCAGGCGCACCCCGCGTCGGGGGGCTGCGGCATCACCGGCTTCGAGACGCCGCAGACGGCCACCCGGGTCGTAGCATTCCCGGCCAAGCGCTCGGACGGAGTCAAGATGGGAGCCCGGGGTGCCGATTATGACTATGGGTTCACTCTCGGCGTCGTCACGTCCACGCCACCTCCCGAGGGAGCTGACCAATGACAGCCGAGGCAGCGCCAGATCGCCAATGGTCCGAGACCACTCACTCCTCGGCATCGCTGAACCAGACCGCGGCTGCCTGGACGCGTCCGTTCTTCTCCAATCCCCGCCCGGTCGCCATCGCCCTCGAACTCATAGGAGCCCTCGCCGTCGCCTCAGTGCTGCCGCTACGCCACTGGCCGGGCTACTCGTTTATCGCTCTCGTCGCCGCCCTGGTGATGGCTCTGGCCATTGCGTGTGTGCGACTGGTGGTCGGCGAGCGGCTGCCCCCCTGGAGCCTCCAAGTCGACGTCTTGCTCGGCAACCTATTCGTCAGCATCATCACCGCCGCCGGGGCGAGCGGACACGTGAACTTGGCCAACCTCTACCTGCTCGTCGAAGTCCTCGCCGTGCTTTACCTGCCGTTGCGCTCGGCGCTCTACCACCTCGCCGGCGCCGGGGTTGCCTACGCCGTTGTGCTCGCAGTCGCGCCCATGACCGCCGAGCCACCGGTCATCGCCTGGCTATCGGTGTTCGGGACCGGCGCGGCCCTGGCCATCGTCGTGGTCGGCCTGATGAGCGTGCTGCGCGGCACAGCCCGGGAAGACTCCCTCACCGGGCTGGCCAACAGGCGCGCCTGGGACGAGCGTCTCGAGGTCGAGCTTGAGCGGGCGGCACGCCACGGTACTCCGCTATCGGTCGTGGTGCTGGACATCGACGGCTTCAAGTCCATCAACGACGCCCACGGGCACCTTGCTGGGGACCGCCTGCTCCAGTCAGCCGCTCGCTCCTGGCGGGCTATGACGCGCGGAAGCGGAGACCTTGTGGCCCGAATCGGCGGCGACGAGTTCGGACTGCTCGCCCCTGGGTCCGACGAACTCGGGGCTCACGCTCTCGCCCGGCGTCTTGCCCAGGCACTGCCCGAAGGCGTCTCCGCCTCTGTCGGAGTCGCCACCTGGGACCGCGTCGAGGGTGCGGCCAACCTGCTGCGGCGCGCTGACCGGAGCATGTACCAGGCCAAACGTCGGCGCCGACGAGGCGACGATCCGCACGCGGCCTGAGCGGAGGGTCCCCCGCCTTCACTGGAAATGTCTTTGGCCGAGAACTTGATCACGCGAGGTCATCACGGACGGTGTCTATGCCGCCATCAATCCGTCTGGCTGGCAACACCGGCAAAGAAAATACTTACAGGAACCTCCGTTGACCTCTCGGAGCCCCGCTCTTATTACGTCCTGGACGACGACCGGGCGCCCCTCGAGGCGTCTGGACCACACTGGCTCCGCCCCGGCAAGGACCAGCTGTGGTGGAGCGCCGAAAAGGTGGTCGACGTACAGCGCTTCGTCCGCTGCGACGGTGCCGGGAGGTGACCCCGCGTCCGTCGTCGGCTGACCCAGCAACTCGGGAGCCGGCCTAACCACTCGGCGAGCCGCGCGAGGGACCCGTGAACTTTTCGGTGGGGTCGCTGCCGCTTGCGGGTCGGGCCATGGGCGATGACTGAGTAGGCGCCTCACGTCCTTTGGCAGAGCCCCGGATCGACCGGCCCAGTACTCGACGGAGGACTCGGTCTTCTTGGCGAGCTTGTCTTCGATCTCGATGTTCCACGCGGACTCGGCCACATCGGCGACGAGGAAGAGATCTGGCAGGAGCAACGTCTCGAGCACCGCGACGCCCAAGGTCTGCAGCCACTTGCCGATCCCGATGCGAACCGTGTAATCGCTCGCATCGCCTGAGATGACAATCGAAAGCGCGCGATCCACGTCGACCACGCCAGGGAGAAACCCGCCCTTCTTCGCCTGGAGGACGAGGCCTTGCGTGCCGGGCGAAGAAGTCTGGACCGAGCAGCCTTCGGAATTGCGGTTGCTCTCGATCTTGGCTTCGAGCTCGCCGAGATCCGTGCCCTTGTTCTGGACGTGTTGCACCTTCTCGCCGATCACGAACACTCCCTTGGTGGAAAACTTGGACAGCACGCTGGGTGCCACGTGGCCCCAGGCCAGATCCTGAGGTCGTGGCAGAGGTGTCGGGGGCAGGTGCACACCCGGCGACTGCGGCGCACGATGCCGTCCCTCCGGTCTCCTGGCAGGCCAAGAGGTGCCTCCGGGTACGCCATGGGCGCCGGGGGCGACCGAGGGGGCGAACGACTCTTCGGTCCGCTGCCGGGGATCGGCTGGTGCTCCGCCCCGGACGCGAATAGGTCTTGTCAGCCCGACGAGCCCGAGGCGGTGACGGTGATCTTGGTGGCGGTGAACGATCCGTTGGGCCCGGGCTGACCTTGGATGTGCAGCTTCTGGCCGGGTTTGAGGAAGCTCGCGGTCACGGTGGTGGATCCGTCGCGGTACGTGGCGGACGCTGTGGCGGTGACGGTGACGGTAGTGCCGTGGGGGGTGTGCAGGGTGAAGCCGTGGGAGTCGAGCGCGATGATGGTCCCGGTCACGGTGGCGGGGAGGATAGTGACGACCGTTGCGTTCCCGTTGGCGGCTGTCCGGACGCGCACGTGCTCGCCTGGACCAAGGGCGGATGCCGTGACGTCTTGGTGCCCTTGGCGGTAACGCGTGGCCGGCGTAAGGGCGACGGTGCGCGCGGTGCCGCGGACGTCAAGGACCAGTGACGACGCCGAGATGGTGGTCACCTTGCCGACGATGCCGGCGCCTCGGTGGTGCCCGCCGTGGTGGGGGACGGGTACGGTTGAGTTCGGGGTCGAGGTGGCGGCGGTTGACGAGCAGGCGGCCGCGATCACGGCGACTGCGGCCAGTGCGGGCAGGACGCGCAGACGGGCCAGCTGACGCCGGAGGCGGCGTGGCCGGCGTTCACCGGACGCCGGTGTGCCGGCAGGCATCGGGTGGCCATGGTCCGGGTGCGGAGGGATGTCAGGGCTCGGGTGGCGGGCGGTCATCTGGGTTCCTTTTGTTCGCTTCGGTTGGGGTGGCTGGGAAGGGTCGTTGTGGTGGGCGACGGTGCACGCGGGATTGTGGCGGCTCAGGGCGCGTGGCGTGGTCGCGCACGGCGCCCACCAGCCGCTCAAGCGCCGGCAGGGTCGCAATGATCTGTGCCCGGTCCGCCGGTTCGAGCGCGGAGAGTGCTTGGGCGAGCAAGCCGAGGCGCTGGTCGCGCCAGTCGGCGAGCTCGTCGGCGGCAGCCGCGGTGAGGTAGAAGCGAACGCCGCGCCCGTCGGTGTCGTCGCGGCGGCGTTCGAGGAGGCCCGCGTCCTCGAGGTGGCTGGCCAGGGTGCTCACCGTGTTGGAGGCGAGACGCAGGTGCCCGGCGGCTTCCCGGGTCCGCACGCCGGGGTAGCGGCGCACCAGGTTGAGCAGCTCCAGATGTGCGCCCGGCAGTCCGGCCATACCGATCGGGCGGGCCAGGACCCGGCGGCGAACGACCCGGAACGCTCGGAACAGGCTCTCTGCCTGGTCGGCCAGCACGGCAGCGTCGTCATGGAGGCCATCGTTCGGCAGCCCCTGGGATGGTTGGCTCGGGGTTCGCTCACGCATGGGGGGTCGCGGGTCCGGTGTCGATCGGCAGCTCGGCGGTCGTCACCGCCGGGAGTGGATGTGCGCCTGGTTGGTGGCGGCGCACGCGATGGCGTACGTCATCGAGCAGGCTGTAGAGCACGGGCACGACGAGCAGGCTGAGTACGGTCGAGGAGACAAGTCCGCCGATAAGCACCACCCCGACGGGCATGCGCTCCGATGCCCCCGAGCCGTGCCCGAAGGCTAGCGGCGCCATCGCGCAGACCATGGTGGCGGTCGTCATCAGGATCGGACGAATCCTGGTGGCGCCGGCCTCGATGATCGCCTGGTCGCGTGCGACGCCACGGCTGCGCAGCGTCTTGGTGTAGTCGACGAGGAGGATCGAGTTTTTCGAGACAAGGCCCATCAACATGATCATGGCGATCAGGGCGAAGATCGAGATCGGAAGCCCGGCAGCCCACAGGCCGATCAATGCACCGATGGTGGCGAGCGGCACGGCGAACAGGACCGCCAGGGGGTCGAGGAGCGATTCGTAGAGGGCAGCCATGAGCATGTAGACGAGCAGGATTGACAGGCCGAGGGCTTGGAGCAGCGGCCCGAACGCCCGGGACTGCTGGGCGGACTGGCCACCGATCTGCAGGGCGTAGCCGGTCGGCAGCCCCACGCCGTGGGCGGCGGCGAGCAGCGCCGCGGTGGCAGGCCCGGAGTTGCCACTCGGGCTCGATGCGGAGACCGCCACCGCGTACTGGCCGTTGATCTGGGTGATCTGACCCGGCCCGGGAGCCTCGGAGAGGGTAGCGACGGCCGAGAGCGGCACGCTGCCATGGGCGGTGGGGATGGGGATGGCGGCGAGCTGGGCGGGGGTGAGGCGAGCGCCGTCGCCGTAGGTCACCTGGATCGGTTCGGCGGGCGCCGCCTGGGAGGTGACCAGGGGAGGGACGGCTGCGCTGCCGAGGGCAGCGGCCACGGTGGCCCCGACGGTGGCGGGCGACACCCCGAGGTAGGTGGCCGTCGCCCGGTTGACGGTGATCGACAGCTCGGGGGTGGGAGTGGGCACCGAGGTGGACACCTGGGACACCGCCGGGTTGCCGGTCAGGCGGGCGGCGACCTGTGTGGCGAGGCGGTCCAAGGTGGCGAGGTCGGGCCCCACGATGTCGACCGACGCCGCCCGGGCGCCGCCGGCGATGAACGGGCTTTGGACGTGACCGTGGCCGACCAGACCCGGGAAGCGCCGGGCGAGGTTCCCGAGCTTCTTCACGTAGCTTCGGATTGTCGGGCGTGACCCACGGGGGCCGAGGTCGACGGTGAGCTGGCCCAGGTTGTGCCCCGAGCCGACCCCCGCGCCGTAGCCGGAGGAGACGAACACGTCGGTCACGCCGGGCAGGTGCTGCACCTTGCGGGCGTAGCCGGCGAGGGTGGCCTGGGCTGCCGCAAGGGGCGTGCCGACCGGCAGGCGAGCGTTGACGGTGACCACCCCGTTGTCCTCGGGGGGCACGAACGTGGTGGGCAGCACACCCGAGCGCACGATGCCCACCGATCCGGCCAGGGCGGCGAGCGCCACGGTGATCACCGCCAGGCGGTGGCGCAGGCTCCAGGCGATCACTTTTCGGTAGCGGGCACGCAGCGCGTCGAAACCGGCGTCGAACCGCCGCCCGAAGCGCGCTCCGGGCGAGGTTGGTCGGGGAAGGCGACCCCAGCGCGCTGCGAGCATCGGGGTCAGCGTGTAAGAGACCAAAAGCGAGAACAGCGTGGCGGCCACGATTGTGAGCCCGAACTCCCTGAACAGCTGGCCGACGTTGCCCGACACGAACGCGACCGGGGCGTAGACGACTACGTCGGTGAGGGTGATCGCCACCGCTGCCGCCCCGATCTCCATCCGCCCGTCCACTGCCGCGACCGCCGGGTCCTTGCCCATGGCCCGGTGGCGGTGGATGTTCTCGAGCACGACGATCGAGTCGTCGACCAAGATTCCGATCAGAAGCGACAGCGCCATCAGCGAGATGAGGTCCAAGCTGAAATGCAAGAAGTACATCACCGCGAACGTTGCCACCAGCGAGACGGGGATCGCGAACATCACAATCATCGTGTTGGCCAGCCGGTGCAGGAACACCGCTAGCACCAAAGCAGCGAAGAGGATCCCCAAGAACAAGTCGAGCTCAACGTTGGACAGCGCGGCCCGCACGTAATTGGTGACGTCGCCAGTGATGGTCGCGTGCACCCCGGCGGGCAGCCCCGGTGCGAGCTTGGCCAGCTCGGCGCGCACCGCGTTGTCAACAGCCAGGGAGTTCGCCGTCGACGAGGCGGTCACCACCAGGCCCACCGCCGGCGTGCCGTTCAAAGTGGCGGCGGACTGGGCTTGGGCCAACCCCTCCGAAACGGTGGCCACTTGACCGAGCAGCACCGCCCCGCCGGACCGGGAGGCGACCGGCAGCGCCATAAGAGCGGCGACCGAGGGGTAGCCGCCGCTGGTACGAGCCAGGAGCTCCTGGCTGCCCACGACCGTCACCCCACCGCTCACCGCCACGTTCTGGGCCTTCATGGCGGCGGTCACCTGGGGTACCGAGAGGCCATAGGCGGCCAGCTCCGACGGCGAAAGCGCCACAGTCACAACCGACGCCCGGCCTCCCACCACCGTCACCTGGGCCACGCCGGGCTGCTCTTCCAGGGCGGGGGCAACCACGCCCGTGACCAGCGTGTAGAGCTGCGAGGAGGCCAGCGGGCCGGAGATGGCGACGTCCATCATTGGCAGCGCCGAGGGATTGGCCTTGATGATCGATGGGGGGGTGGCCGTCGGCGGCAAGCCCTTGGCCACCCGGGCCAAGGCGAGCGAGATGCTCGCCGCTGCCTGGTCGACGTTGGTCCCCCCGGCGAACTGGAGGGCCACCGTCGAACGCCCCGGTGCCGAGGTGCCGACCATCGACACGACGCCAGACTCCGAGCTGAGCGCCTTTTCTACCGGGGTGGTAATCGTCTCCGACACCGTCGATGCCGACGCGCCGGCGTCGCCAACCACCACCCGCACGTAGGGAAAGTTGACGCTGGGTAGGCGCCGCACCGGAAGCTTGGTGAAAGCCACCGCGCCGGCAACCACCAAGAACCCAAGCACCATCAAGACGGTCACCGGTCGGCGGATCGACAGGGCCGTGAGGTTGAAGCGCGACCGCCCGGTCGGCGCCGAAGAGACGTCGGGCGACGTGGCCGGGTTCTCTTCGCTCATCCCTTCTTGCCGCCTCGCCCGCCGGTCGAGCCCGCCGAACCGTTTGTCGCTCCGCCGCCTGTCGCCGACACGCCCGCTGTCCCGGCATGCTTGGCGCCAGCCGGCACACCGGCGACCGGGGCGGTCAGCAGGCCGCCGACGCTCGACCCGGTCACCGTCGCCGGTACCGCTGTCCGCTCGGTGACCCGGACCCGGTCACCGGGCGCCAGGTAGGTCTGGCCCAGTGTGACCACCTCGCTGCCCGCCGCGAGACCAGCGACCGCCGTGGTCGTCCCGTCGGAGATTCCCGGCGTCACGTCGACCAGGCTCACGGTGTGATCGGTGTGGACTACGAAGACCTGTGGGTGGCCGTTGATCGAGACCAGCGCACTTGACGGCACCAACACCGCCCCTGCGCTCCGGCCGGTCACCACCGCCGCGGTGACCGCCTCGCCGGGTACCAGCCACGGCGGATCCGACGTCGGGGTCAAGGTGACGCCGAAGGTGAGCGACGAGGGGTTTGCCGCCGGCGCCACCGTCGACACACTCGCCGGCACCGAGCCAGCGCCTCCTGGTGAGTAGATCGTGGCCGCCTCGCCCGGATGGATGAGCCCCAGGTCCTGCTCAGCCACCGGAGCCTGCACCGACACCGCCGCGCCGTCCAAGGTGAGTAGGGGGCTTGCCGGGGTGACCTGCTCGCCCACCACCGCACCGAGCGAGCTGACGACACCGCCATAGGGAGCCGTGACGGACTCCTGGGCGACCTGGGCCTCCACAACCGCCTCGGCGTCGTTGGCCTGGGTCACCGCCGCCTGCAGCGGCGCCACGGCCGCCACCGACGGCGGCGCGTCGGCCTCCGCCGCTTGGGCCTGGGCAAGGGTGAGCGCCGCCCGGGCTTCGCTCACGGCCGCAGCAGCCTGCGATACCGAGCCGCCTGACGACGACCCGGGCTGGCCGTTTTCCGCCGCTGTCTGCGCCTGCTCGGCAGCCTGCAGTGCAACCTCGGCCTTCGTAACCTCCGCCTGGGCGACCGCGACGGCCTGGGGGCTTGGCCCGGCCGTGGCGGCCGTGAGCTTGGCCTGCGCCGTGGCGGCTGCGGCCTGCGCCTCGGTGAGCTGGGCCTGCAAGACGGGGTTGACCACGCGGACCAGTACCTGGCCAGCCTGCACCGCCTGGCCGACCGTGACTGGCACCGACGTCACCTGACCGGCGACGGCCGGCGCCACCGTGATGCCCTGCGCAGAGCTCACCGTGCCCGACAGGGACAGCTCGGACGCGGCGACACCCGAGGTGGCTGACGCCACCTGGACCGCGGTCAGCGCGCCCTGACCGCCGTGGGCCTTGTGGCGATGATTCCCGCGCCCGGCCGCATATGCGGTTCCAGCGCCAGCCAAGACGACTACAAGCACGACGGCCGGCGCGACCTTGGTCGCTGAGCCGGTCAGGTAACGGCGTACACGTCCATTTCCGCACCCGCTGGCCGGCACTGCGTCGTTCATGCCACCCACCCTCCATGAGCTACTGGCGAGGTAGATCCGTCTGTTACAAACCTAGTTTGCTCCCAACCCGCCGTCCAGTCAATGCACCCCGCGCCTGCACAGCGGCCGAGTGGCACGCCGCCACCCGGCACTCTTGGCAATCAATTTGTCGCCGTTGCTCCTCGACCTGCCGTTTCTAACTGACGAGCGATGTTCGAGGGCTGGCCGGCAGGGCTCGTGCGGCGGGTGACTTTGTTGAAAACGAGGCCCGGTCCCCATGTTCTTGTGGGTGCAGGATGTCGGTCGGCTGCCAGCAGGTGACGACGGGCTGGCGGTTCCGAAGAGCCGGGCACCGGCCGGAGAAACCGCTGTCCGGTTTTGGCCTTGACACTCCTATTTGTCTGATGGAGCCGGCCGGTTGCCGCCTACTGCCAGCGGTGGTGGCCACTGCCTCTGATTCGTTTGTCCAAATTGAGCCCGAAACCCCTTGTTCTCATAGCGAACCCGTCGTTCTGCGACCCAAGGGAGGTCCATGAGCCCGTCTCCGCAGTCGTCCCCAAAGCCGCCCCCACCGTCGGTGCCCGGCGGTCCGCTCGGCCGCTACCTGCTCCATCCCGGCCAGGAGACCTCGACGCTCGTCCACCACGTCCTGGATGTGCTGGTCACCGTCGGCCGGGCGGCCATCGCTGTCC
>JAJYWG010000207.1 GCA_021791615.1 Actinomycetes bacterium
CTCCACCCCGATTGTCTCGGGGCCACCACCACGACCGGTGGATGGTCGTTTCTACGCGCCAGAACTACTATAAGTCCTAGTCAGAGGCACGTTTCCCTATCCGCGCGGCCTCTTAGCGAATTGCTGCAATCCTCTCAGGCTTTTCTTAGAAATGCACCGTATCGTCCGGTACGATGTTCTTCACCTACCTCCGACGCGAGCTGCGACGGCGCGTCAAGCAGGCAGTCGTGGTGGCCGTGGGTCTCGCCATCGGGATCGGCCTGGTGGTGGTGGTCTCCGCGACGTCGGCCGGAGTGAAGACGGCCCAGGCTCAAGTGCTGCATTCGCTCTATGGCGTCGGCACGGACCTGACCGTCACGATGCCCGCGAAGCCTTCGTCGGGGGGCTTCCAGCATTTCGGGACATTCCGTCGTGCATCGGGTTCGCAGGGCTCCCATGTCGCCCGGAAGACCCTCAGACCGTCGATCGGATCCGCGACGCTTCCCGAGTCCGACGTCGGCCGGGTGGACCACCTTCACGGCACGGCCGCGAGTGTCGGCGGCCTCACCCTTACCGATACCTCCTTCTCGGGCACAATTCCGGCCGCACCATCCACAGGCACATCCTCGGGTGGCTTCGGCGCACCCAGAGGGCAGGGCCTCGGGTTCACAATCTCGACGTTCACCGTCGACGGCGTCCAGATCGATAACTCCGGCGTGGGACCGCTGAGCGCATCTGAAGTAACGGATGGCTCGTACTTCTCCAAGGGGAATTCGACGGCTGATGTCGCCATCGTGAGCTCGTCGTATGCCAAGACCGACAAGCTCGCTGTCGGCTCGAAACTCACAGTCGCCGGAACGTCGGTCAACGTCATCGGGGTCGCAGATCAGACCTCGGGTTCCACCGACGTCTACCTGCCGCTGGCCACGGCCCAGAACCTCGCCGGCGTGACCGGGAAGGTCACCAACATCTACGTGGCCGCATCGAACGCCACGTCGGTGACAAGCCTGGCCGCCGACGTCAAAAAGCTCATCCCGGGAGCAACAGTGGCCACGTCGGCGAGCCTCGCCAGCGACATCAGCGGATCGCTCTCGAGCGCCTCGCATCTGGCCACCAACCTGGGCAAGTGGCTCTCGATCGGTGCACTCGTCGTCGCCATCCTCCTGGCCGGATTGCTGATGCTGTCCGCGGTGACGCGTCGGGTTCGTGAATTCGGCACCTTGAAAGCGCTCGGATGGCGCACCCGACGAATAGTCGGACAGGTCATGGGCGAAGGTCTTGCTCTCGGCATCCTCGGGGGCGTCACTGGGCTGGTCCTCGGGGTGGTCGGAGCAGAGATCATCTCGGCCGTGTCGCCGTCACTCACGGCCACCGTGGGCTCGCCAGCGGCATTGGGAGCGGCGTTCGGCGGCTTCGGCGGCGGTGGAGCGGGAACGCCCTTCGGGGGAGGAGCAACAAGCCCCGGATTCCACCGTCCGGCCCGGGCGGGGTCGTTCTCCCATCATGGTGCTGCTGCCGTCCACACGGTGGCTATCCACCTCACGGCGCCTCTCCAGGGAGGAGCAATCGGCCTCGCCCTCGGGCTGGCCATCCTGGGCGGACTGGTCGCAGGCGCATTCGGTGCATGGCGAGCTGGGCGACTCCGCCCAGCGACAGCCCTGAGGCGGGTGGAATGACGATCGTGCCACCGGAACAGGAAATACCGACCGATGCTCCAGAAGTGGGCACGCACAGCCGTCGGAACTTGTACTCGCTCAAGAATGTACACAAGACATTCCGGCGTGGTGACACGAGCCGCGTCTCGGCGTTGGACGGCGTCGATCTCAAGATCGACCAGGGTGAATTCGTGGCAATCCAAGGTCCGACCGGTCAAGGCAAGACGACCCTCCTCACCCTTCTTGGGGGTCTCGACCGACCCACTTCGGGGAACGTGTTCTTCGAAGGGCGGGACCTCGGCACCCTGGACGACACTCACCTGGCTCAGCTCCGGGCCGGGGCCTTCGGGTTCGTGTTCCAATCGTTCAACCTGATCCCCACCCTCAACGCCCTCGAGAACGTCGAGACGGCCCTCGTGCCCCTGCATTGGGACCCGTCTGATCGCCGCGCTCGAGCGCAGGAAACGCTCGAGCGCCTCGGGCTCGGCGACCGTCTCACTCATTTACCCGCTGAGCTGTCAGGGGGTCAGCAGCAGCGAGTCGCGCTGGCGCGAGCACTCGTAAAAGAACCCACGGTGCTTCTTGCCGACGAGCCCACCGGCAACCTCGACGAGACAACCCGTGACGAGATCGTCGGGCTCATGCGCCAGCTCTGGCGGGACCTCGGACTCACGCTCGTGATCGTGACCCACGACTCCGGGGTCGCCAAAGGGGCGGATCGAACCCTGGTGATCAGACGAGGGCGGGTCGCCTCGGGGTAGTGCACCGAGCTGCACTTCGACAGGTGCCCCACCCGCACCGATCGAGATTCCACCACGCCAGTCTCATTCACGAGCGTGAGTGCCGCTCCGGGGGAGAGACTCGAACTCTCAACCTAGCGGTTAACAGCCGCTTGCTCTGCCATTGAGCTACCCCGGAATGCCGGTCGACATTAGCAGCCGGGCTTCGGTCGCCCGCATGCTCAAGCCTCTTCCAGGTAGTCCCGAAGCAGGTAGGCGGCGTCGGGACGGCGGAGCTTGGCCAGCGTCTTGGACTCGATCTGCCGCACTCGCTCACGGGTGACCCCGAATTCCCGTCCGACCTCCTCAAGGGTCCGGATCTTGCCGTCGTCGAGGCCGAAGCGTAGCCGGACGACGTCCTGCTCGCGCTCGGTCAGATGGGCCAAGGCCTCTTTCACGGCCTGGTCGAGCATGGCCCTGGTGGCGGCGTCACCGGGGACGACCGCACCTCGGTCTTCGATGAGGTCCGAGAGGCTGAAGTCGTCCTCCTCGCCCACGGGCTGCTCGAGGGAGATCGTGTCCTGGTTGATGCGCTGGATCTCTCGAACCCGCTCGATGGGGTACTCCACCCTCAGGGAGAGCTCCTCGGTGGTCGGTTCGCGGCCCAGCTCTTGGAGAAGCTGCCGCTGAGCCCACACCACCTTGTTGATGGTCTCGACCATGTGGACCGGGATCCTGATGGTGCGAGCTTGATCGGCGATGGCCCGGGTGATGGCCTGACGTATCCACCACGTGGCGTAAGTGGAGAATTTGAAGCCCTTGGAGTAGTCGAACTTCTCCACCGCCCGCATGAGGCCCAGATTTCCCTCCTGGATCAGATCCAAGAAGGCCATGCCGCGATTGCGGTAACGCTTGGCGATCGAAACCACCAACCGAAGGTTGGCCTCGATGAGAGCCTCCTTGGCCATCTGCCCCTGCCGAACACGCCGACGATCGGCGAAGACCTGCTCAGGGGTGAGTATCCGATGGTCAGGATGCTCGCTTCCGGCTCCCCCACCGGACTCGGCTTCGGCTTCGGCTTCGGCGAGAGCGTGCGCCGCGAGCCTGGCCGCCGCCTCGTTCCCCTGCTGAATGCGACGGGCCATCTCCACTTCGAGCTCGACGCTCAACAGTGGGACCTTACCGATCTCCTTCAAGTACGTGTGGACGGGATCTTCGGCGCTGCCGCCTCCACGGTCAGCGGACCCAGAAGGGGCGTTGGATCGGGCTCCCCTGTCAGATCGAGAACCTGAACGGACTGCGTCCACGGGTGCCGTCCGTGCTCCCGATCCCTTATCCAGGTGGTTCGACCTCCCCCGCGAGGACGCTTCGAGCGCGCCACTCGCCGTCGGGTCCCCGGGCACAGCGGTGGCACCATCGAGTCCGGTCACGTCACGTATATCCGTCATGGGCCGTCCAGCGAGCCATCAACCCTCCCGTTCCACCAGCCACGCTAGCAACCGCTGGGCCGCCGGGTGACAGGCTTCGGGAACGTCAAGCTCTTCCATCCAGTGGCGGACCAATGCCGTCTCGCTGGCCACCGATCCCAGGTCCCCGGCTTGCGTGCGGACTGCGGCCGACATCTGCGAGAGGCTACGCCTGACCGCTCCTCGCAAGAGTTGGAAGACGACGGCGTCAACGGGGTCGACCAGGGGATCCCCCACGTCCACCGGTTCCTCCACCGTGACCCGCCGCAACAGGTCGGCCACTTCCAGGGGTGACTGCTCGACTGCTTCGTGGACGCTGTCGGCCATGCTGAGAGCAGCAAAAGCCCGCCGCTGGAGGTCGTCGGTGAAGAGCACTTCGTGGAGGCGTCCGACCACATCTTCGGGCCTGTGGACGGCCAGGCGGAGTCCTTCGAGGCCGGGGCGGCTGGACGGTGTGGGCCGAGAACCGGCCGGGGACGAACCAGGGCCACCCTTGCGTTCGAAAGCTGCGCGGTCGTCCGTGGACCCATCAAGTACCGCTGAGGCGCGGTCCACTGGATGTTCTCGGTGATCATCGTGCCGGCGAGCCTCGCTCCGACCGCCCCCCTGGGCTCTCCGTTCGCTCCGTTCACGTTCTCTGCTCTCTTCCAGACGCAGACGAACGCTTTGGGCGTCCAGCCGGCACCGATCAGCGATCTGCATGACGTACTGATCTCGCACCAGCGCATCGGGGTGCTCCGCTACCGCCCGTAGGGCTGCCTCTGCGGCACGAGCCCGCCCCTCGACAGTGGTCAAGTCGGCTCCCGTAAACACCCTGTCGACCCGGAACTGGAGCAGCGGACGAGCTCGGGTGATGGCGTCGCGGAGCCTCTCGGGATCAGTCCTGGCCAGGTCGGCGGGGTCGGTCCCGGGGGGGAATTGCGCCACCGCTATCTCCACCTCGTGGCGGCTCTCCCACTCATACACTCGTGACACAGCGGACTGCCCGGCATTGTCGGCGTCGTATGCCAGGACGATCCTCCGCCCGAAATTCCTGAGCAGCTTCAAATGCTCTTCGGCCAATGCCGTCCCACACGTAGCGACGGCGCGCGGGACATCGGCGGCGAAGAACCCGATCACGTCCGTATATCCCTCGCACACCACGACCTCGCCTGACCCGACGATGTCGTTCTTGGCCCAGTTCAGCGCGTACAGCGTCCGCCTCTTGCTGTAGATGGGCGTTTCGGGTGAGTTCTTGTACTTCGGCTCAGGCCGGCGCTGGCCAATGACGCCATTCCCTGTGTCGGGCCCGCCATAGCCGTCGCCGGCTGGGAGGATGCGGCCTCCAAGGGCAATCGGACGTCCGGAGGGATCGCAAATTGGGAAGATGATGCGCGCTCGGAACGCATCCTGAGCGTTCCCACGACGATTTCGAAATCCGAGGCCGGTATCGACCAGGACCCGCTCGGGCAGCCCCAAAGCTCGACAGAGGGCATCCCAATCATCGGGCGCCCAGCCCAGTCGGAACTTCCGGACGAGCTCACTGCCATAGCCGCGTGAGCGGAGATAGTTCCGTGCCGGCCCGGCATCTGGAGCTGACAGAAGGCGTTCGTGGTACCAGCAGACAGCACGTTCCATCGCTTCGAACAGGACGGTTCGTTGCCGCTGGGCCACACCCCCGCCGGCATCCTCTCGGACCGCGATACCCGAGCGGTCAGCCAAGTACCTCACTGCGTCGACGAAGTCGAGGTGCTCCATCGACCGGACGAAGGTGATGGCGTCCCCCGATGCCTGGCATCCGAAGCAGTAGTAGAAGCCCTCCTCGGCGTTCACGCTGAACGACGGAGTCTTCTCTGCATGGAACGGGCAGAGTCCCACCCACCGCCTACCCTGGCGGCGCAGGGCCGCGTGCTCGCCGATGAGTGCCACGATGTCAGTCGCCGCCCTCACTTGGGCCACGTCCTCGTCGGGAATGCCCATGACCGAGCAGGGTACCGCCCCGAAGGTGCCGACGAGGCCGTCCGGCACCGACGGTCTGGCCGCCCCGCCCCAAAGGGTGTGGTGTCAGCCCTTGGGCGTCTTCGGCGAGGAGGTGCCCTTTCCTTTGGCTTTGGCCTTGGCTGGCTTCCTCACGCCCGGCCGGGGCTTCGGCGGGGTCGGGCCCCCGGCCGACTGGATCACGGCCTGGGCCGCGGCCAGCCGGGCAACGGGCACCCGATAGGGAGAACAGCTCACGTAGTCCACACCGAGGCGGTGGAAGGTCGAAATCGACTGGGGATCTCCTCCGTGCTCTCCGCACACGCCGATCTTGAGACCCGGGCGCGTAGACCGGCCTCGTCGGATGCCGATACTGACCAGCTCTCCAACTCCATCGGCGTCGATGATCTCGAAAGGATTGTGCTCCAGCAGCCCCTGGTCGAGGTAGGTCGACATCATGCGTCCCTCTACGTCGTCGCGACTGAACCCGAACGTCATCTGGGTCAGATCGTTCGTCCCGAACGAGAAGAAATCTGCTTCATGTGCGATCTCGGCAGCCAGAAGCGCCGCCCGAGGGGTCTCGATCATGGTGCCGATCGTGACGTCCCCCGGTGCCATGGAACGGCTGCCTCGGCCGGCCTTTGACCGGCTGTCCTTGCTGCTGCCGCCCCGACCACTGGGTGGGGCCGGGGTCAGCTCCCCCTCCACGACCTCCTCCACCCACCTCCGGGCCAGTGCGAGCTCAGGTCGGCTCACCGTGAGGGGGATCATGATCTCGACCACGGGGTGACCACCCTGATCCATTCGTCGCCTCACGGCCTCCATCAGGGCCCGGACCTGCATCGCGTAGAGGCCGGGCTTCACCACCCCGAGCCGCACGCCTCGGGTCCCAAGCATGGGGTTCACCTCTTTCCAGGCCAGGGCGGCCTGGTAGAGGCGTTGCTCCTCTTCGGAGAGTCCCGTGGTGGCCGCCTTGATGGCCAACTCCTGGGTCGACGGGAGGAACTCGTGAAGGGGAGGGTCCAAGAGCCGTACCGTGACCGGGAGCCCATCCATGGCTTCGAGGATCGCCTCGAAGTCATCACGCTGGACGATGCGGAGCGCTTCGAGTGCTTCCCGCTCGTCGTCGGGGTCTGTGGCCAGGATCATCCTGCGGACGATCGGGAGACGGTCATCCCCGAGGAACATGTGCTCGGTACGGCACAGGCCGACTCCCTCGGCACCCAGCCGGCGTGCGTTGGCCGCATCGTCGCCGGTGTCAGCGTTCGCTCTGACCGCCATGTGGCCGGCACGGATCTCGTCGGCCCACTCGAGGAGAGCGTTCAGCTCCTCGGGCGGATCAGCCGCAGTCAGGGGGACCTGGCCCAGCACCACGGTGCCCTCGGTGCCGTCGAGCGACAGCCAGTCGCCTTCCTTCACCACGATCTGACCCACCTGCATCTGGTGGCGGCCGATCACCAGTGCCTCGGCCCCCACCACTGCCGGCTTCCCCCAACCCCGGGCCACGACGGCAGCGTGGCTGACCAGACCGCCACGGGCAGTCAGGACCCCCTGTGCTGCCAGCATCCCGTGCACGTCCTCCGGCGAAGTCTCCACCCTCACCAGCACCGCCGGCTCGCCTCGAGAAGCAGCCTCTGCGGCATCGTCGGCGGTGAAATAGGCACGGCCAACCGCCGCCCCGGGTGACGCGGCCAGACCACGAGCCAACACCTCGTGGTGCCCTCCTTCGAATTGGGGGTGGAGAACCGAGCTCAGATGCTCTTCGGTGACGCGGCACACGGCCTCTTCGCGGGAGAGGGCGATGTCCCGCTCTGAGGTCATCTCCACGGCCATCCGCACTGCCGCCTTGCCGGTCCGTTTCCCGACCCTCGTCTGGAGCATCCACAGCTTGCCCTGCTCAATGGTGAATTCGGTGTCACACATGTCCCGGTAGTGGCGTTCGAGCCGACCGAAGATGTCCATGAGCTCCCGATACACCTTGGGGAATGCCGTCTGCAGCGCGGCAAGCGGCTCGGTGGTGCGGATGCCAGCCACCACGTCTTCCCCCTGGGCGTTCACCAGGAAGTCTCCGTAGGCACCGCGCTCACCGGTGGCCGGGTCACGGGTGAACCCGACACCGGTTCCTGAGCGGTCGTCACGGTTCCCGAACACCATCGCCTGGACGTTGACCGCCGTCCCCAGTGAGTGGGGGATCCGCTCCTTTTCCCGGTAGGCCACAGCACGCGCTCCGTTCCAGCTCCGGAACACCGCCTCGATGGCGCCTCGCAACTGTGCAGCCGGATCCTGCGGAAACGGATTGGAAGTCCTGCGCTCGACGATCTGCTGGTAGGAGTCGACGAGGTATCGAAGGAGCTCGGTGGGCACCTTGGCATCCGAAGTGGTCCCAGCGAGCTCCTTGGCTGCGTCGAACAGGGAGTCGAATTCCTCTCCAGGGAGGTCCAACACGATCCGCGAGTACATGGCGATGAACCGCCGGTACGAGTCGTATGCGAACCGTTCGTCACCGGTCTGCTGGGCCAGGCCTTCGACGGATTGATCGTTCAAGCCAAGATTGAGGACGGTGTCCATCATGCCCGGCATGGAGAACTTCGCACCCGAGCGAACGGACACCAACAGCGGGTCGGCAGGGTCTCCGATCACCTTTGACATCGCCTTCTCGAGGCGGGCCCGAGCCCGGGCCACCTGCTCGGAAAGCCCATCGGGCCAGCCCGACTCCATGTAGGCCCGGCAGGCATCGGACGTGATAGTGAACCCCGGCGGGACGGGCAGCTTCAACACCGACGTCATCTCCGCCAAATTTGCCCCCTTGCCGCCCAGTAGATCCTTCATGTCCATTGGAGCCAGGCGGTGTGAGTGGTCAAAGTCGAAAACGTAGGGCATCGGGCCTCCTCGCCCAGGGATTCAGGAACGAACTCCACAACACTACCGGTCTGACGGACCAGCACTTCTGATCGGACTCCGAGCCTCGGTTCACCACCCCGCCATCACGTGACACGTCCCGAGCGCGACGAGAGGGCATTGGACGGTTGCGGTGCTCGGCGCAGGTACACAGAACGAGCATCCTGGAGAAAGGCGTGGATCGACCGCAGCTCCTCGACGGTGTGGCGTCCCAGGAGTGCCCGCATCTCGGCGATCATCGGCGCATGGACTTCGAAAGACCTCTCGGCCGCCTCCGGCACCAGTTCGACGAGGACCCGCCTTCTGTCCTCGGGGTCTCGACGGCGCTTTACCACCCCAGCCCGTTCCAAGCGGTCGACGAGGAAGGTCACGGCCCCACTGGAGAGACCGGTCGCCTCACCCAACTCGCCGGCAGCCATGGTCCCCCTCCGGACCAGCAGGTCGATGCACCTCACATCGGTGCGGCTGAGACCCATGACCTGGGCCACCGCTTCGTCGTACAGATCGGCTGCGCTCAAGTACTCCCGCAACGCCAGCCCGAGCTGGATCGACAACTCGCGCCGGCTGCATCTTGTTGACACATAAGAGACTTTACCACTAAGTTTCTTTGTGAATGGCTGAAATGAACGCAGTAGAAGCACGCGACCTCGTCAAGGAGTTCAGCGGCAAGCGGACTGTTCGGGCGCTCGACGGTGTCTCCATCGACGTGAGGCCCGGCTCCATCCTCGGGCTCCTCGGTCCGAACGGTGCCGGCAAGACGACGGTCGTGCGGATCCTGTCGACGGTCTTGGTTCCCGACGCTGGGCATGCCCGGGTCCTCGGACACGATGTGGTGCGCGAGGCCGACATCGTACGAAGGCTGATCGGACTCGCAGGCCAGTACGCCGCGGTGGACGAGAACCTGACCGGGCGTGAGAACCTGAGAATGGTCGGACGTCTTACCCACCTTCCGAAGAAGATCACCTTGGAGCGAAGCGACACCCTCCTCGAGCAGTTCGGTTTGTCCGATGCGGCCAACCGCACCCTCAAGACCTACTCGGGCGGCATGCGACGGAGGCTCGACTTGGCCGCGGCACTCGTGGGGCGCCCTCCGATCCTGTTCCTCGACGAACCCACCACTGGACTCGACCCGCAGAGCCGCCAGGACCTGTGGGTCGTGATCGAGGGGCTGGTCCGAGCAGGGACCACGGTCTTGCTCACGACCCAGTACCTCGAAGAGGCCGATCGTCTGGCCGACCGAATCGTGGTCGTCGATCACGGTCGAGTGATCGCCGAAGGGACTCCAGCGGAGCTCAAGGCCGATCTCGGCACGACGGTCATCTCGCTCACCGTCCCCGACAGCGCCACTGCGCGTTCGGTGGCCGCCATCCTCAGCCCCTTGGCACCGCGCCCGCCGGTGATCGATGATGCGACCGTCGAGCTGACCGTGGAGGAAGCGCCCCGGGTCGCTGCTGAAGCCCTGAGAGCGCTCGACCAGCACGGCGTGACCGTAGTGGGCCTCACGCTTCGTGAGCCCAGCCTCGATGACGTCTTTCTCCGGCTGACCGGGCACCGGGCCGAGGAAGTCGCCGAAGTCGCTTCCGGGGCAACGAGCTCGGACGAAGGTGGTACACCAAGTCATGATCGGGAGGGACGGCGATGACGGCACTCACAGTGGACCCAGCATTGCTCGCACCGGGACGCCGCGAATCGCACCCCGGTGGAAGCCGGCTTCGCTGGGCGCTGTCGGACGCAGGCACGGTGACGTGGCGGAACCTCATCAGTTACACGCGAATCCCTGATGCAATCTTCTTCTCCAGCGTCCAGCCCATCATGTTCGTCCTACTGTTCCGATACGTCTTCGGCGGGGTGATTCACGTTCCCGGTGTCACCTACGTCAACTACCTCATGGCGGGCGTGTTCGTGCAGACCGTCATGTTCGGGGCCGTCAGCACCAGCGTGGGCTTGGCTGAGGACCTTCATAAGGGACTGATCGAGCGCTTCCACGCACTTCCCATGGCCAGGTCGGCGGTCTTGGCCGGCCGCACGACTGCCGACCTCGTCCGGAACGTGGGGGTGGTCCTGTTGATCACCGCCGTCGGATATCTGGTCGGATTCCGCGTCCAGACGTCCCCACTCTCGTTCGTCGCCGGGCTCCTCTTGATCCTGTTCTTCGCCTACGCAGTGAGCTGGGGCTTCGCCATCATCGGCTTGTCCGCTTCGAACAGCGAGACGGCTCAGTTGGCCGCATTCCCGGTGTTGTTCCCTCTGACTTTCGCTTCGTCGGCGTTCGTTCCCGTCACCTCCATGCCCGGTTGGCTGCAGGCCTTTGCCATCCACCAGCCGGTGAGCCAGGTAATTGACGCCTCCCGTGAGCTGATGCTCGGTGGGCACTCGAACCTGTGGTCAATGTCTGACGTATGGCAGTCCTTGAGCTGGTCGGCCGGCATCTTGGTCGTTGTCGCCCCGATCGCAGTGTGGAGGTACCGGCGGACGGCATAGAGCCGATCGCTCGGACTCGACCGCACCGCCATGCACCTTGGCTCCTCCCTCGAGCATCGGGGGCGGCGCCGAAGGGCCCGTCCCCAGAGGCACGGTGAGCATCACGGAAGTGCCCCGGCCCGGAACGGAGCGAACCGTGAGCCGGCCACCGCTGAGCGCCGCTCGCTCGGCCATCCCACGAAGTCCCAATCGCCATCCCCCTTGGGCTCCGTCTCCAACAGTGGAGTCGAACCCGGTGCCGTCATCGACAATCCTGAGCTCCAACGAGGCGCCGGATATCGTGAGGTACATCTCGACGGTCGAGGCCGCTGCATGGCGATCTACGTTCGAAAGCGCCTCCTGGGCCACCCGGTACACGGTCAGCTCGGTGGCCGGGGTCAGCTCGAACGCGGTCCCGTCGAGCTCAGTTCGCAGGACCGCCGCCACCCCGGCTCGGGACTCCACCTCGTCGCACAGCCGCTCCAGTGCCGCCACCAGTCCCAAGTCGTCGAGCAGCGAAGGCCGTAACCCCCGGGATATCTGGCGCACCTCGGCCATCGCTGATTCGGCTGCAGCGCGCAACTGCGCCACTGTGGAAGCACGCAACGAAGTCGCCGATCCCTGATCACCCTCATTCCCTGCCACCCTGTCGACGAGGCGGCAGACGTGGACAAGGGTCTGGAGGGGACCGTCGTGCAGCTCCTGGGCGATTCTCCGACGCTCGTCTTCCTGGCCCTTCACGACGTCGGCCGCATAGGCCTGAACTTCCAGACGTCGGCGGGCCTCCACGGTCACATCCTGGAAAACAATCTGGACCATCGCCTCACCTTCGACTGCGACCTGGCGGGCTTCGGGACGAAGAGTGATGACGTGAGAACGATTGCCAACGGGTACCTCAATCGTGCCATTCCAGGGTGTTCCCAGCCTGACGGCCTCCCAACACTCCCTGCCGATGATGTCGGTAACGTTACGTTCCAGTAGTGGCGCGCCCCCGTCGTCGAAGGCGTCGAGGGCTGCGACGTTCGCCTCGACTACCGAGCCAGCGGGATCGCACAGGAGGATTGGTTGGCTGTTCGTCTCGAACAGGTCCCGGTACCGGATCTCTGCCAGCAGATGGTCGCGCCGAGACCGCTCCGCCGCAAGCCTGGCCAATCGCTCGTCGCGTACGCCACGACCGACGAAGTAAGCCACCACAACGAGAACGACCACCTGGACGAAGTCGAACCAAGCTCCGATGGGGTCCTGCTGCTCAAGTGATTGCGCTATCCACGGGACCGTGGCCACCACCGACACGGCGGCCACCAGCATCCCCCCTCGCAATCCGAAGGTGATCGCGGCATAGAGGACCGGCACGAGAAAGATGCCCAGAGGCAAGAAGTTCGCAGTCTCCACCGATACCGGGTGACCGAAGACCACGAACCCGAGCTGCCACGCCAGGGCGAACACTGCCACCAGGCCGGCAGTCATCCACAAGCGCGCATCTCTGAGCAGGCCGTACGGCTCTCCGTTCGACGCCACGCTCGCGCCCCGGTGCTCTTCTGGAAGATCGCGACCGGACCAGGGCATCTCAATCAGCTCTCGATCAGCCCATTCACCATGGCCAAGCGCACCAGCGCCGAGCGTGAAGACGCACCCACCTTGTCGAAGACGTGGTTCAGGTGCCCTTCGACCGTACGCGGGCTGATCCCCAGTTCGAGGGCGATCGCCTTGTTCGAGAGACCCAGTGCAACCAGCCGCACCACCTCCCTCTCCCTGGAAGTGAGAGCTTCCACTCCCGACCCCCCACGAGTCCCAACGGGCTGCCTCACCAAGTTCGACGATAACCCCGGCCCGAGGACTACGACGCCTGCATAGGCGGCTCGGATCGCGCCCACCAGCTCGTCGGATGGAGTGGTCTTCAAGAGGTAGCCGGCCACCCCTACGGCCAAGCACGCCTGAACGTAGTCCACCTCGTCGAAGGCACTGAGCATGAGGACCTTGGTACCTGGAGACGCCTGCGCAACCCTCCTGGCAACCTCGACACCGTTGGCGCCGGGCAAGCGAACATCGAGCAGCAACACGTCTGGAGCGGTCTCGGCCACCAGCTCTTCGACCTTGTCTCCATCGTCGGCTTCGCCGACGATCTCGAAGCCGCCTGCCCGCTCGAGAATTTGCCGGGTTCCCTCGCGAAGCAGCGCATGATCATCGACGATGACCACTGAGATCACTTCGTCGTCCCCCATGGCACACCCACCTACGTCGTTCCCCGTGGGACCATGCTAGAGCTGATCGGAGCTCTTTTCGGAACGCGAGTGCCCGGCTTCGAACCTCGTACGAAGCTCGTCGACCAGTTCGCCGATTGGAACCCGCACCTGTTCGGTGGAGTCCCGGTCCCGGACGGTAACAGCACCGTCTACGAGGGAGTCGAAGTCGACGGTCACGCACCAAGGGGTCCCTATCTCGTCCTGCCGCCGGTAGCGCCTGCCGATACCCTGGGTCACGTCGTACTCGCACATGAAATGTGGCTGGATCATGTGGAGCACTTCTCGGGCCAGCGGCTCGAGCGTATCCTTCTTGGACAGAGGAAGAACGGCGACCTGGTAGGGCGCCAGTCGCGGATGGAGCCGAAGCACGGTTCGCGGCTCGCCTCCCACTTCATCCTCGTCGTAGGCCGATAGGAGGAACGCCATCATGGTGCGCGTGGCCCCAGCCGCAGGTTCGATCACGTGGGGCACATAGCGCTCGTTCGTCGCCGGGTCGAAGTAGTCCAAGCGGACACCGGAAGCCGCTCCGTGCGCTTTGAGATCGAAGTCAGTCCGGTTGGCAATTCCCTCCAATTCATCCCACCCCCAAGGAAAGAGGAACTCCACGTCCGCGGTCCCGGCGGAGTAGTGGGACAGCTCGTCGGCAGCGTGATGCCGCAGGCGGAGCTGTGCTTCGGGAATTCCGAGGTCGAGATACCACTTCATCCGCTCGCCGATCCAGTACTCGTGCCACTTCGGACCCTCTCCCGGTGGAACGAAGTACTCCATCTCCATCTGTTCGAATTCCCGGGTCCGGAACACGAAGTTCTGGGGCGTGATCTCGTTACGGAACGACTTCCCCACTTGGGCTATGCCGAAGGGAGGGCGCTTCCGGGTGGTCTGGAGCACGTTGAGGAAGTTGATGAACATCCCCTGGGCCGTCTCCGGTCGGAGATAGGCGACGGCTCCTTCGTCCTCGAGTGGACCCGCATGGGTCTTGAACATCAAATTGAACGCACGAGCCTCGGTGAAGTCCGTCGAGCCACAGTTGGGGCACGTCCCGTCGATCTTGTCGGCACGCCATCTGCTTCGGCAATTCCGGCAGTCCACCAACGGGTCGGTGAAATTTGCTAAATGGCCGGACGCCTGCCACACCGCCGGCGGCGACAGTATCGCCGCGTCGAGCCCGACGACATCGTCTCGGAGCTGGACCATCGACCGCCACCACGCGTTCTTGACGTTCCGTAGCAAATTGACGCCAAGCGGTCCGTAGTCGTAAGTGGAGCGGAACCCGCCGTAGATCTCGGCCGACTGGAAGACGAAGCCCCGACGCTTGCACAGGCTCACCACGCGTTCCATGAGGTCCCCGTCGACGTTCGCCGCCGCGTCACGGTCTCGGTCCACCGTCTCGGTCATTCCCGAAGGCTACCGGCTGCACCCACCTCCACTCGAAGATGCCTCGTGACGGCGTTGGCCAGGAGGCGTCCACGAACCGTGAGCACCGCCCTGCCCCCCGTCCTGGACACCAGCGGAGCAAGCTCGGGGAGGTCGGGCAGCGACCCGGCAGGTACCCCGGTCGGGGTGCGCAGGGAGAGGGCCAGCCGCTCGAACTCCCTTTGCGCCGGTGACAGCACTTCTTGGCCGGCGACCGTCGACGACCCACGCTCCACTGCTCGAACGTAGCGATCCGGGTTTCGAATGTTCCACCACCGAGTCCCCTGCTCGTGGGAGTGTGCCGCTGATCCGATCCCGCGATAGTCGCCCTGCTGCCAGTAGAGCTGATTGTGCCGGCAGCCGTGCCCGGGGAGCGACCAGTTCGATACCTCTTCCCAGCCGTACCCGGCGTCGGTGAGCACACGATCGGCCAATTCATAGCGGCGTGCCTGCACGTCGTCGTCGGGATGGCGTCGCGGGTCACCAGCAAGGGGCGTCCCGGGCTCGACGGTGAGGGCGTAGGCGCTCAGATGCGGTGGCGCGACCGAGAGCTCGAGCAGGTCACGGAGTGATCTGATCCAGTCCTTGTCGCTCTCACCCACGGAACCGAAGATGAGGTCGCAATTGAAGGTCGTAAAACCGGCTTCGGTCGCCGCACCTACGGCCCGGTCAACGTCTCCGGGTCGGTGGTTCCTGCCTAATGAACGAAGGACGTGGTGCATCGTTGATTGCACCCCGAGCGAGATCCGGTTCACTCCGGCCGTTCGGTATATCTCAAGCCTGCGCAGATTGACATCCTCGGGATTGCACTCCACCGTTACTTCGGCATCGGCGTGCCGAGGGATCTCACCGAGGATCTCGACAAGCTGCTCTGCGGGCAGGCGCGAGGGGGTACCACCCCCGAAGAACACACTGGATGCCCTTTCCATCTGTCCGTCGAGGAGAGCACGACGTATCTCGAGCTTGCACGCGTCAACATATCGGGCCATGAGGTGGTCTCGATCCGTGTAGGTGGCGAATGCGCAGTAGTCGCAACGGCTCCGGCAGAAGGGCACGTGCACGTAGACACCGAAGGCACGGCCCGAATTGGAGTGGGATTTCACCCCTCCCCCGCTGGCATCTCGTTCGCGTTCCACCCGGGATAATTCATGTCCGTCAGATCCCGGTGGCAGAGCGAACCGATCGGAGACGCCTTTCCAAGTGGGACTCCACTGCCTCGGTGGTGAGGAGCGTCACCTCTTCGGTACCCACGGGAGCTGGCCCCGAGAGTACGTTCCCCAGTGTCCCTCCGAGAATTCGCCTCATCAGTTCGAGCGCGGGTGCGCTCAGCGGCCGGCCTCGGCGGCAGTTCGAGCACAACGCCCCTCCATCGGGCAGGGAGAACGCAACAAGCTTCACGTGATCCCCCGAGAGGCCACACGACGCGCAACCGTCCAACACCGGTTCGGCCCCGTCGAGGACCAGCGCCTTCAGGAAGAATGACGGTGCCACCATGGCCGGATCTCGGGTCGTGTCGTCGAGGACTCGAAGGGCGCCGACCAGCATCGAGTAGAGGCGAGGGTCGGAATGCCGCTCCTGAGCCATCTGCTCGGCAACTTCGATCAGGGAGAGGCCACGAGTCAGGCGTCCCAGGTCGCCGCGTAGCACTGGGAAGTGGTCGACGATCTCCACCTGCTTCACGATGTCGAGATCACCACGTCCTGCCCAGAGCAGCATGAGGACGTGGCTCATGGGTTCCAGGCGGGCACCGAACTTGCTGGTGGTTCTCCTCACCCCCTTCGCCACTGCCCGCACCTTCCCGTGAGACTCGGTCAGGAACACCACGATCCGATCGGCCTCACCCAGGCGGTAGCTACGCAACACCACACCCCGCTCTTTGAACAGCGTCACCGCCCCTCCGACCCTCCGTTCTCCAAGCCGGGGGCTGTCCTCGACCGTACTTCGGACCTTTCCGGCCCGATCTCGTCCGCGGGATCAAAGGTCGATGACGGGGGCGTCGGCACAGTGTGCCCCGGCTGGCCCCGCCCCGGCTGGCCCCGCCCCGGCTGGCCCCGGCCCGGCTGGCCCCGGCCCGGCTGGCCCCGGCCGTTGATCCAGTTCCCCCCCCCGACCAGCACCACCAGGGCGACGACGGTGACCAGGATCTCGACGGCCGGTCTCGACCCGAGGGCCGCCAGCACGCACAGGCCCAAGACCACCATCGCACCGAAGCCAATCGCCAGTCGGGTCACCGGCACCGTGCCCACCCGACTCGCCAAATCGCCAACCACGGGCATCGAACTGACCGCCCAGCCCTCGAGGGGTCGAGGCGGGTCACGTATCGACACCGCCATATCGACGATGGCGCCGCTGGTACTCCAGCACCGCTTCGTAAAGATTGGACCGACGCATGTCCGGCCACAGGACATCGGGAAACACCAACTCGCTGTAGGCGATCTCCCAGAGCAAGAAGTTGGAGATTCGGTACTCGCCTGAAGTTCGAATAACCAAATCAGGATCTGGCATGTCGGCGAAGTACAATCGCCGGGAGATAGCGCCCTCGTCCACCTTTCCCGCCGGCACGTGGTCGGCGACCAGGCGCCGAACGGCGTCGACGATCTCAGCTCGCCCCCCGTAGTTGAATGCCATCGTAAGAGTCATCCGTCGATTCTCCCTGGTGAGCTCGATGGACTCGTCCATCCTCTTCAAGACACGGCGGGGGACTCTCCAGTCTCTCCGGCCGGCAAAGCGGATCCGGACTCCCTTCTCGTTCAACTCGTCCCTCCGCCGCATGAGAAGTGATTCGTTGAAACCCATGAGATACCGCACCTCATCAGGAGGGCGGCGCCAGTTCTCGGTGGAGAAGGCATACATCGTCAGCCACTTGACCCCGATCTCCAGGGCGCCGTTCACGACATCGAGGAGCGCTTCCTCACCCGCGGCGTGTCCCTCGGTTCGGGGAAGATCCCGTTGACTGGCCCACCGACCATTCCCATCCATGACGCAGGCGACGTGAACTGGAACCCGTCTCAGATCGAGCTCTGAGGGAACAGGCGTCGCTTCGTGCGGCCCGGTGATGGATCCCGTTCCCAAGGGCCGGGAAGGACCATCGTGCTCACCCGATGCCGTTGGCCGTTTCCCCTGGTGCTGTCGGGGATCTCGAACCGATGCCGGGTGGATCGCCTCGGATCCCTTGCTGGAACCATCCACAAAGCGAACCTACCGCGTCCGGGTGAGTCGGAAGGAACGGTCAGGACCGACCCAGTTCGCCAGATCTCGCTGCAGCTGCCACGGAACTCCTGCTCCCCGCCCGAACGAGCACGGAGCGCCGTCGCAAGGCATGATCGAAAGGTGCCCCCCACCTCCCCTCACGGCAAGGCGAATCGCCCTCCCCGAGGCGAGCCCGACCCCCGCGACCGTCCGAACGCCGCCGGACAAGGGGATCCCGCCCCGGGCATCCCGCCCCGGGAATCGGGCATCGGGCATCGGGCATCGGGCATCGGGCATCGGGCATCGGGCATCGGGCATCGGGCATCGGGCATCGGGCATCGGGTGATGCTGAGGTGACCGTCGATCCAAACCAGTCGGACGCATCGAGGCAGAGCACCGCGGCCCTGGCGCGGGTGACGGCGAAGCTCCCCATGGGTGAGATGCGTCCCCAGCAGGTGCAGATGTGCCAGGCAGTCGCCGATGCCCTCGCCAAGGGACGCCACCTGGTAATTCAGGCCGGTACCGGGACGGGCAAGTCGCTCGCGTATTCGGTGCCTGCAGCCGCTTCGGGCAAGACCGTGGTGATCGCCACCGCGACCAAGGCCCTACAGGACCAGCTGGCCAAGAAGGACCTTCCTCTCGTCGCCAAGTCCAGTGCAGAACCTTTCACGTTCGCCGTTCTGAAGGGACGAGCCAACTACATCTGCCGCCAACGGGTGGCAGAGATATCCGGCGAAGGGATCCAGCAGGTTCTCGTGGGCGACGAGGACAGCGAATTGACCGGCGGGACAGACCCAACGGGCCTGGACGGAGGTGCCAGGGTCGGGGTCGCTGGAGGTGCCGGGGTCGGGGTCGCTGGAGGTGCCGGGGTCCCTGGAGGTGCCGGCGTCGCCACGACGGAAAGTGGCAGCGGAACCCGCACCGCAGACGACCCGGCGTTGTCCCCTTCCCCCCCGCGCACAACGGATCGGATCGTGGACCAGGTCCAGGAGTTGCTGCGATGGGCAGAGCAGACTCCCACGGGTGACCGGGCCGACCTGCCGTTCGAGCCCCACGAACGCGCTTGGTCAATGGTCAGTGTCGGAAGCCGCGAGTGCCCTGGTGCATTTCACTGCCCCTCGGGTCATCGGTGCTTCGCCGAAAGGGCACGTTCGACTGCAGCCCAGGCGGACGTCGTGGTGGTGAACACCCATCTCTATGGTGCCCACGTGGCCAGCGGGGGTGCTGTCCTTCCCGACCACGACGTCGTCATCTTCGACGAGGCACACGATCTCGAAGAGATCATGACTGCAAGCTTGGGTGTGGAGCTCTCCCCGGGACGGTTCCGCTCCTTGGCAAGGGCATCTCGGTCTCTACTCGACGGAGACTCGGTCCGATCAGTTGACGCGGTCGGAGAGCTCGCAGATCGTTGGCAAGAGACGCTCAATCCCCATCTGGGACTCCGGGTGTTCCAGTCTCACATGAGTCCCGGCGAAGGCTCGGAGCGAGGAAAGCCTCGTCCCACCGAACCTGCGGACAGGGAGAGAACGCGCGAACACACGTCGGTGGAGTCGCCACTGGGCGCTCCTTCGGATGGCGCCCTGGCCGGCCTGATCGAGCTCTCCATGGACCGTGTGCGTCGTCTCGTGGACTTGATCGAGTCCAGGCGAGCTGTCGACGGGAGCGACAGCCCCGGTGTCACGAACTCGACCGATGGGTCGATCTCCGCGAGCCCCGATACTGGCCGATCGGCCAGAGTCCTGACTGCCGCAGAACATCTTGCGTCGGACCTCAGTCGATTCGCGGTTCGCAGTGTGGACGAAGTTGCCTGGGTGGACGGCAGTCGTCGATCTCCCGTGCTCAGACTCTCACCAGTCAACGTCGGCCCGATTCTCGGTGAGCAGCTGTGGAACGAAGTCACCTCCGTGCTCACCAGTGCCACCATCCCACCCGGGCTGGCAGCACGGGTGGGGATCGCAGAGCTCGATGTCGATGTCGTCGACGTTGGCAGCCCATTCGACTATCGCCACCACGGGCTGCTGTACGTAGCCCGCCACCTGCCCGACCGGCGGAGTCCTTCTTCAGAAGCTGCGCTCCACGACGAGCTTGCCCGCCTCGTCCTCGCTGCGGGAGGTCGGACTCTGGCCCTGTTCACGAGCCGACGGGCCACTGATGCGGCGGCAGCAGCTTTGAGGAACCAGCTCCCCTATCAAATCCTGGTCCAGAACGACCTTCCGAAGAGCACCCTGCTGGCGCGATTCGCCGAGGACGAGACGTCGTGCCTATTCGCCACCCTTGGGTTCTGGCAGGGTGTCGATGTTCCCGGACGCTCGCTATCGCTGGTGACTCTGGACCGCCTCCCCTTCGCCCGCCCCGATGACCCACTGATCGAAGCCCGACGGGAGCGGGCCGGTCAGGGAGCATTCCGTGTCGTTGACCTTCCCCGGGCTGCGATGCTCTTGGCCCAAGGAGCTGGACGTCTGATCAGGTCAGCCGACGACAGGGGGGTCGTGGCGGTGCTCGATCCGAGGTTGGCGACCGCTTCCTACCGAGGTGTCCTGCTGGCTGCCCTCCCGCCCATGCGACGGACGACCGACTTCCTACAAGTCGAACGCTTTCTCCACGCGACCCTCGATGCAGCCGATTGAAGTATTCCGACATCGATCTCCGATTCCCATGACGTCGGCAACGCCACCCCTCTGTGGCGCCACAATCACTGGATCAATATCCCAGACGGTCCAACATGTCCTCACGCCTCTGCCAACGACGTTCGACGCGTACGAACAACTCGAGGTAGGCGCCCGGTGGAAGGAGCCGCCGCACTGCCGTCCCGGCGGACTTCAGGTGCTCGCCGCCGCGGCCGATCACTATCGCCTTCTGGGACTCTCGTTCCACGACGATCTCGCACCGAATTCTGGGCCACTCCCACTCGGTGACCCGGCAGGCCACCGAGTGCGGTAGCTCATCACGAACTCGCGCAAGGATCTGCTCCCGAACCAGTTCTGCCACCATCACGGCATCGGGCAGATCCGTCGCCATGTCGGGGGGAAAGTACGGAGGGCCGGCGGGCAGGCGTTCGACCACGGCTTCGACGAGCTCGGCCACCCCAGCCCCAGTCACTGCTGATACCGGGAAGAACTCGGCACCGGCGCCTCCGGCAATCCCGCCAACGGCCACCTCTTCGGCAGTCGCCTCTCCCGCCGTCACCTCTGCTTCCCTCTTGATGCCCGCCCCTCTCATCTCCTCGTCCAACGCCTCTGACACCGTTGCCAGCCGCTCCAAAGTTTGACCGGGTCGAGCAGCGTCGACCTTGTTCACCACGACCAGCAGGTTGGACCCGCGCTTCGGCTGCGGCGATCCCTGGGTCAACGGTCCCCATCCCGCACCGGTCGTCACCGCAGCGCTGCGAACGACGCGACCGAGCACGTTCCGATCCCCTGGTCCGATGGGTGCCGTGGCATCCACGACCACCAAGACCACGTCAACTTCCTCCAAGGACTCCCAGGCTCGCCGGTTCAATCGTTCTCCGAGGGGCGAGCGCGGCCGGTGAAATCCCGGCGTGTCCACGAAGACCACCTGCACATCGGGGCGATGGAGAATGCCGCGGATGCCATGGCGGGTGGTGTTCGGCTGGGGCGAGATGATCGAAACCTTCGTACCGACCATGGTGTTCACCAGAGACGACTTTCCGACGTTCGGCCGGCCCACCACCGCGACGAAGCCGCTCTTGAACGGCGCATTAGTCATGCTGGGTCGCGTTGCCCCTCACCTGCGGGAAGGGGCAGTCGCTCTATCCTGACCTGCCCAATTCGCCTTCCCTGAACCCGTTCGGCAATCAGCCGAATACCCTCGGCATCCACTGCCTCGCCTTCGGATGGCACGTGTCCAGCCAGATCGAGCAAGAGCCCACCGACCGTGTCCCAGCCGCCTTGAGGGAGTGGGGCACCGATCAGTTCACCGGCGTCGTCCACGCTCATCCTTCCCGTGACCACGAAGCTTCCGTCGGGCAATCGCTCGACGGATGGCTCCTCCACGTCGTACTCGTCGACAATCTCCCCAACCAGCTCCTCGATCAGATCCTCGAGGGTGACAAGACCTGCGGTTCCCCCATACTCATCCACAACGACGGAGAGGTGGAACTGCTCGTCCTGCATCTCACGAAGGAGGGAGGTCAGGCGCTTCGTCTCAGGAACGAAGTGCGCCGGGCGAACATGCAGGCGTACCGCATCCGTGCCATGCCCGTCGTGCTCCACCCGCATGAGGTCCTTCGTGTATGCGATCCCAATCACGTCATCGATGTTGTCTTCGAACACAGGAAGGCGGCTACGGCCCGCCTCCAGTGCCGCTATGAGTGCTTCACTTACCGGAACCTTCGCCTCGATGCTCTGCATGTCCGGACGCGGCACCATCACCTCTCTGACCACGGCGTCACCGAAGTCGATGACGGAGTGAATGAATGCCCGTTCTTCTGGTTCGATCACGTCCTCGGCATGCGCCACGTCGGCCATAGCCAGCAACTCGGACTCAGTGACATTCGAGGATGGATCCCGCACGTCGCTCTGCCGACGACCGATGAGGAGGTTCGCCAACCCGATCAGCACAGTCGACAGGGCGCGGACGGGGGGGAATCGGACCACCGCAGCAACGATCGGTGCGGTGAAAAGTGCAGCGCGATCTGAATTGTGCACTGCCCAGTTCTTCGGCACCGCCTCGAAAACCACGAAGATCACGACTACTTCGAACACGGTCCCGACCACCACTCCAAGGGCGCCAAGCCACTCTGATGCCAGGACTCCCACCAGCGTGGCTGACACCAGCTGGCAGATGAGAACCAGAAGGAGCACGGGATTGAGGAACTGCTCTGGGTGCTCGACGAGCCTGGAAAGTTGACGAGCTCCGCGTCGCTCCTCGTCCAGGAGCGATCGAGCTCTGACCCGAGTGGTACGGACCAAGCTGGTCTCTGCCAGCGCCAGAAGCCCTGAAGTGGCGAGCAGCAGCACGATCACAACCACCAGAATCCAGTCTTCGGGTCGAAAACGCGTGACCGATATCACTGCTCCATCCGTCCGCGTGCGTCCGATATCGCGTGGTGGAACCGGGAGAGCAATGTTCGCTCGAGCGCCTCCATCCGCTCGGCTTCTACTTCCTCTTCGTGGTCCATGCCCAAGAGATGCAGCAGCCCATGGACCACGAGCAGTGCCAGCTCATCAGCCACGCCTACCCCATGCTCAACTGCCTGACGAGCTGCGACGACCGGGCAGAGCACGACATCACCCAGCAAGACGGGAGGACGTGAATCGGCATCACTCCCCGGACCGATCCCACCCGAGTCGGGGAACCGTCCGGAAGGTTCGGCATCATCCTCGATGGGAAACGAGAGTACGTCGGTCGCTCCATCATGTCCCAGGAATTTCCTGTTCAAGCCGGCGATGGTGTCTTCGTCGACAAACAGCAGCGATACCTCGGCTTCACCCCCCACCCCGCGGTCGCTCAGGACCTCCCGGGCCAGACGAACCCACCTATCCAGGTCGACGGGCAGGTCGGACTGCTCGTCGGCGGCAAAGACATCAACCACCGGCGTCTTCAGGAAGGCCACCGGCGGGAGCAGTCCCCGCCGACGCCTCTACGTCCCGCCACGGCCTGCCTTTGGTGCCCGTCGAAGCGGCGCGGAGATCGGCTTGCTCGTAGGCGTCGACGATGTCGGCGACGATCTGGTGCCGCACGACATCCCGGCGGGTGAGGTGGACGAACGAGATTCCCTCGATAGGAGCGAGCAAGGCCTCGATTCCATCGAGCCCCGACCGACCACCCGGTACGTCCACTTGGGTGACGTCGCCGGTGACGACGCACGTGGACCCGAAACCGATCCGGGTCAGGAACATCTTCATCTGTTCGGGAGTGGTGTTCTGGGCCTCGTCGAGGATGATGAACGAGTCGTTCAGCGTTCGGCCCCGCATGAAGGCCAGTGGCGCCACTTCGACCGTTCCCCGGTCCAGCATCCGCTGAGCACCTTCGGGGTCAAGAAGGTCGTAGAGCGCGTCGTAGAGGGGTCGCAGGTATGGGTCAACCTTGGCCATGAGATCACCGGGAAGAAACCCAAGCCGTTCACCGGCCTCGACCGCCGGCCGGGTGAGGATGATCCGGTTCACCTGGTGTGATTGGAGTGCCCTCACAGCCTGGGCCACTGCCAGGTACGACTTTCCCGTTCCGGCCGGGCCTATCCCGAACGTGATGACGCTCGTCGACATGGCATCGGCGTAGCGCTTCTGTCCGGCCGTCCGGGGTCGGATCGACTTCCCCCTTGAGCCTCTCACCACTTCCGAGCTGAGAACCTCGGATGGCCGGAGATCTTCTCTGACCATGTCGATGGTGCGCGCCAGCGTGGGTGCGTCGAGCACCTGCCCGGATTCGAGCACGAGGACAAGATCGTCGAAGAGGTGGGCGACCCGGACGGCGTCAGGCCCGTCGGTCGAGATGACATTGCCCTGGACGGTGATCCGAGTCTTGGGGAAGGCATCCTCGACGAGGCGCAGCAGCTCGTCGCGCTGGCCGAGCAGGCCGGCCATGAGGTGGTTGTGTGGCACCATCGTCTCCGCTCGTAGGTCCAGGTGCTCCCCCACCGTCGCAGTCCTCGGCATGGGACCAGGGACCGTCATCCGGGCGGCCACGTCATGGCTCGACCGCCGATAACGTGCAAGTGGAGGTGAGGCACCGAGTTCATGGCATCGGACCCGACGTTCATCACCAGCCGGTAACCCCGATCTGAGGAAGCGATGCCTTCGTCGTTCGCCACTTCCCGAGCGGTCACCAACATCTCCGCTACTTCCTCGGCGTCTTCGAGCTCGAGGGCTGCTGCATTCTCGATATGGCGACGGGGGACTACGAGCACGTGCACTGGGGCCGTCGGATTGATATCCCGGAAGGCGACGACCTTCTCCGTCGAACGAACGACCTCGGCGGGAACCTTACCGGCCACGACGTCACAGAACAGGCAGGCACTCATGCCCGCTACCCCTCTTCACCCGAGGCATCGACATGGGGGGGATACAGATGCTCCAACTGGCCGGGAGCGATGCGGCACGAGTCGATGAACTGCTCCACGTCCTCCTCCTTCAGCCTGATCACCCGCCCGAACTTATAGGCCACCAGTTCTCCTTCGTCGATGAATCGGTAGAGGCTGCGAAGGGCAACGCCGAGCCTGGCTGCAGCCTCCTTCGTGCTGAGCCACTGCACGCGATCAGTCATCCTGCCCTCTCTCGCACCGGGTCTGCTCCAAGGACTGCTCATCCCTCCTGGGGACAACGGTACCGGTGCGGAGGGCCATCAGCGTTACACCGGCCACGATGGCCGCCGTCTCCGACCGCAGCACGTTCGGGCCGAGCCCGACTCGCGGACAGCCGAGCTCCAGCTCCTCGAGGCTCCAGCCCCCCTCGGGTCCCACGACCAGGCAAGACAATCCAGGTTCCGGCTGTGCTCCGCCCAGCTGAGCCTGACCGACGATCTCTCCGGCGGCCCGAGCAGCCCCCAGGAAGGAGCTGAGCCGCTGGGGCTCGAGCACCTCGGGAACCCACACCCGCCGGCACTGAGCCGATGCTTCGACGGCAACTCGCCTCAGCCGGTTCAGCGCCCTGCCCTTGCGGTCCTCCCCCCAGTGGACCACAGAACGGTCGGTGACGAGCGGGGCGATCCGGTCGATGCCGATCTCGGTCAACTTCTGGACGACGAGCTCAGAGCGCTCGCCCTTCGCCGGAGCGAACGCAACGGTGAGGGGCTCCTTGGGAGCTGGCTCGAAGTGCACCGCGCCAACGGCTTCGAGCTGCAAATCGCCGCTTTCCGTCCGGGCGGACCGGGATCGGCTCACCGATAACGCAGATCCCCTACCTCGCAACCGCCAGCAGCTCCAGCTCCCACGCCCGTCGCTCGCGACGATCTGCTCGCCTTCGCCAAGGCGAAGGACCCGGAGGAGGTGATGGCGGTCGGGCTCACCGATGACCGGGGAGCCCGGGTCGTCGACGAACACCTGGCTCGCCGCGGCAGCCCGTACCGCCGTGCCCCCGCCTCCGGCCGCGTCCGGAGAGGTCGTGGGCAAAGGTTGTGGCCCTCCAACGTCCAACGTCGTCAGCCGAACGCCGACCGAAGGCGCGACAGCACTCCGTCGTGCCCGCCCTCGCCGTCGGAAAGCTGCTCACCACGCTCGACGGCGAGCTGCCGAAGGAGGTCTACCTGCTTCGGAGTAAGTGTGGTCGGCGTCTCGACAATGAGCCGAACGAAGAGGTCTCCACGGCCGCGCCCGCGCAGATGCGGCACGCCCAGTCCCTTCAAACGAACGACATGACCACTTTGGGTGCCGGGTGCCACCACTACCCGTCGTGGTTCTTCCAGCGCTTCGACCTGGATCTCTGCACCCAGCGCGGCCTGGACCATGCCGATGTGTGCCGTGGAGTGCAGATCATCGCCCTTGCGAACAAAGCGCTCGTCGGGGACCACTGCGAGATGGACGAAGAGCGACCCGTTCGCCCCCCCACGCAGACCGGCCGGACCCCGATCGGCCAAGCGCAGCGTGGAACCGTCCTCCACCCCGGCCGGGATGTCCACGACGAAGCTCCGGTCCTCCATGAGCCGCCCCTCACCTCGACACTCAGGACAGGGGTCGTCGATGGTCTGCCCGAGACCCTTGCACCGGGAACAGGCCACCGAAGTGACCACCTGGCCTAGGAGCGACTGGCGTATTCGTCGTATCTCGCCGGTCCCCTGGCAGTCTGGACACGGGACCGGCTCGGTCCCGGGGCGAGCCCCGACACCCTGGCACGTCGTGCACTGCACCGGAAGCCTGATGGCGAGCTCCTTGCGGGCCCCGAACACTGCTTCGGAAAAGGCCAACGTCAAGCTCACTTCGGCGTCGGCCCCCGGCTGGGGACCACGACGACGGGCCCGACCCCCACTTCCAGCCATCGAGCCGAAGAACGCCTCGAAGAGGTCGCCGAGACCCCCGTCGAAGTCGAAACCGCCACTCCCGGCCCCGGACTGGCCGAAGCTGGCCGGACCGTACCGGTCGTACCGAGCCCGGCGTTCCCGGTCGCGGAGGACTTCGTAGGCGAATGACACCTCCTTGAACTTTGCCTCAGCCACCGGGTCGCCACCATTGGCGTCTGGGTGAAGCTCACGGGCTCTGCGTCGATAGGCGCGCTTGATCTCGTCGTCACTGGCGTCGCTTGGCACCCCCAGGAGCTCGTAGAGGTCGTTGACGCTCTCAGCCCCGGGCACGACCCCGCCCTCCTTTCACCCGCATCCGCGACGAGGTAGTGGCCTGGGCATTCGTGCCCTTGGCACCTGCTCCTGAACGGGGCCGATGGAGATCGCTCCGAGACGCGGATCCTCCGACCACGGGCAGTCCGGCCAACCTCTCACTGATCCCATCACTCACCAGGGTCGCCGCGGCCAGTGCCTCGGGGTAATTCATCCTGGTCGGACCCAGGATCCCTACCGCCCCCCCTTCGTATCCCTCGACCGACACCGGCGCCACGACGACAGCACAGGAGGCCAGCGGCTCGTAGCCGTGCTCGGTCCCGATCGCCACCGAGAGCCCGCGCCCTAAGACTTCACGGAGCAGGTTCACCACGACCATCTCCTGCTCGAGGATCCCGAGCACGCCACGGACCGTCTCGACCGCGTCGAACGCCAACGCCAAATGGGACGGCCCACCGACGAACACATGGTCGTACTGGTCATCCTCGCCGCGTCGGGCCAGGACGTCTTCGACCCGGGCCAGGACCCGGTCGCACGATGGGTCGCCGGTCTGGGCGATGGGCGCCAAGGTGGAGAGGGCGTGCCCGCAGAATTGAGACTGCAGCGCCGCCGCAGCGCCGTCGAGCACGGCATCGGGAGTGTCCTCCCCGAGATCCACCGTTCTCTTCTCCACGGCACCGTCGGCCAAGACCACCACGAGGAGCGCGACGCGTGGCTCCAGACCCACGAGCTGGACCGAACGCACCTCTGCGGACTCGTGACCTGGACCCACGACGACGGCCGCGTACGAAGTCAGGTCAGCCAGCAGCCCTGACGCCCGCTCCAGCATCTCTTCCATCTCCCCGTGGACTTGATCGAAGAATTGGCTGACCTGCTGGCGCTGAGCCTGCCCCAGAACACCGGGTCGGGCCAGGTGGTCGACGAAGAAGCGATACCCCTTGTCCGTGGGGATCCTCCCGGCGCTGGTATGGGGCTGGGTCAAGTACCCGTCCCCCTCGAGCGCCGCCATCTCGGCCCGCACGGTGGCCGAGGAGACTCCGGCGGCGCCGGCGATCTGCTGGGAACCCACCGGCTGTGCCGTTCCGATGTACCGGCTCACCACAGCCTGGAGGATGGTGGCCTTACGCTGGTCCAAGTCGCGCTCAGCTGGTTCTCCCAGCCCCTGTCGGCGATGCTTGGTGTCGGACATACCATCTCCTCACGAGGTCTGGCAGTCAAGTCTACCGACTGCCAATCTAGACTCCAGTCATTCGTCCAGCCTCAGGGCCGAGATGAACGCCTCCTGGGGGACTTCCACCCGGCCGATGTTCTTCATGCGCTTCTTGCCCTCCTTCTGGCGTTCGAGCAGCTTGCGCTTCCGGGTGATGTCTCCCCCGTAGCACTTGGCCAGGACGTCCTTCCGCTTGGCCTTGACAGTCTCTCGGGCCACGACCCGACCTCCGATGGCTGCCTGGATCGGGACATCGAACAACTGCCTCGGAATGAGCTGACGGAGCTTGTCGGTCATCCGCCGGCCGTAGGAATCGGCAACCGAGCGGTGGACGATGGTCGAGAACGCGTCGACTGCGACGTGATTGATGAGGACGTCAACCCGGACCAACGAAGCGGTCGCGTAACCCGCAGGCTCGTAGTCGAGGCTGGCATATCCCTTCGTTCGGCTCTTCAACTGGTCGAAGAAGTCCACCACGACCTCGGCCAAGGGTATCCGGTAGACCAGCTCCAACCGCTCGGGTGAGAGGTACTCCATCTTGGACATCTCACCTCGCTTGGCTTGAGCCAGTTCCATGACGGTCCCGGTGTACTCCGACGGGGTCAAAATGGTCGCCGTCAGCATCGGTTCATCGATGTGGTCGATCTGACTCGGATCAGGGAGATCCGTGGGATTGTCGACGTCGACGGTCGACCCGTCACTCAAGTGGGCCCGATATGCCACCGAGGGAGCAGTGGCAATCAGTGACAGATCGAATTCGCGTTCAAGTCGCTCCCGGACGATCTCCATGTGGAGCAACCCGAGGAAGCCGCACCTGAACCCGAAGCCAAGGGCCTTTGACGATTCGGGCTCGAAGGTGAAGCTCGCGTCGTTCAGCTTCAGCTTCTCGAGAGCGTCCCTCAGATCGGGGAGCTCGTCGCCGTCGACCGGGTAGATGCCGCAGAACACCATCGGCTTGGGGTCCCGGTAGCCGGCCAGTGCGTCGGCTGCCGGTGCCGCGGCGTCGGTGACCGTCTCACCCGACCGGGCCTCGCCTACATCCTTGATCCCGGCAATGAGATATCCCACTTCGCCTGGCCCCAGTGCCGACACCGCTACTCCGTCGGGCGTGCGAACCCCGATCTCTTCGACGTCGTGGACCGACCCGGCTTGCATGAAGCGCAGGCGCGCCGTTGACCGGAGCGTGCCGTCGACCACTCGGACCGAGCTCACCACCCCGCGGTACTGATCATACGAAGAGTCGAAGATGAGCGCCCTGAGCGGCATCGTCGGGTCACCGGTCGGGGCCGGTACGCGTTCGATGATGGCATCGAGCAACTCTTCGACCCCCTGCCCCGTCTTGGCCGAGATGTGCAGAATTCCCTGGGCCGGTAGACCCAGGACCTGTTCGATCTCGTGGGCGCACCGCTCCGGATCAGCGGCCGGTAGATCGATCTTGTTGAGCACGGCGATGATCTCGAGGTCATGCTCGATGGCCTGATAGCAATTAGCCAGCGTCTGCGCTTGGATCCCCTGCGACGCATCCACGAGGAGCACTGCTCCCTCACAGGCCGCGAGCGACCGGCTCACTTCGTAACCAAAGTCCACGTGTCCCGGCGTGTCGATGAGGTGGAGGACATGGTCTCGAAACGTGACTCGGACATTCTGGGCCTTGATCGTGATCCCCCGCTCCCGCTCGATGTCCATGGAATCGAGGTACTGCTCCCTCATCATCCGGGGGTCCACCGCGCCCGTCAGCTCGAGAATTCGGTCGGAAAGGGTTGACTTTCCGTGGTCGACATGGCTGATGATCGAGAAATTCCGAATCCGGTCGCAGTCGCTGTTGGGTTGCTGCGCACCGGCAGAGGTTCCTGGAGACACGGTCTTACGATGGTACCGGTCCCGGCGGGCACTCCTTCGATACGCTCGCCGGACGCGTCGACGAGTCGACGCGTCGCCGCTCGGTCGAGGAGGCAGTGGCAGTGCGAACGGAACCATGGCTGCACAGGCGCTCTCCCAGGGCCAGTGCTTCAGGCCCGGGCCGCGGAGCAGCTTCCGAACGCCCGGCACAGCCCAGGTGCCCACGAAACCGGGGTGTCCACGTCGACCAGGCCAGCCTGGGCGCACCGATGAAGAAGGGGCGTGGGCGGCAGGCAATCGGCCCGGACCGGGGGCACCGGGCAGTGGGACTCCTCGGCCTCGTCGTCGTTGCGTCAGCGCTGTCGGCGTGCGGCCTGGTCACGAACCTGCTCCACACCCAAACGGAGATCCAGAACGCTGGGTACTCCAACGCCACGGTCGGTTACCGGACAGCCCGAGGGGTGATGATCGTCACGGTCACCGCCGATCCGAACAACCCTGTCGGCACATCCCGAGGGTCGGCGAAGTCGACAACGGCTCTGGCGGCCGAGACCCGGGGTGTGGCGTCCGTGGTGTGGCAGACCCTCCCCGGCTCGTTCGACGAGCTCTCGGTCACCATTCGCGGACTGGGTACGCAACGGTTCAGCCAGGCAGAACTCACCTCGCTGTTCGGAGCGCGGCCATCCACACTGGATCGGACGCCGTTGGCCGGTCAAGCGGCTAGGAGCGGGGCAATTGCCTCTGCCATCCTGCTCGTTGCCGTGGTCCTCATCGCCTGCCTCGTCCTCGTCTTCTGGATCCGGGTGCGAAGAGGTCGTCGCCTCCGCCAGCGTCAGCAGGCTGCGCTCATGATGACCACCTTGCCGCCCGAAGTGTGGGAGCTGGCGGAAGCGGGGAGCACGTCGCGGGCGCGACCCTCTCGGCGGGGTCGCCGGTCCTCGATGCCAGGCACGTCGTCGGGCGCGGCATCTCCCATCCTGCTCGGCTGGCCCCCACCACAACCCGGCTTCGCCCCGACCCCGCAGGGCGGACCCACCCCAGCTTCGACCCCGCAGGGCGGACCCACCCCAGCTTCGACCCCGCCAGAGATCCCCAACGGGCCGTAGCCTGCTACGATTCAGTGCCGCCAGGACGCTCGGCGGCGCCGAGCTGGCGGGATCGTGGCTCGAACCCGCACCTGGAACATCCGCCCCACCTCGAGGACTTCACATGGCCAACATCCGCAGCCAGATCAAGCGAAACCGACAGAACGAGCGCAGGCGGCTGCGAAACAAGGGCGTTCGCTCTGAGATCCGCACCCGCTCCAAGGTGGCCGTGACCCTCGCGTCGACCGGCGCCGAGGAAACGGCAGAGGCGCTCCGCCTGGCCGTCAAGAGGATCGACTCGGCAGCGGCCAAGGGAGTGATCCACAAGAACCAGGCCGCCAATCGCAAATCGCGTCTCATGCGGCGGGTGGCGGCCCTGGAAGCTGCTTCGTCGGACTGAGCACCCCAAGTCCGATCTCTCATCCGCGTTCGCGGGGCGCCCGACTCTAGGACGCCCGGCCCCTGACGCCGCGGGGCGCCGACCGGCTCCGGACCAGGCGACTGAGCCTGGCGACGAGGATCTCCAAGACCAGCTCAGGCGGCATGGCCGATCCCCCCTTCACATCGACGTCGGCGGTGGCCAGGAGCACGATGGCCTGGGCGATCCGGTCGTGACCCAGACGCCGGCTCTGAGCCAGCGCCTTCTTGGCCACGAACTGGCTCCTGATCCCCGCCACCGCCGCCGCTTCCTCGGCCGTCGTCACTTCGGCTCCGTCGAGGCGCAGGATGTCCGAGTAATGGCCGTGCAACACCGCCAGGATGGCCGGAGCAGCACGGCCACCTGGTCCCATCATCCGATGGAGGGTCGAGAGTGCCGCGGCGCTGGACCCGTCGTCGATGGCGTCGGTCAGCTCCCAAGGGGGCACCGCTCCGGCCTCGCCGAGGTAGGGTTCGAGCTCATCCTCGGAGATGGTGGCCCCCTCCCCGTACGCCGCGGCCAGGGTCCCCAGTACGCCGGCCAACCTCCCGACGTCGTCCCCGAGATGCTCCCCGAGGCGTCGGGCCGCTGATGCTCTCAGCCGCACCGGACCCGCCTTCAGGTGCTCGTCCAGCCACCGTGCCCGATCCCTGCCGGTGCCGACGGTCGCATCGACGACAGAGCCGGTGCTCTTCACTGCTTTGACCAACCCGGGGGGAACCGTTCCCCCCGAGGCGATCAGCACAATGACGTTGGTGGGCAGCGGGTTCTCCAGAGCCACCGCCAGGCGGTTCCCCTCGGCGCTGGTGAGCCTTCCGGCGTCCCTCACGACCACCACCCGGCGGTCGACGAGAAACGGCGGAGTCGTCGCGGCATCCACCACCGCGCCCACGTCCATGTCGTCAGCCGCCGGCCCGCCGTGCTCTTCGACGACCAGCGCCGGGTCGCGATCTCCCACCAGGTCGGCGATCAACGTCGCGGCCGTCTGGCCGACCACCGTGGGATCGGGTCCCCGCACCAGGTACACGGGACGCGCCTCGCCACTTGGCGCCTCGCCCCCACCGGCCCCGGCCCTGGCCCCGCCCGACCCGCTCACGCTTTGCTCACCGCCTCCAGGGCGTCGCGGACCCGGCACGTACCGGCGACGTCGTGCACCCGCAGGAGGCGGCATCCCAGGCTCACCCCGACGGCGGCAGCGGCCAGTGACGCCTCACGCCGGTCGGTGATCGGGAGGTCCCAGAGAGCGCCCAGGAACGTCTTGTTCGACGCCGACAGCAGCAGGGGGTACCCCAACGAGGCCAGGCGGTCCGAGGACCCGAGCAGCTCAAGAGACTGGTGCGCCGTCTTGCCCAGGTCGAGACCGGCGTCGAGGACCACCCGCGCCGCCGGGATACCGGCGGCCAGGGCCCGGGCCGCTCGGTCCAGGAGGTATGAGGCCACTGTCTCGACCACATCGTCGTAGTGGGGGTCGGGATCGGGTACGCGGGGGGCGAGACGGATATGGGTGGCTACGACCGCTGCTCCGGCCTCGGCCGCCTGGCTCAGATAGTCGGGGTCGGCGAACCCGCTGATGTCGTTCCCCATGACCGCTCCGGCCCGGTACGCGGCTCGAGCCACGCCGGCCCGCCAGGTGTCCACCGAGACCGGAGTGTCGAACCGCCGGACGACCGCTTCGACTGCCGGGATCACTCGTTCGAGCTCCTCGGCCTCGCCCACCTCGGGGCCGGGCCCCGCCTTCACCCCCCCGATGTCGAGGATGTCGGCGCCTTCGCCCACCAACTGCTCGGCCCGTCGGCACAGGGCATCCAGCTCGAAGGTGCTCCCCCGGTCGTAGAAGGAGTCCGGCGTCCGGTTCAAGATGCCCATCACCAGCGCCCGGTGAGTCAGGTCCCTCACGACGCCGCCCAGGTCCAAGACGACCCGATCGGCCTCCGACCCCGGTGCCGGCATCACCGCCGTCAGAAGAGCCGGGAGGCCAGGGCCTTGCGGTACGTCGCCGTCCTCGGGTCCGCCGGGCCGAGGGTCTCGAGCAGGTCCAGGTACTCCTGGCGAGCCTCGTCGTCTTCGGTGACCCGCTCCAGCAGCTCATCGAGCAGGCCGGTCACGTCGTCCCCTACGGCTACGTCCTGGGCCGCCAGTCGGGCGGCCGCGGCGAGGGCCCGCAGCTCGGCCGTCTCGGGGACCCGGGCGAGCAGGGCCAGGGCCTCGTCGGGTCGATGCTGGTCGATCAGCACACGCGCCAGACCGGCCAGCGCCACGGGATGGTCGGGCTCCAGCTCGAGCGCTTGGCGCAGGGACGCCTCGTCCCCGGCGGCGGCCAGCCGGTCGGCTTCGGTGGGCTGCGGAGCGAGACGACCCACGAACTCGGCCACCTGGGCCTCGGGCACTGCCCCGATGAAGCCGTCCACCACCTTGCCGTCCCGCAGGGCGAACACCGCTGGGATCGACTGCACCTGGAAGGTGGCTGCGACCTGGGGGTTCTCGTCGACGTTCACCTTGACCAGCTCCACCGCCCCCGCGGTGGCCGCCACCACCCGCTCGAGGATCGGTCCCAGGGCCTTGCACGGTCCGCACCACGGAGCCCAGAGGTCGACCACCACCGGCACGGTGGCCGAGCGGGCCAGCACGTCTTGCTCGAACGTGGCGTCGGTGACGTCGACCATTGCCACGACCCTACCGGGTAGCGTCGGGTCCATGAGCCCTTTACACCGAGCTCCCGAGGGAGGCGCGGCATCGCCCGCCCCTCCGGCGCCACCGCCCGCTGCGGACTCCGTGCCGGTCGGCATCGACGACGCGGGTGTGACCAACTGGTTCCGCCAGCACGTCCCCGGAGCCGTCCCACCCCTCACCTACGACCTCGTGGCCGGAGGCCGGTCGAACCTCACGTACCGGGTGACCGACGCCGCCGGCGGCGTCTACGCCCTCCGCCGGCCCCCGACCAGCCACGTGCTGCCCACCGCCCACGACATGGCCCGCGAGTACCGGGTGATGACCGCCCTGGGCCCGACGGCCGTGCCGGTGCCGGCCACCTACGGGCTGTGCCAGGACCCCGAGGTGAACGGCGCGCCGTTCTACGTGATGGAGTTCGTCGAGGGTCACATCCTGCGTGACCAGGCGGCGGCGGAGTCGGCATTCGACCGCGAGACCCGCTCCCGGATCGGCGACGAGATGGCCGACACCCTGGCCGCCCTGCACGCCGTGGACCCCGATCGGGTCGGGTTGGGCGACCTCGGGCGCCGAGGCGGGTACATCGAGCGCCAGCTCCGCCGCTGGACCGAGCAGTTCCGCCAGATGGCCGGACCCGACGACGACCACCGTTCCCTCGTGGAGCAGGTGGGCGCGGCGCTGGCCGACGCCATCCCCGCCCCCGGCGACGGCCGCCCGGGGGACGTCACTATCGTCCACGGTGACTACCGCCTGGACAACGTGGTCCTGGGCGCCGACGGCCGGGTGGCCGCGGTCCTCGACTGGGAGATCTGCACCCTGGGAGACCCGATGGCCGACGTCGGGTTGCTGATGGTCTACTGGGCCGAACCCGGTGACGGCGACCCGTTCTTGGGCCAAGCTCCCCCGACGAACGCCTCGGGGTTCGCCACGCGCCGTGAGGTCCTCGCCCGCTACGCCGAGAAATCGGGTCGTGACGTGTCCCAGGTCGGCTTCTACATGGCCTTCGGCTACTGGAAGCTCGCCTGCATCCTCCAGGGCGTCTACGCGCGCTACGTGGCCGGGGCCGGGGCGGGGGATGCCGGGAGCGTCGATTCGTTCCCCAAGACGGTGGCCCGGCTCGCCCAGCTGGCGGCGGCCACCTTGGAAGGATCGTGACGGTGCCCGACCCGTCCCCCCGCTACGAGATCACCTCGACGCCGGTCCTCCGTGACCCGGTCCTCGTCGTCGCCCTCGAAGGGTGGGTCGACGCCGGTCTCGGAGCGGCGACGGCCATCGCCGCCCTCCTGGCCGCCGGCGGCAACGAAGCCGTCGTCACCTTCGACGGGGACCATTTCTTGGACCAGCGGGCCCGCCGTCCGGTGGTCCACATCGTCGACGGCGTCACCACCGAGCTCAGCTGGCCCCGCACCCAGATCCGTCACGGGGCCGACCAACGAGGGGCCGACATGCTCTTCCTGGTGGGACCCGAGCCGGACTTCCACTGGCGCCAGTTCGTCGACGACGTGGTGGGCCTGGCCCTCGGCTACCACGTCCGCATGGTGGTCGGCCTGGGTGCCTTCCCCGCACCGGCGCCGCACACCCGCCCGGTGAAGCTCGCCGCCACCGCGCCGGCGACCTCGGCCGAGCTGGTCCACCGCATCGGAGTGGTCCAAGGCGAGCTCGAGGTGCCGGCGGGGGTCCTCGCCGCCCTGGAGCTGGGGTTCGGCGCTGCGGGAGTCGATGTCGTGAGCCTGTGGGCCCGCGTGCCGCACTACGTCGCCGCCATGCCCTTCCCCGACGCCAGTGCGGCCCTCCTCGACGGGCTGGCCTCGGTGGCGGGGCTCTCGCTGGACGCGTCGACGCTCCGAAGCGCCGCCGACAGCTCCCGCAGGCAGGTGGACGAGCTGATCGCCGGCAACCCCGAGCACCTGGCCATGGTCCGAAAGCTCGAGGAGAGCATCGACGCCTCCGAGGGGAACGCCCTCGGCATGGAGGAGGTTCCCTCGGGCGACGAGATCGCCGCCGAGCTGGAGAAGTTCCTGCGCGAGGAGGGGTAGCGCCGCTCCCCGGTCGAACCACGGTGGGCCCGGCATTGCTATGGTGCCGGCCATGAAGATCGACGGTGGGATCGGGTTCGACCGCACGGGGATCGCCACCGCGGCCCGAGCCGCGGAGGAGATCGGCTACGACGGGGTCTGGTCGGCCGAGACCGGGCACGACCCGTTCCTCCCCCTGGCCATCGCCGCCGACGCCACCGAGCGCCTGGAGCTGGCCACCGGCATCGCCGTGGCCTTCGCCCGCAATCCGATGAACCTGGCCATCCTGGCCAACGACCTCCACGAGCTGTCCGGCGGTCGGTTCATCCTGGGCCTCGGCTCGCAGATCAAGCCCCACATCACCAAGCGCTACTCCATGCCCTGGTCCCACCCGGCCCCCCGCATGCGAGAGCTGATCCTGGCCATCCGGGCCATCTGGGCGTCGTGGGCCACCGGGGAGAAGCTGGCGTTCCGGGGCGAGTTCTACACCCACACGCTCATGACCCCGTTCTTCAGTCCTGGCCCGAACGCCTTCGGGAACCCGAAGATCCTCCTGGCGGCCGTGGGCGAGCTCATGACCGAAGTCGCCGGCGAGGTCGGTGACGGGCTCTTGGCCCACGGGTTCACCACCGAGCGCTACCTGCGCGAGGTGAGCATCCCGGCCCTCGAACGGGGTGCGGCCAAAGCGGGGAAGACCCGTGCCGACCTCGTCGTCTCCTACCCCGGCTTCGTGGTCACCGGCGCCACCGACGAGGACGTCGAAGCGGCTACCAAGGCGGTGAAGGCCCAGATCGCCTTCTACGGCTCTACCCCGGCCTACCGCCCGGTCCTCGAGCTCCACGGCTGGGGCGATCTCCACCCTGAGCTGAACACGCTGTCCAAGCGCGGCGAGTGGGCGGCCATGGGCGAGCTGATCGACGACGAGATGCTCGAGGCCTTCGCCGTGGTGTGCCCCCTCGAAGAGGTGCCGGCCCGGATCACCGAGCGCTTCGGCGACCTGGTGGACCGATTCAGCTTCTACGCTCCCTACAAGGTCTCCGCCGACCAGTGGCGGGCTCTGCTGGCCGGCTTCCCCCGGGACTGATCCCCGAAGGACGGGGCGGCCGGGAGCTCCACGCCGACGTCGGTGAGGCGGCCGGCGTCGGTGACCGTCGGGACCGGAGGTCGATCCCCTCAGAGCACCACGTTCACCAGCTTGGGCGGGCGGACCACGACCCGGGCGGGCTCGGCGTCTCCCAGCGCCGCCCGCACCTTGGGCGATGCCAGGGCCGCCGACCGTGCCTCCTCCTCTCCGATGGAAGCGTCGACCTCGAGGCGGTCCCGGACCTTGCCGTTCACCTGGACGACCATGGTCACCGTGTCTTCGGCCACCAGCCCGGGGTCGGCCGTGGGCCAGGCCTGGAGGTGAAGGGCCAACTCGTCGGGATGACGGCGCTCCCACAGCTCGGCGGTGACGTGCGGCGCCATGGGGGCCAGCAGGAGGAGGAGCATGTCGCAGGCCTCCTCCAACGCTTCGGTGCTGGCCGCCCGCTCCGAGGACATCGCCTTGTGGGCCGAGTTCACGAGCTCCATGCAGTGGGCCACCGCGGTGTTGTACGACCAGCGATCCAGGTCCGCCGACACCTGGGCCACAGTGCGGTGGGTGGTCCGCCGGAGAGCCAGGCTCGCCGCGGGATCGAACGGGTGCTCGGGTGCTCGCTCCCCGCCGCGCTCCCCGACGGCCTCGAGGAGGCGCCAGAGCCGATCGAGGAAGCGGCCACATCCGTCGATGACCTGGTCGGTCTGCTCGGTCCAATCGAAGTCGTCGGCCGGCGGCCCGACGAACAGGTGGAACAGCCGGAGGCCGTCGGCGCCCACTGACTCGAAGTACCGGGCCGGCGAGATGAGGTTGCCCTTGGACTTGGACATCTTGGTCCCGTCCATCCGGATCATCCCCTGGGTGAAGAGGCGCTGGAACGGCTCTCGGCCGAGACCTGGGGCCAACCCGGTGTCGATGAGGACCCGGGTGAAGAACCGGGCGTAGAGGAGGTGGAGGATGGCGTGCTCGATGCCGCCGATGTACTGGTCCACCGGCATCCAGTGCCTGGCCGCGGCCGGGTCGAAGGCCATGTCCTCGTGGAATGGGTCGCAGAACCTGAGGAAGTACCAGCTCGAGTCCACGAACGTGTCCATGGTGTCGGTCTCGCGTTCGGCCGGCCCACCGCACACCGGGCACGTCGTGCGCCGGAACCCCTCGTGGGAGGCGAGCGGCGACTTCCCGGTGGGCTCGAACGCCACGTCGTCGGGGGCCAGGACCGGGAGCTGGTCCAGGGGAACGGGGACCACCCCGTGCTTCGGGCAGTGGATCACGGGGATGGGGCAGCCCCAGTATCGCTGCCGTGACACCAGCCAGTCCCGGAGCCGGTAGTGCACCGTGCGCACCCCGAGACCCCGTGCCTCGAGGGCTTCGATCGCCCGCTCCTTGGCCGTGGCGATCTCCAGGCCGTCGAGGAAGCCGCTGTTGATCTTCTCGCCGGCCCCGGTGTACGCCCCCCGACCCTCGTCGTCCCACCCCTCGGGGGGCCGGACGGTGCGGACCACCGGGAGCCCGTACGCCTGGGCGAAGGCCCAGTCCCGCTCGTCCTCGGCCGGCACGGCCATGATGGCACCGGTGCCGTAGCCCATGAGCACGTAGTCGGCCACGAAGAGCGGGACCTCGGCGCCGGTGAACGGGTTCACGACCTGGGTGCCGGTGTAGGCGCCACGCTTCTCGAGCGCCGCGCCGCCCTCGGCCGACGCCGTCCGCTCGATCTCCGAGCGAGCCGCCGCCAGACGGCGGAGCTCGTCCACCACCGGCCGCTGTGCTGGGGTCGTGACGTCGTCCACCAGGGGGTGCTCGGGGGCGAGGACGGCGTAGGTCATCCCGAAGATGGTGTCGGGCCGGGTGGTGAAGACCCGGAGGGCCAGGGGGGGACGCCCGTCCGAACCATCCCGGCCGACGACGGCCAGGTCCAGCTCGGCGCCCTCGGAGCGACCGATCCAGTTGCGCTGCATGGTCTTCACCCGCTCGGGCCAGTCGAGGTCGTCCAGGCCGGCCAGGAGCTCGTCGGCGTAGGCGGTGATCCGCAGGAACCACTGCTCCAAGTCCCGGCGCTCGACCGGGTCGCCCGAGCGCTCGCAGGTCCCGTCGGACAGGACCTGTTCGTTCGCCAGGACGGTCTGGCACCCCGGGCACCAGTTCACCGGGGCGTTCGCCCGATAGGCCAAACCCGCATCGAGGAGCCGTTCGAAGATGACCTGGTTCCAGCGGATGTAGGCCGGGTCGTGGCTCCGGACCTCCCGGCGCCAGTCGTAGACGGCACCCAGGCGGACCAGCGACGCCTTCAGCTCGGCGATCCTCTGGTCGGTGAACGTCCGCGGGTGGGTCCCGGTCCGGATGGCGGCGTTCTCGGCCGGCAGGCCGAACGAGTCGAACCCAATCGGGGAGAGGACGGCGTTGCCCCGCATGGTCCGGTGCCGAACGACCAGGTCCCCGAAGGTGTAGTTGCGAACGTGACCCTGGTGGGCCGGCCCCGAGGGGTACGGGTACATGCACAGCGCGTAGAACGGAGGCCTCGGGTCGTCGTTCTCCACCTGGTAGGTCCCGTCTTCGGCCCACCGGCGTTGCCACTTCTCCTCGATCCCGGCCACGTCGTAGGCCCGGGCCATCACCGACCCCCGGTCACGTCGCACACCCTGGTTCGAGAGCGTTCACGGAGCCGGATGCTAGCTTCCCGCCCATCGGGCACTGCCCGACGCAAGTTCGAATCGCCCCGAAGAGCGGGAACCGGGCCCGGGGCGGCGCGTGTATCGTGGTCAGTCACCAACGGGGGCGTAGCTCAGCTGGTAGAGCGCTTGACTGGCAGTCAAGAGGTCCGTGGGTTCGAGTCCCATCGCCTCCACCATTTTTGGGGTCTCCCGGCATGAATGTGGGTGCCGGTGAGGATCCCGTGTGCATGAACCCGGTACCACGACTGGCATCCCGCTGGCGGATGGCGGAGTAGCAGCCGGCTCCATGTCGGCGCCAAGGTCGTTCGTCCTCGGCTGCGCCTCCGGGCGCTCCACCTCGACCCCGACACGCCGGCTGCTCGGGGCTCTCATGCAGGCTGACGAAGCAGCCTGCCGCAGATCACGGCCAGGGTCGATCGTGGGGTGACACGCACGGGGCCGTAGGTTCGGAGCTGCTCAGCAAGCCGAACGAAGGACGAACGCCCGTGCGTGTCACCGCTGCATTCTCTCGCCTTCTCGCCCTCCCGGAGGTCTGGGTCCGCGAGGTGGCCTTCGAGCCAGGCGTCGTCGTGGTCAGTATCGTCCTGCGCCGCCGGCTCCTCATCTGCCCTCTCTGCAGCCATACGACCTCCGCCCGCTACGACACCCGGCCCGACGCCTCCACCTGGCGGCACCTCGACCTCGGGATCTGGCGCCTGGAGGTCCGAGCGCCCCTCGCCCGGCTGCGCTGCCCCACCCACGGAGTCGTGACCGAAGGAGTCCCATTCGCCCGGGCGGGATCCCGGTTCACCAGGGACTTCGAGGACCTGGTCGGCTACCTGGCCACCACGGCGGACAAGGCGACGATCGGCCGGCTGTTACGCATCGACTAGGACACCGTGGGTCGGATCATCACCCGGGTGATGGGCGAGCGGCTCGACCCCGCTCGGCTCGAGCACCTCTTCTGCATCGGCGTGGACGAAGTGTCCTGGCGAATGCAGGCCCGGTTCTTGACCCTGGTCTCGGACCACAATCGGCGCTGCATCGTGTGGGGGGACGAGGGCCGGGGGCAAGCGGCCTTCGACCGGTTCTTCACCGAGCTCGGGACGAAGCGCTCGGGGCAGCTCAGTGCGGTCTCCATGGACATGTCCGCCGGCTACGCCAAGTCCGTGAAGAAGGAGGGCCACGCTCCCCAAGCCGTCATCTGTTACGACCCATTTCATGTCGTGGCCCTGGCGACGAAGGCTCTCGACGCCGTCCGTCGCGCCCACTGGCAGGAGATGCGCCGGGCGGACGAGCAGGCGGCCAAGCGCTTCAATGGGGCGCGCTGGAACCTGCTCAAGAACCCCGAGAACCTGAGCGACGAACAGGCTGCCACCCTCCGACGGCTCCGCCGGGCTTGCGGGGCAGTGTGGCGTGCCTACACCTTGAAGGAGGCGATTCGCGCCGTCTCCCACGGAGACCTGACACCCGAAGAGGTGGGCGCGCTTCTCGATCGGTTCTGCTCGAAGGCCCAGCGCTCGGGGCTGAAACCTTTCGTCACGTTGGCAAAGACGATCCGCAAGCACAAGGCTGGCATCCTGGCCGCGATTCGCCTGGGCGTGAACAATGCCCGCCACGAGGGCCTGAACCGACGGGTCCGCCTCGTCGTCAACCGGGCTTATGGCTTCCACTCCACCAAGGCAGCGCTTGCGCTCGTCGTGCTGACGGTCGGCCCGATCACGCATCTGTTGCCACACGAGCGAGTTGGCGGACCCGCCGGATGACCCACATTCATGCCGGGAGGCCCGGAATTGCTCGCTGCTGGCGACCAGAGCTATCTCGAGGGTGTCATCCGCGAGGTGCTCCGGTGGCGGCCTCGTGTCGTCGACACCGTACGCGAGCTGACGGGACCAATGGAGCTGGCCGGCCATCTCCTTGGGGTGGGCACCCTGGTCGCGGTGGCGCCGCTGCTCGTCCACCGCCACCCTGAGCGGTACTTTTTGCCCGACGCGTTCTTCCCCGAGCGACTTATCGGCGGCTCCGTGCCCAACCCCGCGACGTGGATACCCTTCGGCGGGGGCACGAGGCGATGCCTCAAAGTGGAACTGGCACTCGCTGAGATGGAGATCGTGCTGGGTGAGCTGCTCGCTGCCTTCACCCTCGAGCCGACGGACGCTCGTGGCGAACGGGCGTGCCTCTCCGGGACGGTGCTCGTCCCGGCGCGCGGAGCGACGGCCGTCCTGTCCCGGCGTGGCGCTGCCCTTGGCTGAGCCCGAACACGTCAGTCCGGAAGGTCTAACCGACCACTCCGGCAAGCTCCGACAGTGCGGCGACGGAGTGGTCGGGGGCGAGGAAGTGGGCCGGATACGGCCGACCTTGACGATTGACCCACGCGGTGCGCAAGCCGGCTCGCTTGGCGCCGTCGATGTCCCAGGGGTGCACGGCGACGAGCAGCATGTCCGCCGGATCGACCGAACAGGTGCGCGCCGCATACTCGTAGGCCGCCGCGGCTGGCTTCCACACCCCGGCGTCCTCGACGGATAGCAGCCGCTCGAAGTGGTCACGGATCCCGGCGGCTGCAAGGAGTCTCTCTGCGACCGCGGTCGAGCCGTTGCCCAACGTGACGAGGCGTGCTCCAGAGGCAGCAAGCGCACGTACGCCGTCGGGTACGTCGGGATGGACAGCCAGCTCGAGGAATCCGCTCATCATGTGCTCGATCGCCGCGTCGAGGTCATGGGTCAAGGTTTGGCCGGCCAGGACCGAGCGGAGCACACCTTCGGCGATGGTGGAGAACAGCTCGGTGGTGCCGGCAGCGGTGAGTGCGAAGCCGTCGCGCAGTAACGATGCGAACCAGACCTTTGCCGTCCATTCGGCCCACGTTCCGCACTTCTCGGGCCGGTTTTCTGTCCCCAGCAGACTGATCAGGAGTAGGCGCTGGGGGACACGCCGAGGAGGTCGAGGAGCTCTTCTTGGAGAGGCGTGAGCACCGGGGCGAAGGTCTGGACGAGGTTGCCGTCAGCATCGAAGAGCCGGTGGCGAGCGACCCCGGTGAACGCCTCGATCATGCGCGCCGCGCTCGGCGCGGTCGAGGGACGTTCTTCGGGGTAGAGGGCGAGCGCCTCGATGCCTCGGCGCGCCATCTCCCGACGGACCTCAAGCTCCATGAGGGCCTGGAGCAGTAGCGCGATGAAGTGACAGGTCATGAGCCCCTCGATGCGCGCCGGGTCCTGCAAGAAGACGGGCGCGACGAGTTGGTCCCCCTTCAACAAGTGATGGCGGCGCTCGAGGTGAGGCTGGTACTTGTAGGCAACGAGGAGCTCGACGGCGTCGAGGTCTCCCACGTTGGTCACGAGCGGCCAGCACCCGTCGGAGCAGGCGTCGTGGGCGACCACGTCCTCGCGCACGCTGAAGCGCAGGCGGTGGCGGATCTTCTCGATCCGGCGGTAGCGGGTGCTCTTCCCCGGACGGCCCCGCGACTCCTGGCGGTGGCGGACCTCGGTCACCTCTTCGATCTCGTAGCTGACCCAGCGGGTCGCCCCGCACTCCTCGAGGTCCTCGTCGGCCTCCTTCGCGATCGTGACCTTCGAGGTGAGTCGGGTCCTCGATGACGACAAGCGCACGTTGATGGCGTCCATTGCCGCGATGCCCGCGGCAATGCGGACCCGGCGGGCCTCTTCGTCGCGTGCCACCTTGGCCGACGAGCGCACCCAGATGACCCGGTAGCCCTCGGCCGAGGGCCAGGGGGACTCGACGATGCTGTAGACGTCGGGTGTGTCGTCCCCCCGGCGGCCGGGCAGGACGAGCGCCTCGCGCCACGCCGGCTCGTGGGTGACGAGCCAGTCGCGCATTGCCCCGTCCTCCTTGCGGCTCCGGGGGAGCACGGTCACGAAGCGCCCGCCCAACCGGCCGATGTGGGCCATGGTCGCCCTCACGCAGAGCTTCGAGTCGGCGACGTAGAGGAAGTCGGATCTTCCGAGCAGCTGGCAGAGGGCGTCCCAGGTGGCGACGTGGGTCGTCGAGTCCTCGGTGTTGCCGTCAGCCACTCGGTGACAGAGCGGCACCGCCCCGTCGGCCGCCACGGTCAGGATCCACACGAGCTGCTTCAGGTCTTCTCCGAACTACCAGCACGCATTGGTGAACGGGACACGTCCAGGCGACCGATCCCGAAGGCTGGAGATAAGCGACACCCAAAGCGTTGTTCGGAGCTCACTCCTTCTCGGCGGCCACCGG
>JAJYWG010000245.1 GCA_021791615.1 Actinomycetes bacterium
TTGTCACGGTCGCTGCTCCGCTTGCCGTTTGGCTTTGAGGCGAGTGAGCGCTTTTCGAGCGCGGTACAGCTCGGCCTTCGTCTCGGCGTGCTCTTGGATGAGGGCAAGGTGCTCGGCGCGGAGCTGTCCCCACGACAGGGCGCCGACGTCCGTCCTGGGCGTGGGCCGGTCGAAGGGGACGATCCGGGCAGCGCGGTTTTCGTCGTGGGCGGCCCGCAGCTCGGCGTTCTCGGCCTCCAGCAGCCGGGCCGCGTTCAGTAGCGCATGGTTCTCGGCCTCGAGCGCCTCGATGCGGTCGAGGCGGAGCCGGTCGTGCTCACGGAGCTCGGCCAGCTCGGAGCGGAGGAGTGCGACGGTGCTCTGGCCTACGTCGGCTTGCGCGCACTGCCGTGCGAAGGCCTCGACGAGGTCGCTGTAGCGGCGGTAGAGCGTGGCGCGGGGGATGCCCGACGCCTTGGCCAATGCGGCGACGTTCCGGCTGGCGTCGTCGGCGAGGCAACGCTCGGCAGCACGGCGGACCGCAATGCGGTCAGCTCTCTCGTCACGGGCCATGGTTCGCCTCGATGATGGCGTGACGCTTGGCCTCCATGGCCTCGAGCTGGTGGCGGAGGACCTCGCGTTGGGGGGCTGGGAGCCTCTGGAGCCGGAGATGGCGGCGGGCTTCGGCGATCGCGTCCTCGACAGCTGCCAGGTGCTCGGGCAGGTGCTCGGCACAGCTGCACTCCCACCAGCGGCAGTGGGCCATGACGGGGTGGGTGCCGCCCGGGTTGCACAGGCTGGAGGCAGGGTCGAAGGCGCAGTTGGCGCAGCCGCCTAGGTGATAAGTGAGGTGCTCGTCACGCAGCAGGCGGTGTTCGTAGTGGCCGTCGGGGTCGACAAGGCCGGGGAACCGGGCGGTGTCGCGGGCGATCTCGTCGAGACGCCTGGAGGTGCGGCTCGGCTCGGCGGCCCGGACGATCCCAGCCCCACCCTGGCGGGCAAGTAGCCGCTCGGCCAGTGCTTCGAGCTCGGCTTCGACAGCTTCGGTGACGAGGAGCTCTTTGAACTCGTTGTCGGCAAAGCCGACGTAGCCCTCGCTTATCGTGGCATGAACGTGCTTGTACTGGATGGCCAATGCAGTCGTGCCAAAGGGACGGTGGGCGATGTACCAGGCCAAGGTCCGCCGCAGGGACCGGGCGTTGACGCCACGGCCATCAAGGAGGTCGTGGCCCACTAGCTCGTTCACGTGGGCGACGAACGAGCTGATCGCACCGTGCAGGTCGTTGCCGAACTGGAAGAGACGGTCGGCCCGGCGGCGGGCGCGAACGGTGAGGCCCCCCTCGCTGGCCCGGGCATCGCTGCGGTTCGGCAGCCGAGGCAACTGCTCGAGGACCCCGACGGCACGGTGCACATGCTCGGTGACCACCCAGCTCGCGGTAGTCGGTTTTGGCTGGCCTTTGCTGAGCGTGCTCTGGAGGCGGTACACGTAGATGAGGCCGTCGGCGGTGGTGTCCTGGCGGCAGCAGCCAGCCCGGAGCGCGAGCACCTCGTCACCCCGCATGCCCGAAAGGTAGGTAGTTACGAGGAAACTAGCTGTCTGCAGCATCCTGGACTCGAAGGCGAGCGAAGCCGGAGAGAACCGGCCCCGCCAGGGCTGGCCGGTCTCAGGGCCGGCAGAGACTGCTGTGCCCATCCCGCCCGGCTCGCCGCCCAGTTCGGCTCGGGCAGCCTCCAGGACAGAGGCCGCCTCCCGCCAGTGGCGGGCGGCTGGCATGTAGTACCCGCACATCGCGAGGCACAAAGCGACGTTGACATCGCCGATGTCCTTGCGACCGGCCCTCCCGCCCTCGGGTAGGTCGTAGACGGGGATGCCCCGGCCAGAGCGGCGACGTACGGCGACGAACTGTTCGACCGACCGACAGATCTCCTCGCCCGAGCAGGCCCAATCGACTATCTCGGTGCCGTGCTCACGTCCGGCCGCTCCGATCTGGCAACGGGCATGGCGGCCCTGGAGCCAGCGTCGCGGCAGCCGGGCGGCCATAGCGAGGTGAGTGAGCGCCAGCTTGCCTCCGGCGAGCATGGGCACCCTGTGGCCAGCGAGGAAGCGGTCGAGGCGGTCGGCATAGTCGTCTGTCCCATAGCCGTAAGCGGCGTCGCAGGGGTAGGACTGAAGCTCGCGATGGGCGGCGAGGATGTCAGCGGCGGCTACCTCCACGTAGAACAACGCCCAGCGGAGCAACGGGTCCATGACCGCCGGCGGTACACGGGGCGTGCGGTTCTGGTCCCGCCGGTTGCGACCGATCACGCTTGTCACCGCCTTGCCGGCCCAGGGGACCAGGTCGGTCACCAGGCAAAGCTCGAGGCGGTCACCTGCGTGCTCGGAGCTGGCAGCAACGGTGAAGTAAGCGAAAAAAACTTGTACGGCACGGAGCCGGTTGTACTTGTAGCTCCGGCCACCCCGGCCAGCGAGCACCTCCTTGGCGTACACGTTGAGGTCGCCCTGGTCGATTGCCTCGAGCGGCTTGCCCGCCAGGTTGGTGCCCAGCCAGGCGAGGAACGGCTCCAAGGACCGCAGATGGAGCAGCGTAGTGGAGGGCGGCCAGGTGAACCGGCCCGCACAGGGCAGGCGTAGGGGTCGGTTCATGCGGCCCATGGCGAACTCCCGCATCGCCAGTTCGTGAGCCGGGTTGGGGGCCCGCCTCCAGTCGTAGATCCAGTCCTGCTCGCAGGCCTTGTCGATGGCGTGAGGGTGGGCGCGGAAGTCCCAACGGTCATCGCCAAAACGTGGCAGCCCCAGTGCCTCCCAGCCGGGCAGTGGGCAGACCGGCTCCCAGTCAGCCCAACACGCCGAGCCGAGCCTCCTCTTTTCCGCCCGCTGGCTGGCGGCCGGGCGGCCCTCAGCCATGGCGGTACCTCCGGGCGGTTGCCACGGTCGGCAGGTAGAAGCCGGCGCCGTCGGCGCTCCGGGCTTGCTCCTGGGCTGCCGCGAGGGTGGCTTCGTCGAAGCGCGGGAGCACGTCGTCGACGATGCGGACGAAGTCAGCCCCCCAGGCCTCGCACCACTCTTCTTCGCCCATCAAGAACCGCTGGCCCAAGATGTGGTGGAGGTAGGTGACGACCGCTGGGAGCTTCCCGGCGCTGATAACAGCGTTGCGGCACTGCAAGCAGCCGGTGAAGCTGACAGGGCAACCCTCGCCAGCAGTGCCGAAGGGGCTGTCGAAAAAACCACGGCAGCCTGCCAGTTGCACCTCGAGGAGCCCCGGGCCGGCGCTCGGCTTCCCAGCCTCCGGTGCCGACGAAGCTCGGGTGCCGACCACCACGGGCGCCCCTCCCGAGCGGGCACCGGCCCGGGCGGCTTCGACCCGTTCGTAGAGCGCGTCGCTCACGGTCCAGGCGTGCAGCGGCCCGAGCGAGGCGATGTCGCCGTAATGGCGCATCGCGACCGGAGGAGTGTTCCCGGCGGCGTGCGCTGTCGCCGCGATGTCGCCTCCAACTGCCCGGTAGGCAGCTGCCACGTAGGTCTTACGGAGCCGGCTCCCGTGCAACGCCAGCCGCTCCTCGGTACCCGGCGCTGGTGACTCCCAGACGAGGTCGTAATCGAGGGCGAACTGCTGGAGCGGCGAGCTCCTGCCCTCGGCGTTCCGGACGCGGAAGTGCTCGGTGGCGCCCGTCGTGAACCCGCTCCTCTCTGTGACCGCCACCCACAACGCATCGGAGCCCGCCCAGCGGCGCGCCCGCTCGCCGGCCCGCACCAGGTTGCGGACCAGCCCACCTGGGGAAGTGCCCTGCCCGTCGGGCACCCGGGCGACGCGCTCGGAGCGGGAGCGGCCCGCCCGGTACTTGTGGTGGCGGATCGTGACTTTGCCCGCAGAGGGGTTGGCGAGGCAATCAATAGTAAGGAGCGCGGCCGACGCCGGCGTGAGCTCGCTTTGGAGCAGCAGCAGGGCCCAAAACCCGACCAGGTCACGAGGAGTTGGCCACAACAGCCGCCGGGCCGTCGACAGCCTGTTCATATAGCTGGGCACGAACGCGCCCCTCGATTCCTCGCGCAGCTGCGCGACCGTGCGGTCCCCGTGGTTGTCCAAGTACCAGGCGACATTTGCCATGCTGTGCCAGCCACCAGCGCTGTGGTCTGGGTGGCCTCCTGTCGCCAGCAACGCCGGTCCCTCGCCGAGCAAACGCCGCATGACCCGGCCGACGTCGCGCCTAGCGGCGTGGGCGATCGCCCGCGCTTCGCCAAGCGTGTAGGCATCGCGGGGCACGGTCGCTGGCTTGGCGCACGTCGCACCAAAGGCCAACCTGCGCTGCAGTGCTGGGCTGAGGGTCGCGCCGTGCTCTTCGACGGCTTCGCGCAGCAGCGCGCAGAGCGCGCTGACCAATGAGCACGGCTGGCTACTTTCGCTGCCGTAGCGCTCGACCATCGCGTCTTGGAACCGGTCGACTACGTCAGCCCCGAGGTCGTCGAGCCCGCGGGCGCCAACCCCTTTGCCTGCAAGGAACCGCAGGAAGGCGCGCATCGCCACCACGAAGTGCTGCGCGCTCGATGAGGAGCCCACACCGCGGTCAGGCTCGGACATCGTGAACAGGCACTGCACCAACTGGCGTTTGAGGCGCTCACCGGGCACCGAGCCCAGCTCGAAGCGGCTCACCTTGCGTTCGTGGGGGAACTGGCACGCCAGGACCATCGGGAGGTCCTGGTCGACCCACACCGGCCCCAGCTCGGCGGCCGCGCTGTGGCCCGGGGCAAACGTAAGTTTCTGCCCGGGACGCCGGCCCATCAGCGCTTCCTCCCCTCCGGGGCGGGCTGACGGGCGGCCAGGTCGCCTACGAAGGCATCGAAGACCTCTTGCACGCTGCGGGCATGGAAGTCCCGGAGCTCGGCGATGTTGTCCAAATAAATGAAGGTGCTGGTTATGGACTGGTGCCCGAGCCATCTCTGCAACGTGCGCAACGGGTCACCGAAGACCTTGCGGTACCTGGTCTCGGGGATGCCGCCGAACGCTTCGGCGACGTTACCTGTGTCCAGCTGCGCCGCAATTAGGGCCGACAAGACCCTGGTCGCGTAGGAATGACGGAGCACGTGCGGAGACACCTCCAGGCTGACCCCTGCCGCCGCGCAACGTTCGCTCGCCCGGCGGAACATCGTCTGCCACGACTTGAGCGCCGCTGGCTCGCCTCCCTCGGCCAGCCACAGCATCACCGGCCCGATGGCCTGGCCCGACCCGTCCACCTCCACCAGCCGCCGCCGCCCGGAGGCGTCCAAGCCGCTCCAGCGCCGCTGGCCCCAGGACCCGTCTCCCTCTTGGACCTGGCAGCCCGTCGCTGTCAGGTTGCGGCAAGCGAGGGCTTGGCCGCCCTGGAGCAGCCGCTCGTAGTCGCCGCGCGCCCGCGCCGCCCGCACTCGTTGCTCGCGGTCCCAGCGCACGTACTCCCACAGGCGCGCCACGACCGACGTCGCCACTGGCACCCGCCGGCCTCGGCCGCCCTTGGTGACCGAGGCAGCGAAGCCGAGCTCGACCAACGGCCCCCGACCCTCGGCCGGCCCGTCGAGCGAGGGGAGCTCTTGGACCACCATGGCGGCCAGCTCGCTGACCCGGGCCCCGGTGGTCACCAAGGTGTCGCAGAAGCGAGCGTTCCGCTCGGAATTGCGCCCTCGGTATGCCGGGAGGGCTGTGGTGCCGGCGGCCATGCCACGGACGCCGGCATCTCTCCACAGGCGGTACTGCTCCTCGTCCAGCAGGACCATCGCATGACGGCTCTGTGGGGCGCCCTCTCTGCCGAAGCGCCTTGTCGCCCGCCGGCCCCAACGGGCGTGCTCTTCGATCGCCGCCACGTTCGCGCCGGAAGATATGAACGGTGCTCGGTCGATGAGCTCGTGGAGCCCGGCCCAGTCGTACAGCTTGGCGAGGGCGCAGACCGCCCGGTCCCATGACCGCCCACTGATCGTCCGTGTTGCTCCCGCCCAGCCCGGCACCCCCGTATGCCTGCGTAGCTTGTGGAACGCCAAGAGGTCGGACCGGTCTGCTTCCAGCCACGACTTGCCCCGCGCGTCGCGCAAGAACCTGGCCCACACCACGACATCTCTCGCATAGGAACGGACCGTGTTCTCCGCCAAGCCCCCCAGCACCCAAAGGTCCGCAAAAAAGCGGTTCAGGAGCTGCTCGTCACCGCTCTGCGGGTCGATGCACGGGGTCCGGTCAGGGATGCCCAGGCACGCGAACCGCTCGGCCGCCCGTGGTACGAGCGCGCGCCCGACGCCGTCCTCCCCGACAACCACGCACCGTGCTGCCGCGTCGTAGTCGATGAAATCGAGGTCGAGCCGCGGAATGAGACACTCTACCCCGTGGACACTATAACTGAAGACATAACCGGGTCGACATGGCCCAACTGGGCAGAAAGTGCCGGTAACAAGGCCTGGACGTCCAGGCCGGCTCGGTGCCACCGGAGGAGGGTGCTGACCGCGAAACTGTGGCGGAGGTCATGGAGCCTCGGCCGGCGTGCCCTGGACCCCGGGGGTGGCGCCAGCCCGGCCTGGCCGACCAGCTGGGTGAAGGTCTGCTCAAGTGTAGTCTGGCCGAGGCGGCCCCTGCGGCTGGACACAAAGAACCCGCTGGTTGCCGACGGTGGCCAACAGAGGTCACGAGCGCGTCGGTACTCCTCGAGCACCTCCACCGTGGTGGCGTGCAGCGCCAGCTCCCTCGATTTGTTGAACTTCGTGGCGATGACCCTCAACCGGCCAGCACCAAGGTCGACGTCGTCGTAGCGAAGGCGCACCAGCTCCCCCGAGCGGAGGCCGGTCACCGCCAACAACCCGATGGCCGTCTCGGTCGTGAGGGCCCGCAGCGGCGGGCGTAGGAGGCGGCTCAGCCTCATCAGCTCGACGAGCTCTTCGTCGCTGTAGATATGAGGGGGGACACGTCGGCGGCCCTCTGGCAGGAGGTCCTTCGGCGGGACCTCGCAGCTCGGGTCGATGGCTTGCAGGTAGGTGGCGAACCCCCTCACCATGGCGAGGCGCTGGTAGTGGCGCAATTGGGTTGCCCCCGCCCCGACCGCCCAGGCGAGGGCCGCTTCGACGGTCACGGTGCCCAGCCCGGCTCGGTCGAGGTAGCCGGCAAAGTCGGCCAGGGGGCCGTCCTGGCCGGCCAGGACGTAGCCGAAGGACCGGCGCAGGGCCAGGTAATCATGGACAGCAGGCAACAAGGCCGGGAGGCTCATCAGCGCACCTCCGGCCAAGGGCGGGCGAGGGCCACTACCGCGCCGACGTCGGCAGCAGCGTAGATCGAAGAGGTCGCCTGGTCGGCGTGGCGGAGCAGTTGGGCCACCTCCGCCATAGGTGCGCCGGCCCGGAGCGTCTCGGTCGCCAGGGTCTTGCGTAGCCGGTGCGGCCCGGTCTTGGCTACGCCGGCACGCCCACAGGCGCGGCCCACCAAGAGCGCCACGCCGTCGGACGACAGCGGCCGGACCGGGGCTACCGCTGTCAAGAACACGGCCCGGCTCGAGCTGGACGGACGCCCCGCGCGGAGGTAAGCGGCTATCGCTTCACCGACCTCGACCGGTAGCGGCATGACGTCTTGGTGCCCGCCCTTGCCCCTGACAGTGACCTCTCCCCGCCGCCAGTCGATGTCCCCCAGCTCGAGACGGGCTACCTCACCGGCACGGAGGCCCAGGCGCAACAGCACCAGCAGCACCGCCGCGTCGCGCCGTCCTCGTCCCGTCGCTGCGTCACAGGCGGCCACCAGCTGCCTGGCCTCCTGTGCTGGTACCGGGTTCGGCAAGGCGGTGCGCGGCCAGGACTTGAGCGAAGGGACCACACTTGCCAGAGGCGCGGGGTTCCTGCCCGTTACGTACAAGAACCGCAATAACGACCTCAACGCTGTCACCATGGACCTGAGCGACGGTGCTGGCATCACATCCGCCGCAGCTCGGACCGTGCCAAGGACACCGCGACCGTCGAGCTCGCCAACGCCGGCGCCACCGTCTGGCCGCCACAGTTCCAGGAAAGTGGCCGCACGCCTCACGTACTGGTCCCTCGTGGTCAGCGTCAGGCCCCTTTGCCCGACGCACCAGGCCCCGAAGGCGCCGAGCAGCTCGGCCTCGGCCTGCGTCCTGCCCGGTGGCACAACACCCTCTGAGGTGAGGACCCCCAGGGAGCACAGGTGCGCCACGACCAACTTCAGCGAGCGCTGCGAGCTCCGCTGGCAACGACGGCCGCCGCCCGCCTCGAAGAACTTGTCCACCACCCCCTCGCTCAGGTCACCGGCCCCCAAGCGGTGCCGGCCCAACCATCGGCTCAGTTCTGCCACGAGGCGCATCAGCACCCGTACCGACTTTCCCAAGTAGCCCTCAGCGAGGAGCACCTCCTCGATCCCGGAGGCGAACCGCGCCAAGGGCCCCTCCACCTGCTCTCTACTGTTATCGCGCATCGCTGCTCCTCTCCTCTGCTGGTGAGGCCAGCAGCATGGCGCACCCGTAATGCCGCGTCCAGCGAGCCGTCCATCACCAGATCACGGCCTCAACTGGGCTACATCTGCCAGGTCACCGCCCTACGCGGCATTTTGGGCTACGCGGCGTCAAAAGCGTAATGCCGATATCGGCATTACGCCTTGTAGCCGTCGAAGCGGCGGTTGTGGGACTTGTGACCGTGCCGGGCCTCGACATCGACCGTCGAGATGACCCGGTCCTTCGCCACTCTGCGGGCGATCCGGAAGATCCCGTCGTCACCTTGCTCGACATCCTGGCCCGCGACGATCGCCACGAGCTGCGCCGCGTCGGCGAGGGCGCCGTGCAGCTCCTCTCCGTCGAGGGCACCGAGCGCGGCGGTGCAGTCCCCGACGAGCGCGTCGACGAGCGCCTCACGGGCCGCGTCGTCGTCCCAGTCACAGCTCGGCTTCCCCGGCCCGGCGTAGTCGTCGTCGCGCGTGAGCACCGAGCGGACCTTTCCCGCCAGCTCGGGCGCGCTCTGATCGAGGGCACGGAGGAGCTTTCGGATCACCGAGCGCAGCTGGGT
>JAJYWG010000066.1 GCA_021791615.1 Actinomycetes bacterium
CAAGCCCTCGACGATCGCCGTTTTGCCGACGCCGGGCTCGCCGATCAGGACGGGATTGTTCTTGGTGCGGCGGGAGAGGACCTGCATCACCCGCTCGATCTCCTTCTCCCGGCCGATGACCGGGTCGAGCTTGCCGTCGCGCGCGAGCTGGGTGAGATTGCGCCCGAATTGGTCGAGCACCGGCGAGCCGGAAGGAGCGTCCGACGACGACCCCTGGCCGGCACCGACCGCCTCCTTGCCCTGGTAGCCGGACATGAGCTGGATCACCTGCTGGCGCACCCTCCCCAGGTCGGCCCCGAGGCTGACCAGCACCTGGGCCGCCACACCCTCGCCCTCACGCACCAGGCCGAGGAGCATGTGCTCGGTGCCGATGTAGCTGTGCCCGAGCTGCAGCGCCTCGCGCAAGGAGAGCTCGAGGACCTTCTTGGCCCGCGGGGTGAACGGCGGTGAGCCGCTCGGCGCCGTCCCGGCCATGCCGATCGTCTCCTCCACCTTCTCGCGCACTGCCTCGAGCGAGATGCCCATCGACTCGAGCGCCTTGGCTGCGACCCCCTCGCCCTCGTGGATGAGGCCGAGGAGGATGTGCTCGGTGCCGATGAAACTGTGGTTCAAAAGGCGCGCTTCTTCCTGCGCCAGCACCAGCACTCGTCGCGCCCGGTCGGTGAAGCGTTCGAACACGTGACCGCCTCCGTCGTTGGTCGTCCTTGGAAAACCAGTGTACCCGGAGCGCCCTCCGGCGACGTCGCGTGCGGGGCAGGCTGGACCCGAGCCGGTCCGGGCTATGCGCCTCGGCGCGAGGTCGCCTATCGTTTGCCGGAGTGAACCCCACCGAAGCGCTCGGCCTCCCCCACCTGGCATCGGACCTCCAGGCGCTCGAACCCCTGCTCACGGCGTCGGTGACGACCGGCGACCCGTTCCTCGACGACGTCACCACCCACCTCATCGCGGCCGGGGGCAAGCGCATCCGCCCTGCGCTGAGCATCGCCGCGGCAACCGGAGGGCGGGCGTCGGCGACCGAGGACCAGCTCCTCGGCGGCGTATCGGTCGAGCTGGTCCACCTGGCCTCCTTGTACCACGACGACGTGATCGACGAGGCGCCCATCCGCAGGAACGTGGAGAGCGTGAACAGCCGGTTCGGGAACCTCGTGGCCATCGTGGCCGGCGACTACCTCCTCGCCCGCTCAGCGGCGATCGCCGCCGGCCTCGGCACCGAGATCGCAGGCCTCTTGGCGGACACGCTCGGCCGGCTGTGCCAGGGCCAGGTCGCCGAAGTCCGCTCGTCGTTCCAGATAGGCCGCACCCGCGACGAGTACTTCGCCGCGATCGCCGGCAAGACCGCCGCCCTCATGGCCACGTCGTGCCGGATCGGCGCGCTCACCGGGTCGGCGCCCGGCGACGAGGTGGCAGCGCTGACCACCTACGGGCACAGCCTCGGCATGGTCTTCCAGCTCCGCGACGACGTCCTCGACGTCGTCGCGACCGACGGCGAGCTCGGCAAGCCGGCGGGTCAGGACCTCGCCGAGGGGATCTACACGCTGCCGGTCATCGTGGCGCTCGAGGATCCCGACGCCGGTCCCGAGCTGCGCCCTCTCCTGGGCCAGCCGCTCGCCCAGCCCGAGCGGGAGAAGGCCCGCCAGATCGTGGCGGCCTCGTGCGGGGTGGCCGAGACCGTGGCCCAGGCACGCCGCTACGCCGACGACGCCGTGCAGGCTGCGGCCGGTGTGCGCGCAAGCGGGGTGGCCGCCGGCCTGGCCAGGCTCGCCGAGTCGCTCCTCGACGGCCTGGTCGGCTGACGTCCGGTCGGTCGCCCGGCGGCCACCCCGGCGCCCGGTGGTCAACCTTGGCTCTTGCTCCCGGCTGCGGAAGCGGGGAGGTGGCAGAACGCCTGCACATCTTTCGCCAAATTGGCGGCTTTGGCCTGGAGGGCGCCCAGCCGCTTGATCCGGTCCTGGATGCGGGTGGCCTCACGTGTGCGGTGATCGGCCTTCGCAACCGCTTCACGGTGCTCGGCTTTCGGCAGCCAGGCGTCGTAGCGGGTGTTCAGCGACTCCAACCTCTTGATCAGCGCCGGTGCCTTGGCGCAGATCTTCGGCGGCGTCGCCGGCTTGGCGACCGCCGGGCCGCCGGTGGTGGCCCCGGCGACCCCGGCGGCCCCCAGCGCGAGGGTGCTCCCCAGCGCGGCGGTGGCGACCAGCTTTGCGATGTGCTTCTTCATCTTGGGCTCCCTTCTTCGTGCTCCCTGCCCGGTCGTGCCATCCGGCACTCTGACGTCGCTCGACGCGATCATCGGTGCCCCTGTTCTCTCACGCGGCGGTGAAGCCGGTGTGAGGCCGATGTGAGGAGTTTGTGAGGGCCACGAACGTCCGGGCACACCGCGGGTCGCCCGGGCAGGTGTGCCTCAGCGCTCGGGGCGGAGGGTCGGGAAGGCGATCACCTCGCGGATGTTGGCTGCGTCGGCGAGGAGCATGACCAGCCGGTCGACCCCTATCCCGAGCCCGGCCGTCGGGGGGAGACCGTGCTCCATCGCCTGCAGGTAGTCCTCGTCGACCGGCATCGCCTCGTCGTCGCCCGCGGCGCGCTCGGCTGCCTGGGCCTCGAACCTCGCCCTCTGGTCGTCGGGATCGACAAGCTCGCTGAACGCGTTCGCCAGCTCTCGTCCAGCCACCACTACCTCGAACCGCTCTGCGAGTGTCGGGTCGTCACGGTGGCGCCGGGCCAGCGGCGACACCTCGGCCGGGTAGTCGCAGACGAAGACCGGTCCCCACAGGGCGGGCTCGGTGGTCTTCTCGTACAGCTCCAGCACCAGCTTGCCCGGTCCCCAGGTCGGCTGGAAGGGGACGTCGAGGTCGGCGAGGACCCGGTGCAAGTCCGCCACCGGGACGTGCACGTCGACGTCGCGGCCAGTCGCTTCGGCGATCAGCTCGACGAGCGTGGCCCGCCGCCACGGGGGAGCCAGGTCGAGCGGGCGGCCTTGGCAGGTGAGCGACGTCGTACCGCACACATCCACGGCCAGACCGCTCACGAGCTCTTCGACGAGGAGCATGAGGTCGGTGTAGTCGGCGTAGGCCTGGTACAGCTCCATGGCGGTGAACTCGGGGTTGTGCCGGGGTGACAGCCCTTCGTTGCGGAAGAGCCGGCCGATCTCGAACACCCTCTCGAACCCGCCGACCACAAGCCGCTTCAAGTAGAGCTCGGGGGCGATCCGCAAGTAGAGGTCGGTGTCGAGGGCGTTGTGGTGGGTGACGAACGGCTTGGCGAGGGCGCCACCGGGAATGGGGTGGAGGATCGGCGTCTCGACCTCGACGAACCCCTTCTCCCAGAGCCGCTCGCGGAGCCTGCGGAGGAGCTCGCTGCGCAGCAGGAGGATCCTGCGACTGGCGTCGTTGGCCCACAGGTCGACCTCGCGCTGGCGGTAGCGGGTCTCGACGTCGCTGACGCCGCGCCATTTGTCGCCGAAGGACCGACGGGCCTCGGCGAGGAGGCGCCACTCGGCCACCTTCACCGACACCTCGCCTCGCCGGGTGCGGACGATCTCCCCCCGGGCGCCGATCCAGTCGCCCAGGCGGAGGCGAGTGAACGCCTCGAAGTCGGCGGTCGTCGCCTGCAGCGCCATGAGCTGGACAGCGCCCGAAGAGTCCCGCAGCTCGGCGAACGCGAGGCGCCCCTGGGGGCGCGACAGCATCACCCGCCCGGCCACCGAGACTTCCTCGCCCGACTCGGCGCCCGGGCCGATGCCGGCACCTCGGGCGACCACCTCGGCCGCGGTTGCGGTCCGCTCGAAGCGGTAGGGGACGGCGGCGCTCACTTGTGGCCGCCACCGGAATGGCCCGCCGCTCCCTCGCCCGCAGAGCCACCCGCGGATGCGACCGCAGAGCCACCCGCAGATGCGACCGCGGAGCCCGCCGGCCGCTCCTTGGTCTGGCGCTCGTACACGATGCGCAGGCCGTGGAGGGTGAGCCAGGGCTCGACGTGGTCGACGACCTCGGCGTGGGGAGCGATCAGCTCGCTCAGCCCCCCGGTGGCGACCACCGTAGCCGGGCCGAGCTCGGCCATGAATCGCCGGCACAGCCCGTCGAGCTGGGCGGCGAAGCCGTAGAGGGCGCCGGACTGGATCGACTCGGCCGTGGAGCGGCCGATCACCGCCTTCGGCGCGACCAGCTCGACGCGCCGGAGGGCGGCCGCATGCTGGAAGAGGGCTTCGAGGCTGATCGACACACCGGGCGTGATGGCACCGCCGAGGTACTCGCCGGCCTCGGAGATGGCATCGAACGTCGTGGCCGTCCCGAGGTCCACCACGATGCACGGCCCTCCGTAGAGGTCGTACGCGCCGATGGCGTTGGCAACCCGGTCGGCACCGACGTCCTTGGGACTGTCATAGAGGATCGACATGCCGCTCTTCACCCCCGGCCCCAGCACGACGCACGGGACCCCCCCGAACCACCGCGACGCCATCTGGCGGAGCTCCGCGGTCACGGCCGGGACCGAAGAGCTCACGGCCATGCCGTTGACCGTACTGGTGATGTCCAGGCCTTCGAGGTCCAGGAGCTGGGTGAGCAGCACGGCGTACTCGTCGGGGGTGCGGGTCGGCACGGTCGAGAGCCGCCAGTGATGGGTGAGCCCGCCACTCGGCTGGACGTCCGCAGCGATGCCGAAGCCGGCATCGCCTGGCGGCAGCGCGTCTCCTTCGGCCTCGGTCAGCGCGTACAGGCCGACAACCGTCTCGGTGTTGCCGACGTCGATCGCGAGCAGCACCGCTCACGCCTCCTTGACGAGACCGGGGGCGTGCCCCGGGACAAGGTCCAGTCCGATGTCGAGCACCGGCGCGGAGTGGGTGAGAGCACCGACCGAGAGCAGGTCGGCACCGGTCGCGGCGTAGCGAGCGATGGTGCCGAGGGAGAGACCACCGGACACCTCGACGAGCACGCCACGATCCCCGGCCTCGTGACGAGCCAACGCCACGCACGCCGAGACCTGCTCGGGGGACATGTTGTCCAAGAGCACCGCGGTCGCCCCGGCCCGGCACGCATCTTGGACCTGCTCGGGCCGGTCGCACTCCACCTCCACCATGCGCCCGGGCCACAGCTCCCGGGCACTGGCCACCGCGCCGGCGATCCCGAGGGCTCCCAAGTGGTTGTCCTTCACCAAGACGGCGTCGGAGAGGCTGGCCCGATGATTGTGGCCGCCTCCGGCCCGGACAGCGGCCTTCTCCAGGGCGCGCAGGCCCGGCGTGGTCTTGCGGGTGTCGAGCACTCGCACGGCGGGGTTGGCGGCACGCGCTGCGTCGACGAACAGCCGCGTGAGGGAGGCGACTCCCGAGAGGTGGCAGAGGAAATTCAGCGCCGTGCGCTCGGCCGTGAGGATGGAGCGCAGGGGCCCGTCCACTCGGGCCACTTCGTCTCCTGGCGACACCTCGGTGCCGTCGGGTCGGTGCCAGGTCACACGCAAATCCCGGTCGACCTGGGTGAAAGTTTCCTCGGCGCAACGCTGCCCGGCGATCACCCCCTCACTGCGGGACATGAGCACGAGCGCGCCAACCGCATCCGCCGGGACGAGCGCAGCCGTGAGGTCGCCGAGCCCTTGGACGTCTTCGGTGAGCGCCCTGGCAACGGCTTCGCGCACCGCCGGCCAGGGGGGGTGAGGATCGGTCGGGCTCACGGCCGGCGACCCGAGACCCGGGAGTGCGAACCATGCACGCCGTGCACCAGCCGACAACGCCAGGTGGGATCAGTCGCCGGGAAGTCCGATCGCGAGTGCGCGCCACGGCTCTCCTCGCGCCGGGTCGCTGACTCCAAGAGCGCGTCGGCCACGGTGGCGAGGTTGCGCAGCTCGCCTCGGCAGGCGGCAATGGCAGTGGCGGTGCGCCCGTCCTGCGCTGCGTCGAGAATCTCGGCCACCGCGCCCAATGCTGCCCGAGCCGTGTCGAGTGACTCGGCGCTCCGCACGACACCGGCACCGGCAGTCATCGCCCGCTGCAGGAAGCCTCGCGCCTTGTCGATGTCGATGCCATCGACCGCGTCCGCCTCCGCGGCTGCCGGCCCTGCCCGGTGGCCACCGACGACGCGACCGGTACCTCGAGAGGATCCGCGCCCGATCCATCGGAGGCCGATCGCAGCCGACGGGTCGAGAGCCCCGCCATGTGCCGGGAAAGTGCGACCGGTGACGATGGCCTCCGCCACCCTCGCGCCGAACACCATGCCTTCGAGGAGGGAGTTCGAGGCCAAGCGGTTGGCACCGTGGACCCCGGTACAGGCGGCTTCGCCCGCCGCCCACAAGCCGGGCAGGACGGTCGCCCCCCAAAGGTCGGTGAGCACCCCACCCGAGAGGTGATGGGCGGCGGGAGCGATCGGGAGCCAGTCCACGCTCGGGTCGAGGCCGATCTCCGACAACGACGCGGCGATGGTCGGGAACCTCTCTTCGAAGCGCTCGAGCCCGGTGGCGTCGAGCCAGAGATGCTCCACGCCATCCTCGGCCATGCGCGCAGCCATCGCCCGGCTGACCACGTCGCGCGGCGCCAGCTCCTCGACGAACCGGCGCCCTGAACCGTCTCGCAGCAGCGCACCGTGACCCCGGAGCGCCTCGGAGAGAAGGGGGCGGGGCATCGCCGGATGGTGGAGCGCGGTCGGATGGAACTGCACGAACTCCACGTCGGCCACAGGCACCCCGGCCCGGAGCGCCATGGCAACGCCGTCACCGGTGGACTCGGGCGGGTTGGTGGTCACCTCGAACAATTGGCCCACGCCACCGGTTGCCAGGACGACGTGGGCAGCCCTCACCACCACCGGACCAGTGCCAGGTGCTGCCCCGGAGCCGCGTGTCGCCCCGGAGCCGCGTGTCGCCCCGGAGCCGGGTGCTGCCCCGGAGCCGCCGTGATCGATGTGGGTGGATGGGGGCAACGCAAGCACGCCCACGCAGCGACCGCCTTCGACGACCAGGTCGAGCGCGAACCACCGCTCCAGCATGGTCGTGGCGGCACGCGTGGCTTCCACCAGGGCCCGTTCCACCTCGGCACCGGTCGCCGCGCCTCCTGCGTGGACGACCCTGGCCCGGGAGTGCCCGCCTTCGCGTGCGAGCGCCAGCGACCCGGAGACTTCGCGGTCGAACTTGGCACCCATGGCGATCAGCTCGTGCACGCGACCGGGTCCCTCGTCGACGAGCACGCGCACGGCGTCGGTGTCGCACAGACCAGCCCCGGCCGCGAGCGTGTCGGCCAGGTGGAGGTCGGTCGAGTCCTCGTCTCCGCCCAAGACGGCAGCAACCCCTCCCTGGGCCCATCGGGTCGCCGACTGCGACAGCTCCCCTTTGGTCAGGACGCCGACTCGGAGCCCGCCCGCCCGGTCGAATGCCGAAGCCAAGCGGACGGCAGCCGACAGACCGGCAACCCCGCTCCCCAGCACCAGGACGTCAAATGGGCCGGGCACGGACGGGGCGCCTGCACGCCCGTGAGCGCCCGCGTGTCCCGGAGAGATCCTCTCGGAGGTCACGCCGGCCCGGCAGCCGCCAGCTCGGCATCGAGGCGGGCTGATGCCTCGTCGATCACGCGGTTCGAGCGGTCCACATGGACCACGCGGGGAACGTACACATCCAGCTCCTCGCGTGTGTAGTCGGCGTAGGTGATGAGGATCACCCGGTCACCGGGAGCCACCAGTCGGGCCGCCGCCCCGTTCAGGCAGATCTCGCCCGGCCCGCCCTCGATGGCATACGTCTCGAACCTCGCCCCGTTGTCGATGTCCAAGACCGCGACCTGCTCGTAGGGGAGGATGTCGGCCAGGGCCATGAGCTCGGTATCGATGCTCACAGATCCCACGTAGTTGAGATTGGCCGACGTGACCGTCGCCCGATGGATCTTCGACTTCATCATCCTTCGACGCATGAGGGTCCTCCCACCTCGCTCACCTGCTGTCCGGCTCTGGGCCGAGTGCCTCGCATCGCTCTGCCGATCCTCCCTCAGCGGCCAGACGGAGCGCCCGCCAGCCACGCCGACTCACTGCTGACACTGCCATCGATAAGCGGTGCCAAGCCAGTGGTGGGCTCTGTTCCTCGGGCCACGGCGGCGTTGTCGATCAACCGCACCTCTCCAAAGCGCGCCGCCACCAGTAGCCGATAGGACCCGGACCCCGAGCGTGCTGGGTCTCGCCGGCGTGTCGGAAGCGCAATTCTCTCAGGGACTTCGAGCGTCACCGAGTCGACCAGCGCGGCGTAGTCGAGCACGGCCAGCGGCTCAGTGTCGATGACCGCGGCCATGGCGGACCCCACCCGCGCGGGCCGCTCCTCTCCGGCGGCGATGAGCGCAGCACCGGCATCGAGTGCTCTCGGCAGCACGACCGCCGCGGCACGCTGTTCGTGGGTAAGCCGCACGTTGCGGCTGGACAGGGCGAGCCCGTCGCTGTCGCGCACCGTCGGGCACCCGACGACCTCGACAGGCAGCGACAGGTCGGTGACCATGCGGCGAACGATGGAGAGCTGCTGAAAGTCCTTCTCACCGAAGTAGGCACGGCACGGCCCGGCAATGGCGAAGAGTTTGGCAACCACGGTGGCGACCCCGTCGAAATGGCCAGGCCGCGACTTTCCCTCCCAGTCGTCTCCGAGCCGGCCGACTGACACGGTGGTGGCCGGGGGCTCCGGCCAGTCCGGGTACATCGTCTCGATCGAAGGCGCGAAGACCGATGCGACGCCGGCGGCCTCGCATTGCTCGAGGTCGGAAGCGAGGGTACGGGGGTAGGAATGGAGGTCCAGGGGATCACCGAACTGCAGAGGGTTCACGAAGATCGTCGCTGCCACGTGAGGACATTCGTCGCGTGCTCGGGCGAGGAGGGAGACATGCCCGTCATGCAGCGCCCCCATCGTCGGGACCAGTCCTACCGACGGTGAGGCACCTGCACCCGCTCGACGGTCGGCGCGACGGGCGCGTGCTGCTCTGACATGGTCGAGCGCCGCTCTGAACGCGGTGATGTCCTGGTACACCTCCATCGTGAGCTCCTATCCGACCCCTGCGGGCACCGCTCGTGCCCGCACCGAGCTTGCAGGTTCCCCGGTGTCACCACGACCGGCCAGCCGCACGGCCAGCGCGACCCCGGCGTCGTAGCCAGGTCGCTCGCCGGCAGGGATGGCCTCCCGGTGCCGGGCCAGCGTCGCCACGTCACCTCGCGCGGCGGGTCCGGTGAGCGCCCGGCGGGGTCCAACCCGGGCCACGTCGTCGAGCGCCGAGCGAGCGAGCCCCAAGAACACCTCGAGTGGGAGCCCTGCGCCCTCGGCGACGCGCTCGACTTGGCCCAACAGGGCCACCAGGTGGTTCGAAGCGATGCAGGCGGCGGCGTGATAGAGCGGGCGATCCCGGTCGTCCAGCACGACGGCGTGGCCACCCAGGCAGGCGACCACCTCGTACGAGAGCGGATCACCCGCCACGGCGAAGGTGATGCCCGACGCCAGGCGGTCCGAACCGACGACGGGGTCGGGCAGGGGCACCAGCGGGTGCAGGCCTCCCCGGCGTGGATGGGGAGCAAGCACGTCCAATCCGAGCGCACCGGAAAGATGCACGACCGCCGTCGTCGAAGTGCTCCGCACGGAGGCCGCCACGCCGGCGATGGCATCGTCGGGCGTGGAGATGACCAGGAGGTCGACCCCCTCGGCGGCACAAGAGATGTCGTCTGCCCGGCCGAGCAGCCCAGCCACGTCCCAGCCGGCGCGACCCAGGGCAAACGCCAATGATCGCCCAGCCCGGCCAGGGCCGATGAAGCGTACGGAACGCACCGAGTCCTCCTTCGGCGCTCCGGTCCCGTCCCCGGGTACCGGTCGCCTTCAGCGGTCAAGATCTGTCGTCGTCCAGCATACCCAGGCGAGCCACCGCACCTCCAGCGCGCTCGATGTGACCGGCTGTCACCAGGTCTGGGGCCAGCTCTGCCAGTGGAGCCAGGACGAAGCGCCGCTCCCACATCCGCGGGTGGGGAACGACGAGATCCGGGTCGTGGACCTCCAGCTCCCCGACCAAGAGGACGTCGGCATCCAGCGTCCGAGGTCCGAAGCGGACCGTACGTACGCGCCCAGCTCGTGCCTCGAGGTCTCGGCAGCGCTCGAGGAGCCGACGCGGATCATCGGTCGTGGCGAGCTCCACCACCGCGTTCAGGTAGAGATCCTGGTTCTCGGGACCGCCGACGGGTTCGGTCTCGTAGACGGCCGAGACAGCGACGACGTCACCCGAGGCCTCGAGGGTGTGCACTGCCTCGGAAAGATTGCGCCACCGGTCACCCAAGTTCGAGCCGAGCCCGATGTACGCCCGCCGCGACTGCGCGACCGGCGGGGGGTGCGCTGCGGCGTCGGTCAACTCGGCGTCGGTCAACTCGGCGTCGGTCAACTCGGCGCTCGGTCGGCCACCAGGTCCGCGCGGCGTCCATCCGCGTCTCGCCGGCGGCGGAAGCACCGCACACCCACCGAGGCAATATGGAAGGGCATCGGGGGACGGAGCTTGCGAACCACGACTTCGACCGCCTCCAGCCGGTGGTCCGACTCGAGCAGGGAACTAGCGATCGCTGTCGCCACGCTCTCGAGAAGCTGAAACGAAGACGACTCGACGATGCCGGCCGCCCGCTGCACGAGGACCGAGTAGTCGACGGTGTCCTCGACCATGTCGACCGCGCTCTCGGCGGTGCGGTCAACCCACGCGTCGATGTCCAGGCTGAACGGCTGGGCCCGCGTGCGCTCTTCGGGAAGCACGCCATGCACGCCGATCACTCGCAGATCGCGGATCTCGATCCGCGGGAGGCGTCGCCAACGGCGCCGGCGCCACCTGGCTGCGCCCTCGGGAGACGGTGTCCCGGCGACCACACCTGTCGGTGCCCCGGCGACCGCACCTGTCGGTGCCCCGCTCACGACCCCGTCTCCGCCCGCCGGCTCCGTGGCGCGGGGAGGGAGCCTGCCACGACGACCAGCTCTCGCCCGACCGAGCCCATCTGGTGTCCGACGAGGGTCTCGACCAGCGCGACCGCCTGGGGACCCGAAGGGAGGCGCCTCGACCAGACCAAGAACCCGGCGACGACGCCCATCACCCGGTCCCCGAGCTCCTCTTGGTGCACGAGGACCCGATGACCGGCGGCCAGCGATCCCTCGAGCTCGTCGTAGAAGCCGCGCAGGACGGGGCGGGGATCTGCGCCGGGAGGAAATGGAAAGTGCGCATGGGCGAGGTCGCGCTCCTCGTACGCCGAGAGGTTGTGTGGCGAGGGCAGCAGCGAGATCACCCGGTCGAACCCCTGCACGCGCAGCCAGATGATCTCCTCCTGGCGCCGGATACGGCGATGGCTCGGTGCGTACCCCCCCGGCCGCTCGCTCACCCCGAGGCGGTCCTTGATGATCCACTTGAAGTTCCGGGGTGGGATGCCCGTCGCCCACCGTCCGGTCACGGCGTCACCGAGCCAGCCACCAAAGCAGCGGTCGCGCAGGTCGGCGCGACATCGTGCACCCGCACCATTTTGGCGCCGCTGCACATGGCCCACGCGGCCGTTGCGAGGGACGCCTCCAGCCGATCTTCCACGGGGAGCGGGGCACCCGACGCAGCGCCATACCGCCCCAGGAAGCTCTTACGGCTGGTGCCGACGAGCACGCCATACCCGGCCTCGGCAGCCGTGGCGACCAGGTCCCCCAAGCGGCGCAGGAGCGTCAAATTGTGATCGGGCGTCTTGCCGAAGCCGATCCCCGGGTCCACCCATACCTCGGAAACGCCTGCCGCGGACGCCGCTGCCGCCAGCTCCATGACGTGCCGCTGGACCTCGGCTGCCACGTCGTCGTAGCGAGGGTCGTGCTGCATGTCGCGTGGCGTGCCGCGCATATGCATCGCCACCCATCCGGTGCCGAGCTCGGCGGCGACCGGCCAGAGCGTGCCCGACACGTCGTTGATCAAGGTCGCGCCGGCGCCGGCGGCAGCCCTGGCCACAGCGGGCTTCGTCGTGTCGATCGACACCGGTCCCCGGGCTGCCAGGGCCTCGACCACCGGGACCACCCGCCGGAGCTCCTCGTCCTCGGGCACCGGCTCAGCCCCTGGCCGGGTGGACTCCCCGCCGACGTCGACGACGTCGGCTCCCTGGTCGAAGAGCTGGTGGCCGTGCTCGATCGCGGCGTCCGTGCGAACGAAGCGCCCGCCGTCGAAGAACGAGTCCGGGGTCACGTTCAAGATGCCCATCACCTTGGGGCGCTCCGGGCGCTCCACACGCTCCGGGCGCTCTCCAGAGGGGCCGATCATGGCGGCCAGCGTACGCGACCATCGGCAGACCTGCTTGCGGGGACTGTAGCCCCCGGTGCGCAGACCCCCGCCCCTGGTCTTCAGGCCGTCGGCCCCCTGCGGCCGTGGACGAACTGCATGGCTTCGGCACGCGTGGCGGCGTCCGAACGGAACAGTCCCCGGACCGAGGAGGTGACGGTGAGGGTCCCGGGCTTCTTCACACCCCTCATGGACATGCACAGGTGCTCGGCTTCCACCACCACGAGCACGCCTCGCGGCGCGAGCACGCGCTCCACCGACTCGGCGATCTGGGTGGTCATCCGCTCTTGGACCTGGAGGCGGCGGGCGTACCCGTCGACCAGGCGGGCCAGCTTCGAGAGCCCGGTGATGCGGCCGTCGTCGCCGGGGATGTAGGCCACGTGTGCCCGGCCGATGAACGGGATCAGGTGGTGCTCGCACAAGGATGCGAACGGGATGTCGCGCACCATCACCATTTCGTCGTGATCCGCGGCAAAGGTCACCGTCAGGTGCCGAGCCGGATCGTCGGTCATGCCCGCGAAGAGCTCCTCGTACATCGCCGCCACCCGCGACGGCGTCTCGGTCAGCCCGTCGCGTGCGGGATCCTCGCCGATGGCCTCGAGGATCTCGGAGACGGCTCGGCGCACCCGCTCGACGTCCACCGCCGGCGGCCGATCCGTCGTGGCGCCGGAGTGGTCGAGAGGGCGCGGGTCGCTCACGATCCGTCCCTCACGATCCGTCCCTCACGATCCATCGCCCAGGTACAGGTGAACCCCGGCGAGGTTGCGGTAGCGCTCCGACACGTCGAGCCCGTACCCGACGACGAAAGCCGACGGGATGGTGAACCCGACGTACCGGAGATCGAGATCGACCCGCTGCTCACCTTCTTTCACCAAGAGCGCGCACACGTCCACCGATGCCGGGCGGCGCGCGTGGAGGTACTTGCGCAGGTAGTTCAAGGTGAGCCCGCTGTCGATGATGTCTTCGACCACCAGCACTCGCCTGCCCGTCAGCTCCGCGTCGAGGTCCTTCACGATCCGCACCACTCCCGAGGTCCGGGTCGCGCTCCCGTACGACGAGACGGCCATGAAGTCCACGTCGACCGGCAGCTCGATGGCCCGTGAGAGGTCGCTCATGAACGTCATGGCTCCCTTGAGCACCCCGACCAACAGCGGCGGCTCCCCGGCGAAGTCGGCCGTGATCGCGGCACCGAGCTCGGCCACCCGATCGGCGATCTGCGATGCGCTGACGACCACCGGCCCGACCACAGGCGACGCCCACGCGGGGGCCTCTTCAGCGACCCCCTGTTCGGGTACCAGGTGCTCGGAGACCACCTGGGCCATCTCCTCGGTTGGCACGGCGCCGACCTTACCGGAACCGGGAGCGCCCACCCCCAACCGCCCGGCTCGACGGCGGACGCGGCGACCACCGGTCACCTCGGTCGCCACCACGCGGCCACTCGCCACATCGAGCACCCGCTCCACGTCGGCCAACGTCGGCGGGTAGTGCTCCCCGGGGCCCGCGCTCCCCCCGATCTCCGCCGTCATCGCCTCCTCGCGCAACCACCGGCGCACCGCGCGCCGGGCAAGCGGACGTGCCGCAGCGGCAAGGGCGCGGGCATCGGTCGGGTCCGCGATCGCGTCGGCCGCCAGGCGATCGAGGTAGACCGCCTCCTCTCCCACCACATCGGAGAGGCGTGCCAGCAGGGGTACGGGGTCACGCCCCGCGATCTCGGCGCAGAGCGGGAGCAGCTCGTGGCGGACGCGGTTGCGCAAATAGCGCGGATCGTCGTTGGACGGGTCCTCGATCCAGGAGAGACCGGCCTCGGTGCACACTCGCCGGGTGTCGGCCCGGCGCAGGCCGAGCAGCGGATGGGTCGGGCCCCGGCGCATGGCCGCCAGCCCGTCGAGCCCGGTGCCCCGCAGCAGGTTCGCCAGGACCGTCTCGGCCTGATCCTCCATCGTGTGACCGGTCGCCGTTCCAGGCGGCAGGACGCTGAAGCGCGCTGCGCGCGCCCGGGCCTCCACGTTCGGCCCGTCGGCCACCGTCACCCGTTCGCTGTGAAAGGTCGCGCCCAGCCGGGCCATCGCTTGGGCCACCACGTCGGCTTCGCCGGCCGAACCGGGACGTAGCCCGTGGTCGACGTGGACCGCATCGACCGAGCAGCCCGCCGCCGTCGCCAGGACCACCAGGGCCAGCGAATCGGCACCGCCCGACACCGCGCACGTGAGCCTGGTGCCTGCCGGCGGGAAGTCGCAGTGCCCGAGCATCGAGACCACCACCGGCGGCAGTGCGGGCGCGGAGGTCACCCCAGCGACGGGAGGGCGTCCACCCGCGCGATCCACTCGGCGGGCGCGCGGATCTCGGCCAGGGTCGGCAGCCACTCGGGCCCGCGCCAGACGCGGTTGAACATGTCGGCACCGCCGGCCCGCTCCACCGTCTGGACGAAACGCTCACCCTCGGCGTACTGGCGCAGCTTGGCCTCGAGACCCAAGAGCTGCTGGAGGAGGCGGGCCGGCCCCCGGACCTGCTGGCGGCGCTCCCGCAGCACCCTGCTGAACCGGGCTGCACCGGGGACCATGGAGGCACCGGCCCGATCCATCGTGACGTCACCGTGCCCTTCCAACAGGCTCATCAGCGCTTGGACCCGTTCGAACGCGTCCATCTGGTCGGGAGTGGCGACCAGCCCAAGCATCCCCACCCCCTCCATGGGGTTCCTCCCGGCCCGCAGCTCCTCTGCCACCCGTCGCAGGACCTCGGTCATGCGATGCGGATCGCTCACCATGGGCTCCAGGCCCCGGTCGACGAGGGAGAGGAAGTAGTCGCGGAGCCACGGCACGGCGGTGAACTGGCAGCGGTGCGTGACCTCGTGCAGGGCCAGCCAAAGTCGGAAGGGTCGCGGGGCGAAACCGAAGCGCGACTCCATCGCCACCACGTTCGGCCCGACGAAGTACACGAGATCCTGGTCGTCGGTCGGTTCGTCGGTGACGAGGAGGTCGTACTGGCCGAGGACCCTGGTCGACAGCCAGGCCAGGACCAGCCCGATCTGGGTCCCGTTCGCCGTGCGGCCGGCCCCGGCGATCGTGCGGGTCAGCGAGGGCGGGAGGCCGGCGAGGACCCGGCTGCCGTGCTCCTGGCGACGATCGTCGAGAGCCCGCAGCGTCGGCCCGAGAAGCCGCTGCATCGACGCCACGTTGGCCTGGACCCAACCAGCCCGATCAGTCACCCGGGCCCGGGCAGGGGTCGGGGCGTAGAGCCCGGTGCTCCGGGCGACGAGCTCTTCGGCCTGGGCCGTCATCTCGTCGAAGTCTCGCTGGACCGCCGCCGGGCGGTACCCCGCAGGCAGCCGGCTCCTCGAGGCGGCCCAGTCGGCCACGCGCTGAGCGGCAGCCCAGTCCACCGCGCCGCCGTGCTCGGGCGCAGTGGGGCGGGGCCGCGCGCTCACGGTGCAGCCGGGTCGCGATCCCCTGCTGCCCCCGCCTGGCGGGCGGCCTCCAGGTGGAGGGCGTCGGCGATCCGGGCCTTCAGCGACTCGGGCACCCTGTCGCGGCAGCAGTTGGCGATCACCATCCTCAGCTCCTGCTCGAATTCGGCAGCCTCCCCGCACGAGCCGCACAGGTCCAGGTGGAGAGCGATCGCCTTGCGGCGCTCCTCGGTGAGCTCGCCGTCGAGATAGTCGTAGAGCTGGTGCACGGCGTCGGCGCAGTCGACGACCGGCGGAACTTGCGACGCCCCCCCGCCCTCATCCACCCCTCGAGCCCCCTTGCTCACCGCGATCCTCCTGTCACTCGGCGGGACCCGGGCTCGTGACCACGAGCCCGCGCGCCTCACCGAATTCGTGCAACGCCTTCTGCAGTGCCCTTCTTCCCCGGTGGATCCTGCTCATCACGGTGCCGATCGGCACGTCGGTGATCTCTGCGATCTCCTTGTACGAGAACCCCTCGACGTCCGCCAGGAGGACGGCGATGCGGAATGCATCGGGGAGCGACTCGAGGGCCGCCTTGACGTCGTCGTCGGTGAAGCGCTCGAGGACGAGGTCCTCTGCGCTGCGGCCCGGGTCACCGCCAGGGACAGAGGCCAGCCGGCGGTAGAGGTAGAGGTCCTCGACGTCGTCGACGTCGGCGATCTCCGGGCGCCGTTTGCTCGCACGGTACGCGTTGATGTACGTGTTGGTCAGGATCCGGTAGAGCCAGGCCTTCAAATTGGTCCCCTCGGAAAATCCGCCGAACCCGCGGTAGGCCTTCAAGTAGGTCTCTTGGACCAGGTCCTCGGCGTCCGCCGGGTTCCGGGTCATGCGCAGCGCTGCACTGTAGAGCGCCGGCATGTACTCCATCGCCTGCTCGGTGAACCGGGCCTGGTCAGCCATGACCAGACCCTAGCGCCCGGTGTCATCGCGCTAGCGTTGGGCCGCTTCCACCATCGTCACCGCACGGCACCGCCCGCCGGAGCCGCACCGGACCGCAGGAGAACCGATGACCCGTCCACCCGCCGAGCTGGGCATCGACTTGATGAGCGGCGCGTACTTCGGAGGGGATCCGTACCCGGCCTTCGCCTGGATGCGTGAGCACGAGCCGGTGTTCTACGACGAGGCGAACGAGTTGTGGGCGCTGGCCGCCTACCGCGACGTCAAGGCCGCGTCGACCGACACCGCCACGTTCTCGAGCGCCGGAGGCATCCGGCCCAAGTTCCCACCGCTGCCGATGATGATCGACTTCGACGCTCCCGAGCACGTGCGGAGGCGAAGGCTGGTCAGCGCCGGGTTTACCCCGCGGCGCGTGCGCGAGCTCGAGCACCCGGTGAGGCGCATCTGCGACGAGCTCCTCGATTGCGTGTGCGCCCAGGGGTCCTGCGACTTCGTCGCCGACGTCGCGGCGCCCCTCCCGCTGGCCGTGATCGGCGACATGCTCGGAGTGGACCCCTGCGACCGCGACGACCTGCTCCGCTGGTCCGACGACATGCTCAGCTCCCAAGGGGTCCCGACCGACGAGGCGATCGCCAGGGCCGCCGAAGCCTTCGTCGAGTACTCGGCGTACATGGAGCCGGTGATCGAGGAGCGCTTGCGCTCCGGTTCCCGAGACGACCTGATCGGGGTCCTGGTCAATACCGAGGTGGACGGGGATCGTCTCGACCACGACTCGCTCGTCCACGAGACGCTGCTCATCCTGGTCGGCGGCGACGAGACCACCCGCCATGTGCTCAGCGGTGGGATGGAGGCCCTCCTCGCCCACCCCGATCAGCTCGAGCGGCTCCGCCAGGATCGCTCGCTGCTGCCCGGCGCCGTCGAGGAAATGCTGCGCTGGGTCTCGCCCATCAAGAACATGGCACGGACCGTCACCACCGACGTCCAGATGCGGGGTCGAGAGCTGCACCAGGGAGACGAGGTGCTGCTCCTCTACCCCTCCGCCAACCGCGACGCCGAGATCTTCTCCCAGCCCGACCGGTTCGACATCGCCCGCAACCCCAATCCCCACCTGGCGTTCGGCTTCGGCGCGCACGTCTGCCTCGGCAACCAGCTCGCCCGGCTCGAGCTCCGGGTCATGGTCGACCGCATCCTCACCCGCCTGCCCGACCTCGAGCTGGCCGCGGACGGGCCGCTCCGGTACCGCCACTCCAACTTCATCACCGGTCTCGAATCGATGCCGGTCCGGTTCACGCCGACGCCGCCGTGAGCGGGGGGCTCGAGGGGATGGCTGCCCTGGTGACCGGCGGGGGGAGCGGTATCGGCCTCGCGACCGCGGCTCGCCTGGCAGCCGACGGCGCCACCGTGACGGTGTGCGGCCGGACCGAGAGCAAGCTGGCCGACGCCGTGCGCGCCATCGACGCGGCTGCCGACGCAGCCGGGCGAGCGGGGACCGATGGAGGCACACCGCACGGAGGCCGGGCGCGCTACGTCGTGGCCGACGTGACGATCGAGGAGCAGATCAGCGCCGCCGTCGACGCGGCGAGCGCCGGTGGCGGCTTGGACATCCTCTTCGCCTGCGCCGGGGGCGCCCACCACATGGGACCCCTGGTCGACGCCGACGTCGGGGCGGTGCGCGCCACCATCGAGCTGAACATGGTGGGATCGTTCCTCTCGCTCAAGCACGGCGCCGCCGTGATGCGCGAGTGCGGCGGGGGCTCGATCGTGCTCATGTCGTCGGGAGCGGGACATTTCCCCCACCGCTGGCTCTGGGCCTACGGCATGGCCAAGGCCGGGATCGAGGCCCTGTGCACCTCGGCCGCCGAGGAGCTGGGCGAGCACGGGATCCGGGTGAACGCCGTCCAACCTGGGATCGTCGACGACGCGTTGATGGCCCCGATCACCGCCGGGGGGGCCCTGCTCGACGACTACCTGGCCCAGATGCCGCTCGGGCGGGTCGGGACCGTCGACGACGTGGCGTCGGCAGTGCGCTTCCTCTGCGGTCCGGAGTCGAGCTGGGTCACCGGTGCGTGCCTTGCCGTCGACGGGGGCCACCACCTCCGCCGCGGCGCCGACTACTCGCTGCTGTTCGGTCACTGAAGGTGACCTCGCCTGGCGAGATCGGCGAACCGGCGCTCTGCCGGCGTGCCGGTATCGAGGTCCTCACCTGGCCGGCGCTCGACGAGCTCGGCGTCGACGCCGTGGTCACCACCCGCCACGGCGGGGTCTCGACCGGCCCCTACGAGTCGCTCAACCTGGGCCTCGGGGTGGGCGACGACCCTGACGCGGTGGTCGAGAACCGCCGGCGGGCGGCCCGCGCGCTCGGCGCGTCGCTCGGCGACCTGGTCGTCGCCCAGCAGGTCCACGGCCGGCGGGCGACCGTGGTGGGACGCGGCGATTGCGGTCGGGGGGCCACCGTCGAGCGCGCACCGCTGCCTTCCACCGACGCCCTGATCACCGACGAGCGCGGCCCGGTGCTCGTCATCGTCGTCGCCGACTGCGTGCCGGTGCTCCTCGTGGACCCTGCGGTCCCGGTGGTGGCCGCCGTCCATGCCGGGTGGCGGGGTACCGCCGGACGGGTCGTCGACGCTGCGATCGACGCGATGGCCGGCCTCGGAGCACGGCCGGCCCGCATGGCCGCGGTCATCGGACCCGCGGTCTCCAAGGACGCCTACGAGGTGGGAGACGACGTCGCCACCTCGCTGCGGACCGGGACCGGGGCCGACGGTGCCGTGCGCCGGGTGGCGAGTGGCCGATGGCTGGCCGACCTCCCCGGGGCGAACCGCCAGCTCCTGGTCGCCGCCGGCCTCCGTCCGGCCTCGATCTCGGTGGTCGAACGCACGACCGGTGCCGGAGGAGCGTTCTACAGCCACCGAGCGCAGCAGCCGTGCGGACGGTTCGCCCTACTGGTCCGGCTCCGGCCCTGATCGCGGCCCCGTAGCATGGGGGGACCCCGTCGGGTCGCCGACCCCGCGAGGCGGGGCACGAAAGGATGCGATGACTCCCACGCCGGCCTCGGCCGACCGCTTCGTCTACGACCGCTTCGAGGTCGACCCCGGGCCTGGCACGCTCGTGTGCCACTACCGCCTCGGGCGCCGGCGGTTCAAGGAGCAGTTCACGTTCGGACCGGGCGGCGACTGGTCGCCCGCGGCGTTGGCGGCGGCCCGCATCGTGTTCCTCCTGGCCGGCGTCTCGTACTACAAGACGTCGGCGCCTGCGCTGATCGACCTCGGGGAGCTGGCGACGACCGCCGACGAACGTCGCTTCCTGCGCCGCTTCTACGTGGAGGGTCTGGCCGAGTTCTCCTACCGCAACGACGTCGACCTGACGGGGCTCGAGGTGCGCGGTCCGGACCTCGGCTCGCCGGAGCCGGCGGGCTACCGTGGCGAGCCCGGGCGCCCGCTCGTGCCCTTCGGCGGCGGTATCGACTCGATCGTGACGAGCGAGATCGTGAGCGGCGAGCACCCCGGCGCCACCCTGTTCGTGGTCAACCGGACCGGTGACCGCTTCGACGCGATCGAGCGGCCGGCAGCGCTGACCGGCCTGCCGGTGGCGAGAGCCGAGCGCGAGGTGGACCCGAAGGTGCTGCGTTCGGCCGAGCTCGGCTTCATGAACGGCCACATACCGGTGACCGGGATCATCTCGTCGGCTGCCGTGCTGGCAGCGGTCTTGGGCCGCCACGACGCCGTGGTGATGTCGAACGAGTGGTCTGCATCGATCGGGAACCTCGTCGTCGACGGCCGCCCGGTGAACCACCAGTGGTCCAAGAGCCTCGACTTCGAGCGGGGATTCCGCTCGCTCGTCGCCTCTTCGCTCGGCGCGGGCCTCGAGTACTTCTCCCTCCTGCGCCCCCGCTCCGAGCTGTGGGTGGCCCGGCGGTTCGCCAAGCTGGAGCGCTACCACCAGGTGTTCCGGAGCTGCAACCGGGCGTTCCACCTCGACCCGGCGACGCGCCTGGACCACTGGTGCGGGACGTGCGACAAGTGCTGCTTCGTCGACCTGGTCCTCGCTCCTTTCCTCACGCCCGCGCAGCTCGAGGAGGTCTTCGAGGGGAACGAGCCGCTCGCCAACCCCGAGCTCGAGGGGCGCTTCCGCGCGCTCCTCGGGAACTGGCCGGAGACCAAACCGTTCGAGTGCGTCGGCGACGTCGACGAGTGCCGGGCCGCCCTCGCCATGGCGGCTGCCCGACCCGACCGGACCGGCACCGCGATGCTCCAGGACCTTGCCGCCGAGTCCGGGCCCTTCGAGCTCGACCCGGCCACCCTCTTCGAGCCGATGGGCGAGCACTGCATCCCCGATGGACACACCGCCGAAGATCTCCTGGTCTGACCTGGCCGGACATGCGGTCGGGCTGTGGGGCCTCGGCGTCGAAGGCGAGGCGAACCTGCGGCGCGCCCGCGCCCTCGGGATCGAGCCGGTCCTCGTCGACGATCACCCGCCCTCCCCCCACGTCCTGGCGACTCGGGCGGGCGGGCTCGAGGCGCTCGAACGCTGTGACGTGGTGGTCAAGACCCCGGGGATCAGCCGGCACCGGGCCGACGTCGTCCACCTGGTCCGCAGTGGGGTGGCCGTCACCGGGGGCCTGGGCCTGTGGATGCAAGAGGCGGACCGCAGCCGTGTCCTGGTCGTCACCGGCACCAAGGGCAAGAGCACGACCGCTGCCGTCGCCGGACACCTCATCGAACGCCTGGGCCATCGGTGCATCGTGGCCGGGAACATCGGCACGCTCCCCTACGACCCCCAAGTCGACGGCTCGGGCTGCGAGTACTGGGTCGTCGAGACTTCCAGTTTCCAGGCGACCGACTTGGCATCGGCACCGCCCGTGGTCGCCGTGACGTCGCTCCATCCCGACCACCTCGACTGGCACGGCGACGTCGAGACCTACTACCGGGACAAGCTCTCGGTCTGCACCCGGCCCGGGGCCCGGGTCACCGTGGCCAATGGCGACAGCGAGGTACTGCGCGCGCATCGGCCGCTGCTCGGTTCCGAGGTCCGCTGGGTGACCTCGGGTGGGTCCGCGCCGGGTGCGGCAGAGCACGGCGCCGACGGCTCCTGGGCAGTTCACCTCGGGTTGCCGGGTCGCCACAACCTCGTGAACGCGCTGGTTGCCCGTACCTGCCTGGTCGAGATGGGGGTGCCCGGCGCAGTCGACGAGGACGCGCTACGCCGGGCGGCCGGCGGGTTCCACTGCCTGGCGAGCCGCTTGGCCCCGCTGGGATCTGTGGCGGGTGTCCGCTTCGTCGACGACAGCCTGGCCACGAACGTCTTGGCCACGCTGGCCGCCCTCGACGCCCACCGCAACGAGCCGAAGGTGGCGCTGATCGTCGGGGGCTTCGACCGTGGGATCGACTACGGGCCGCTCGCTGAGGGCATGTCGAGGTGGCTTGCCGCGCGAGAGCCGGCACCGCATGGCGATGCCGTACCGGCGCTGCTGGTCCTGGCCCTCCCCGGCGCTGGGCTCCGCGTCCACCAAGCAGTCGACCTCGGGCCGCGGCCGGCACCCGAGGTCCTCGACGTCCCCGACCTCCAATCGGCCACCACGAGAGGGTTCGAGTGGGCGAAGCCCGACGGCGTCGTCCTGCTGTCGCCGGCCGCGCCGAGCTTCGGGCAGTTCCGCGACTACAAGGAGCGCTCGGCTGCGTTCGCCGCTGCCATGCGCACGTGCGGTCCGATCGAAGAGCCTCCGGGCGGGTCGTGATCGAGTCAGTGGGCGGGTCGTGATCGAGCCGGCGGGCGGGTCGTGAGCGAGTCGGCGGGCGGGTGAGTATCAAAGCTCGGGCAGGAGAACGTGGGGGTTCAATATCCCTGCCGGATCGAGGGCCCTTTTGATCGAGGCGAACGCAGCCATCTCTTCTGCCGAGCGGTTGAGGTGCAGCCACCGCCGCTTGGCAGTGCCGATCCCGTGCTCGGCGCTGATGCTCCCCCCAAGATCGGCGACGACGCGGAGCACCGCGTCGTCCGGCCGGTCGTCGTCGGGCGCGACGCCGGTGATGTTCACATGGACGTTCCCGTCGCCGACGTGCCCCCACAGCCAGGTCTCCGCCTCGGGAGCGACGTCGCTGACGATTCGCGGCACCTCGTCGACGAACGCCGCGAGTGCAGCCTGCGGAAGCGCGACGTCGAGCTTGTGAGGAGCACCGAGGCTGTTCACTGCCGATGGCAGCTCCTCGCGGTACGCCCACAGATCGCCGCGACGGCTCGACCCTTCGGCCACGGCGACGTCGACCACCCCGCCGGCTGCGCCCAGTGCGCCAGCCAGGTCGTCACCCGGGTCGACGCGAGCGGCAGCTTCGACGAGGAGGTAGGCCGGGTTGGTCACGTCGAACGGCAATGGCCGCCCCCTCAGCGCGCACACCAGCTCGAGGCTCCGGCCCACGATCAGCTCCACCGCGTCGAGCGAAGAAAGCGTGCGACGAAGACCGTTGGCTGCGTCCACCGCCGATCGCACGCTGTCGAATGCGGCAAGCGCCGTGACGCGGCGGTCCGCCGCCGGGACCAGCCGAAGGCGGACGGCCGTCACGACCCCAAGCGTTCCCTCGCTGCCGCAAAGGAGTGCGGGGAGTGCGTAGCCCGTGTTGTCCTTCAGCAACCCTCCCAGGTGCGACACGATCGCCCCGGTTCCGAGAACGGCCTCGATCCCGACCACTTGGGCGCGGGTGTCGCCGTAGCGCAAGACCCGGAGACCTCCGGCGTTGGTCGCCACTGACCCACCCACGGTCGCGCTGCCCCGGCTGGCCAGATCGACTCCGTACGCCCAGCCGACCTCAGAGGCCGCCATATGAACAGTCTCGATGGTGACACCGGCGGCTGCGGTGAGCTGGCCACCCGCCGCGTCGACGCCGTCGATCGCCACCAAGCGCGACGTGCTGAGCACGACCTCCCCGTGCAGCGGCACGCTGCCGCCCACCAGTCCGGTGTTGCCGCCCTGGGGGACGATGGCGACGCCGAGCTCGGCGCAGCAGGCGACGGCGGCGGCCACCTCGGTGACATCCCCGGGGCGGACGACGGCCGGCGTCCGTCCGGCGTATCGACCGGTCCAGTCGACGCATGAAGTGGCGGTGAGCTCGGGGTCGGTGAGCACGTGGCGCCGGCCCACCACGTCGACCAGACGGCGCACGGCGGCGGGATCGATGGCCGCCGCCGGAGGGGTCCTGGCCGAAGCCGTCCTCCGCCGGCTCATCGCGTGAGCGTATCGCCCGCAAGAGCCTGAGCCGAGGCTCCCGGTGGCCGGGGGCGGAGGGACGGGAGCCACGCTCTATGCGATAAGTTTGCAATAGCGATCTGATAGCAAACGGGCGAGGTCAAAGGGGAATGGTGCTGCGAGAAGATCCCGCCGCCGGTGGCCGATGACGCAGATCGAGGGTCCCCCCCGGGCTCCCGGCCAGGGCTCTTCTCGAGCTGAGGGAGTCGCGCCCGTCACCGGCAGCACGGTCGCCGGCGCGGAGCCCGCCCGTCTGGCCCAATCCTTCCGGCTCCGGGACCTCGTGCCGCTGTCGGTGTCGAGCGTGGGACCGATGTTCTCGGTCGCGGCGACCGGCGGGGTGATGGCCGCGGAAGCGGGGTGGTGGACCTTGCCGGCCATTGCCATCCTCGCGGTCCCGTTCGTGATCTCGAGTTTCGTGTTCCGGCTCCTCAATCGCCACTTCCCCCAAGCCGGCGCCTCCTACCACTGGTCAGCGCGGGTCATCGGCAGGAGCGCCTCGCGCTACCAGGCGTGGGTCCTGCTCCTCGCGTACTTCTTCTCAATTCCCCCCATCGCCATCCCGGCCGGCTCCTACACCTTGGCGCTCTTCTTCCCGCATCTGCGGAGCTCTCCTGCGGCAGTGCTGATCGTGGCCCTGTTCTGGATCGGGTTCGCCGCCGTCCCCCTCCTTTTGGGCGGGCGCCCCACTGCCCGGATCACCCAGGTCTTCTTCGCCGTCGAGATCGTGTCGGTGGCGGCGTTCGGCTTGATCGGCATCGTGCGATGGCACGCCCTGGCCCAGCCGATCCACTTCGGCCCGCCGCCGATCGGCGGGATCCTGATCGTGGCCGTCGTGGCGGCCACGATCCTCGACGGCTGGGAGATCGACAGCTATGCCGCCGAGGAGTCGGTCCGCCCGAGGACCCACCCCGGCGTGGGCGGGATCGTCGGTGCGGTCGGTGCCCTCGTGTTCTACGCAGTTCTGTACCCCTTGATGCTGGGAGAGACGCCGCTGCACTCGCTGTCGGGGTCGGTCGACCCGCTCGCGGTCTGGGCAGGGCGTTTGGTCCCCGGTGCACCGTGGCTCATGGTGGTGCCCATCCTCATGTCGACGGCCGGAGGCCTGTGGCTCACCAGCTTCATCCTGACTCGGGCGATGTACGCCATGGGCCGAGAGCGCCTCCTGCCGGGGGGCTTCGCTCGCCTGAACCGCCGCCGGGTCCCGCACGTCGCCATCGTCACGAGCCTCGGCGCCGCGGCGGTCGTCGTCGGCCTCGAGCTGTTCGTCTCCTCGCTCGGGTCGTTCTTTGCCCTGCTGCTGTCCGCGGCAGGGTTCTTCCTGTTGGCAGAGTTCTTCCTCGACTCGATCACCGCAGCCGTGTTCCTCGGCGTCGGACACCGCCGGCTCCCCGACGTGCAGCTCCAACCGCACTCCCATCGCGTCCTGTTCGTCGGTTCGCTGGTGTCGAGCTCGATCATGGGATCGCTGCTCGTCGCGTTCTTCGTCGTGGGTCCGCGGGCAATCGGGGGTGGTATCGACGAAACCATCGCCGCGCTCTTGGGGCTTGGCATCGCGTTCGCCTGGTGGACCAGACGGCGGACCACGACGCCGTTCGTCTTCGCCGGGACGAACGCCGACCAGGGACCGGCTCAGGTACTCGAGAGCGGAACGGCTGCGAGCCCGGTACCCGACGGGCCGGGCGCGGGTCCGACGATCAGGACACGCCCTGCAAGTCGACCACGAAGACCAGAGTCTCGTTCGGCTTGATGGTCGATCCCGAGCCCCCGGCACCGTAGCCGAGCGCGGGGGGGATCACGATCTCGCGACGTCCGCCGACCTTCATGCCGACGATCCCCTCACGGAACCCCGGCACCACTGTGCTCAACGCGAAGGTGGAAGCCTGCCCAGAGGTCCAGGGGGCGGCTGTGAAGTCCTTCCCGCTTGTATAGGCGGCCCCGACGTACTTGACCACGACCGTGCTGGATGTGGTGGCCACTGCGCCGGTCCCGACCACAAGGTTCTTGACGACCAGGGTGGTCGGTGCGGGCGACTTGCCGGGGCTCACCACCGGCTCGGCCGAGAGGTTCGTCGCGTTGGCCACTGCCGGGACGCCTGACGACGTCGACGCGGGTGAGGTGGCAGCGGCTTTCGAGGCCGTGGTGCTCGACGACGCGCTGCTCCCGCAGGCAGAGGCGACCAGCGCGACGGCGCCGAGCATCAGGAGCGCGAGCGAGCCCCGCCGCCGCGTTCGCGCCGAGCGAACGGCAGGCATCGTTCGCGACGAAGGTTCGTGAGTCGGCAAGTGCGCAGTAGACATGGGGGGAGAGGATAGACGAGGGGCGTGTCGGGGCTTCGCTCGGCCGGGGGGGCCCGTTTCCCGAGTGCTGGCACTGGGGCTGGGCTGGGGCTGGCAACCGTTCGCATGGACGGGCTCGCAGGAGCGCCTGCTACGGTGCCGGTCCGGGATCGTCGTCATGGAGAACCTCACCGCAACAGCTTCCGCACGAGACCAGGACGCAAGTTCGGGTTCGCGCCGGGGATCGCAAGCAGGCACGACGCTGCAACCGGGATCGCCGGAGGGCTCGGGCGGGACGTCGCCAGCCCGGTTGAAGCTCGCCGCAGCATTGCGGGACCTCGGGCACTCGCTGGTCGCCCACCAGCCCCCAGACGAGCTGCTCGAGCGCATCACTGCGGCGATCGGCGAGCTCCTTCCCGAGATCGAGCGTGCCCCCGAACGTCCGCACGCCTTCCTCCAGTCTCCGCCGACCTTCTTCCAAGGGGAGGTCCCGCAAGGACCGCCCAAGGAGCCCGGAGATGTCTTTCCTGACTGCGTGGTGTCGGGACGGGCGAACCCGATGGGCATCGCTGCCCGGCTCTGGCGCGAGGGAGACGAAGCCGTCTGCCAGGTCACGCTGGGTCCGGCATTCGAGGGCGCCCCGGGGCGGGCACATGGCGGCGTCGTGGCAGCGCTTCTCGACGAGGCGATGGGTCTGGCGCTCTCCATCAGCGGCTCGCCCGGCTTCACCGGCCGGCTGGCCGTCACCTACCGGGCCCCCACGCCCCTCGGCGTCCCGCTCGAGGCACGGTCCCGCCTTACCGCACGGGATGGGAGAAAGCTCACGATCTCGGCCGAGCTTCGTGCCGACGGCGAGCTGCTCGCCCAGGCCGAAGGGCTCTTCATCTCGGTGGACACCGACCAGTTCCTCGCTGCCGGGCGAGGCTGAGACGCCCGAGAGGTTCCCAACGGCCGCGTCCCCAGGGCCGGGAGCTGCCGAGCGAACATCCGGCCTGCACGACGACCGGGCCGCGCGGAATGCTTCCCGAGCGACGGCGGTTGTACCAGTCCCCTCAGACCCGATCACGCAACCCGGGTGGTGAACCCTCACCGAGGCGAGGGCGGCGATCGGATCGAGGACACACGAAGGAGGCGTGCTATGCCCGCAGTGACCGTCGAGGACTTGTCGGCGCTCCCCAGCGTCACCGAGCTCGACCCGACCACGTACGTCGTTCGCCCGGTGCGTCGCATCACCACGGCCCCTCGGGGGCTCGAGGGAGAGGGGTTCCCGGTCCGCCGGGCCTTCGCCGGCGTACCGATGTCCGAGCTTGACCCGTTCGTGCACATGGACCAGATGGGAGAGGTCGAGTACGCACCCGGGGAGCCAAAGGGGACCCCCTGGCACCCGCACCGCGGGTTCGAGACGGTCACGTACATGATCGACGGGACGTTCCAGCACCAGGACTCGATCGGCGGTGGCGGCCTCATCACCGATGGCGGGACCCAGTGGATGACCGCCGGAGCCGGGATCCTCCACATCGAACGTCCACCCGAGACCCTCGTTGCCAGCGGTGGGCTCTTCCACGGGGTCCAGCTCTGGGTGAACCTGCCGGCTGCCGACAAATGGGTAAGCCCGCGCTACCAGGACATCAAACCCCAGGCGGTCGCGCTCTTGTCCTCACCCGACGGCGGTGCCCTCGTGCGAGTGATCGCCGGCTCGGTCGACGGGCACAGCGGTCCCGGCATCACCCATACGCCGATCTCGATGGCCCACGCGACGGTCGCCCCCGGTGCCCGGCTCGCCCTGCCATGGCCGGCCGAGCTCAACGCGTTGGTCTACGTCTTGGCCGGGAGCGGCACGGTGGGCCCTGACGGGCAGCCGGCGGGAGCCGGTCAGCTCGCCGTGCTTGGCCCTGGTGACGCCGTCGTCGTGGCTGCCGACCGCCGTCAGGACCTCCGCTCCCCGGCGATGGAGGTACTGCTGCTCGGAGGACGGCCCATCCGTGAGCCGGTTGCCGTCTACGGTCCGTTCGTGATGAACACCAAGGACGAGCTGGCGCAAGCTTTCGAAGACTTCCACGCGGGCAAGCTGGGCACGATCCCGGCCGACCACATCGGCGCCTGAGGGGGGTGGTCGGCGGTGGCGACCGGTGACCGACGTGAGCGACGAATAGGCACGCGGCGCGGCCGGCTGCCGGCCGGTGGCCGGAAGAGCGACCGCTGGACGGCCGACGACATCGTCGACCTCACCGGCAAGACCGCGCTCGTCACCGGGGCGAACAGCGGCATCGGCTTGCACACCGCGCTCGAGCTGGCCACCCACGGAGCGCACGTCATCCTTGGCTGCCGCAGCCGCCAGCGAGCCGAACGGGCTGTAGGCCAGATGATGGCCCTCGACGAGGACATCTCGGTCGAGGTCCTCGAGATCGATCTCTCGAGCCAGGCGTCGGTGCACGCCGCCGCCGAACGGGTGCTGGACGGGCATGCGCGCCTGGACGTGCTCGTGCACAACGCGGGGGTCATGGGCACGCCTTTCCGGTTGACCGAGGACGGCGTGGAGCTGCAGGTGGCGACGAACCACCTGGGGCCTTTCACCCTCACGGGGCTCCTGCTCGACCTGCTGGTCTCGACCGATCGTTCCCGGGTCGTCACGGTCAGCTCGGTCATGCACCGGCTGGGGAGCCTGGAGCGGCTGGAGCGACTGAGCAGGGAATTGCGAGAGACCAGCCCGTCCTCCTCGCGCCGGAGGGTCCCGAGCCCATGGCTCGTCTACGGCGACACGAAGCTCGCCAACCTGGCCTTCACCTACGAGCTCGAACGGCGCTTCCGGGCCGCGGAGACCACCACCATCGCCGTGGCCGCTCACCCGGGTTGGGCTCGCACCGAGCTGGTGGCCAACGGTCCCCTCTTCGCCGCCGGGGGACGCTCGCCGGCAGGGAGACTCGCCGGTCACCTCGGGCAGCCCGCCGCAACGGGGGCGCTCCCATCCCTGTACGCCGCGGCTGCCCCCGGAGTCGCCGGGGGCGACTACTACGGCCCTCGAGGGGCAGGGGGCTTGTTCGGCCCGCCGGCGCGCGCCCGATCCAGCCGGAGCTCTCACGACCCGGCAGCAGCAGCTCGGTTGTGGCAGATGTCCGAGGACCTCAGCGGGGTCCGGTTCGACTTCACGGTGCCGGCTGCTCCCGCAGGGAGAGCAGGCAGAGGGGAGGCAGCAGACGCTGTGCGCCCGGTGGCGTCACCCGGAGAAATGCCCGCCTGAGGTATCCCGCTCCAGGAGGAAGGTCCCGGTGGCCCGGCTGATGATCCGATCGTCGCCATCGCGCACCGACGCCTCCCCGTAGGCGACTTGGCGGGCCAGGCGCACGACGTCGCCCCGTAGCCGGTAGTGCTCGCCCAGCAGCGCCGGGCGCATCGTCTCGGTCTTGAGCTCGAGGGTTGCCCGGGTGCGGTCCTTGCCCCGGAGGGCCGCGTTGATCGCGAAGTTCATCGCGGCATCGAGGAGCAGTGCGTGGATGCCCGCCTGGACGACCCCGTGCGGATTGCACGCGAGCTCTCGCGGGGAGAACGTGCCCTCGACCCACCCGAGGTCCTCACCGTCGACCCCGTAACCGTCGAACGACCCCCCGACCGATCCGATCACTTTCATGCCGCCGTCGCCGAGCCAGCGGTCCATGTCCTTGGCCGGCCCTGCCGGGGGGCGGGGGGCCGGCCCTACCGGGGGGCGGGGGGCCGGCACTGCAGACGGACCCGATGACGGCGACGGCATCGCCCCACCCTACCGAAGCGACCTGCAAGCGCTCGCCAACCCGCTCCGGCCCGGCCCTCCCTTTCGAGCCCCGCTACACTGAGCCCATCCCCAGGCACCCAAGCCTGCCTGGTACGCGAGAGGAGTCCTGCCATGACCACTGCCGTGATCGTCGACGCGGTGCGCACGCCCGGAGGCAAGCGCAACGGGAAGCTTCGGAACTGGCATGCCGTCGACCTGCTCTCCGAGCCACTGAAGGCCCTCCAGCAGCGCAACGACCTGGACCCGGCGATCGTCGAGGACGTGATCACCGGGTGCGTGATGCAGGTGGCCGAGCAGTCGCTCAACGTGGGGCGCAACGCCGTCCTGGCCGCCGGATGGCCCGAGTCGGTCCCCGCCACCTCCATCGACCGCCAGTGCGGGTCGTCCCAGCAGGCCATCCACTTCGCCGCCCAGGGCGTGGCCGCAGGGGCCTACGACGTCGTGGTGGCGGCCGGCGTGGAGAGCATGACCCGGACCCCGATGGGGTCGTCGGTGGTGAGGGACCTCGGGTTCCCGTTCGGCCCGCGCATGATGACCCGCTACGCAGAACGCGGTGGCCTCGTCAACCAAGGGATCTCGGCGGAGATGATCTCCGAGCAGTGGGGCCTCTCACGCGAGGACCTCGACCGGTTCTCGGTCCAGAGCCACGAGCGTGCGGCCCGGGCCACCGCCGAGGGCCGGTTCGAGAACGAGATCGTCCCCGTGCCGGTGCGTGACGACTCTGGCAACGCGACGGACGAGATGGTGACCTCGGACGAGGGCATCCGGCCCGATACGACGCTCGAGGTCCTGGCCGGCCTCAAGCCTGCCTACAAACCCGAAGGGGGCAAGGTCACGGCCGGCAACTCCTCGCAGATCACCGACGGGGCGTCCGCCGTCCTCATCATGAGCGAGGAGAAGGCTCTCTCCCTGGGGCTGACCCCGAGGGCGAGGTTCCACGCCTTCGCCGTCGCCGGCGTCGACCCGGTCACCATGCTCACCGGCCCGATCCCCGCCACCACGGCGGTTCTCGAGCGGGCCAAGCTCACCCTCGACGACATCGACCTGGTCGAGATCAACGAGGCATTCGCATCGGTGGTCCTCGCCTGGGAGAAGGAGCACCACCCCGACATGGAGCGTGTCAACGTGAACGGCGGGGCCATCGCCCTCGGCCACCCGCTCGGTGCCTCGGGAGCCAAGCTCATGGCCACGCTGCTCAACGAGCTGGAGCGGACCGGGGGCCGCTACGGCCTGCTCACGATGTGCGAAGGCGGTGGGATGGCCAACGCCACCGTCATCGAGCGCCTGGGCTGACGACGCCTCGGAGGCCGGCCGCCCCCGGACCGCACAGGAGCTGGACGGCGATGAGCGGGATCGAGGGCGCGCTCCTGCGCTACCGCATCATGGCGTTCGTGGTGGGCACCGGGCTGTTCATCCTCGTGTTCATCGGGATACCCCTCCAGTACGGCGCGGGGATCCCGTCGGTCGACTCGGTCGTCGGGACCATCCACGGGTTCTTCTACATGGTCTACCTGGTCGCCGCCATGGACTTGGCCCGGCGAGCCCGGTTCACGCTGCTGCAGATGGCGGCCATGGTCGGCGCCGGGTTCCTCCCGTTCCTGGCATTCATCATCGAGCACCGGGTGAACCTCCGGGTGAAGGCCATGCTGGCCGAAGGCGCCTCGGACCTCACGGCACCGTAGGCCGTGGCAGGAGCGGGCCGGCTCGGCTGCGCCCAGGCGCAACACCCGGGCTCAGCTAGCGGGCTCAGCGACCGGGCTCAGAACCCGAACTTGGCCTGGCGGACCTGCTCGATGGCGCCGGGGTCCCCGGTCATCTCGACGTCGACCGCCGGCTGTCGCCCGAACAGCACGAGCAGGAGCTCGCCCGGGCGACCGGTGACCGTGGCCTCGGGGGTGCCTTGGCGCACCGTCACCGAGCCGAAGCCCGGCGCGTCCAGGCGCAGCCCGCACGGCACGTGCCGGCGGGCGGCGCGGGCCATAAGGCGCACCCGCGACCACAAGAGGCGCTCCATCGGCAGGTCGAGCCGCCGGGGCTCCCACCCGGGCTCGGCCCGCCGCACGTCTTCGTGGTGGACGAAGTACTCGGCCGTGTTCATCGGCTCGTCGACCATCCGGAGACTGAGCGGGAATGGGGGACCACGTCGCACCGTGCCCACCAGGTCCTCCCAGCTCCGAGAGTCGCGCACGTGGCGCTGCACACGGTCGGTGTAGCCGGCGAAGGGCGGGACCAGGATGCCCGGGGCGGCATCGGGGCGGCGTTCACGCACAACGAGGTGGGCTGCCAGGTCGGCGGCGGTCCACCCTGCGCACAGGGTCGGAGCGTCGGGTCCGACGCGCAAAAAGAGCTCGCACAGGCTCCGGCGCTCCTGCTGGGCGTAGCGGGGCATCGATCGACCTGCGCGCTATCGGTACCGGGTGGCCATGAGAAAGCCAACGAAGATGACCCCCAGGCCACCGACCAGGTACCACACGCTCACCGAGCCGGGGAGGACCGACAGGTAATTGAGCAGGATCATGATGACGCCCAGGATCATGAGGGCCAGCACCGTCACCCCGTACCAGCGGGGGCTGTGCCGCACGTCCTTGGGGATGGGGGGCGTGTAGCGCCCACCCTCCTCGGCCGGCGTGTACCGGCCGACCCGCGACTGGGCACCGCCGTACGAGCCCTTGGCGGTGGTCCGGCCCCCGACCGACCGCCCCTTGCGCTGGGCCCGTCCCGGCCCTTTGCGGGTATTGGCTGCCATGGGTCACGAGGATAGCCACCGGCGGTACGCTCGGCCCGATGGGACCCCGGGTACTGCTGGTCGACAACTACGACTCGTTTGTCTACAACCTCGTCCAAGCGTTGGGTGAGCTGGGCGCCGAACCGGTCGTCCACCGCAACGACGCCGTCGACGTGGCGGCGATCCGCAGCGAGCATCCCGACGCCGTCGTCGTCTCCCCGGGGCCGGGCCGGCCCGACAGCGCGGGAGTCAGCCTGGCGGTGGTGCGCGAGCTCGCCGGTGAGGTGCCCATCCTCGGGGTATGCCTCGGCCACCAGTGCATCGGCCAGGCGTTCGGCGGCGTGATCGTGCCAGCACCGCGCCTCATGCACGGCAAGACGTCGCCCGTTCGGCACTGCGGGGCCGGCATCTACGAGGGACTGCCCAACCCCCTCACCGCCACCCGGTACCACTCGCTGGTGGTCACACCGGTGACGGTGCCCGACGTGCTGGAAGTGACGGCGACCACCGACGACGGGGTGGTGATGGGCCTGCGCCACCGCACCTTGGCCGTCGAGGGGGTGCAGTTCCACCCCGAGTCGATCCTCACGCCGGAGGGGTCCGGACTGCTGGCGAACTTCCTCGCCGGGGTGGCGTCTATGTCTTGCACACCTTGAGCGTCACCTGTGTCGACGTTGTGACCGGAGGGGGGCTGGGCTTTGGCGTCTGTGCGAGGACCACTGTCGGTCTTGTCAGAGGACCGCACGTTGCCGACGATGTCACCTTGACTGTTGTGAACCCAGCCTTTGCAAGTGTCAGCTTGGCTGTCTGCAGCGTCTTGCCCTTCACTGTGGGGAGTGTGGCCTTGTGCTTGGGCGGCGCGGTGGGGGCGCTGCACACCTGGAGCTTCACCGGCTGAGAGGTGGTGGCCGACGTGCCGGCCGCCGGTGTCGTGCCCACGACCTTGCCGTCTGTCGGGGCCGTGCACTTTGTCGTCGACGCGGTGGTCACGTCGCCGAACCCCTTGGACTCCAGTGTTGTCCGTGCCGCTGTCGGGGTCTGGCCCTTTACTGTGGGCACCACTGCCTGGCACGGGCCCGAGGACACCACGAGGTTCACGGTCGTCGACTTGCGGACCTGGGTGCCGGCTGCAGGCGAGGTGGAGACCACCAGGCCCTTCCCGTAGGAATTGGAGCACTGCGACGAGGTGGTGCCGGCCTGGAGGCCCTTGGCCCCCAGTGTGCTGGCTGCCTGGATGGCTGTATGGCCGGTGACGTCGGGGACCGCCACAGTTGTCGTGCTCTTCGACACGCTGAGCACGACCTGGGAGCCGGCCTTGGCCGTCCGACCCGGCAGCGGTGTCTGGGCCACCACCGTTGTGGCGGCGGCATTGTTGGACACCAAGTTGACCCGGTACCCGAGCCCGAGGTTCTGGAGCACCGCCTCGGCCTGGGTCGCCGGCAGTGTGGTGACCTTGGGGATCAGGACCGACTTCACGGGCACGGGACCCGAGCTCACCGTGAGGCTCACCCGCTGGCCCTTGGTCACATGGTGGCCCGAAGGGGGGTCGGTGGCGAGCACCGTCCCTGTCGCCTTTGTCGAATGCTGGTGACTGATCGCGCCGACCACGAGGCCCTTGGCCGTGAGCGTGCTGGTCGCCGAGACGACGGGCTGGTTGACCACGTCAGGCATCGCGAAGCTCGAGTTCCCACCGATGTACCCGAGGGCGTCGAGCAGGAGCACCGCCACCACCGCCAGGACCACCAGGAGACCGACGAGCAGGGCCACCAGCCGGCGGGTCCGGCGCCGACGCGCTGTGACCGCGGTGCCGCCATCGCCGTCGTGACCGCCGTCTGAGGGCAAGGGCACCGCCTGGGTGAGACCGGCCTCCCCGAGCACAGCCGTCGTCCCGATCGCAGGCTGGACCCGCGTGGCACCCGGCTCCTCTGCAGCGACCGGCTGGCCGTCGAGGAAGCGGTGCAGATCGGCCTGGAGCTGGTCCGCGTCGGGGTAGCGCTGGTCCACCGACTTGGCCATCGCCTTGGTGATCACCGCCTCGAGCGCAGGGGGGACCGCGGGGGCCAGGTCACGCAACACGGGCGGCACGTCGCGTACGTGCTTGGATGCCACGGCGACCGGGGTGTCGCCCAGGAACGGGGGCCGCCCGGCGACCATCTCGTAGAGCACCACACCGAGCGAGTAGATATCGCTGCGGCCGTCCACCCCCACGCCTTCGGCCTGCTCGGGCGAGAAGTAGGTTGCGGTGCCCATCACGGCCCCGGTCTGGGTGAGGCTGTCCTCGGTGTTGAGCGCCCGAGCGATGCCGAAGTCGGTCACTTTCACCTGGCCGTCGGTGGTGAGCAGGACGTTGCCCGGCTTCACGTCACGGTGCACCACACCGTGACGGTGGGCATAGGCCAGCGCGGCCGCCACGTGCGCCCCGATCTCGGCCACCTGGCGGGCCGGGAGCGGGCCGGAGTCTCGAAGTAGCGCCGAGAGGGGCTGGCCGTCGACGAACTCCATGACGATGAAGTACGTCCCGCCGTCCTCGCCCCAGTCGAAGACCGGGACGATGTTGGGGTGAGAGAGGTTGGCGGCCGCTTGGGCTTCCCTGCGGAACCGCTCCACGAAGGCCCGATCGACCGAGAGCTCGGGGAACAGCACCTTGACGGCAACCGGACGGTCCAGCAGCCGGTCCCGGGCCCGGAACACCTGCGCCATGCCGCCCCGGGCGATCAGGTGGGTCAGCTCGTAGCGACCCGAGAACACGCGCGGCGACTGTACGGGTTCCATGTCGGTCAGAGCCTAGAGCGCGCCGGTCGGCACACCGCGGCTCCCACGCGCCGGTCGCGATCGCCGGTCATCGGTCCGGGCTCCCCGCGAGCGCGCCAGCGGCGCTCTTGCGGGCCGTCGTGGTCGTCGTGGTGGTAGTGGTCGTCGTCGTGGTGGTCGTCGTGCCAGTGCTCTCGCCCTGCGCGAGCTGCCGCTGTGTCAGGTACTCCTCGTGGAGGTTCGACACGTAGGTCCGGGCCGCCGAGAGCGAGGGCTCGACGACATCGGCGCGAAGGGCTGGGAGCCTTTCGGGGAGGACTTCGGAGGTGGTGACCCGGGTCCGATCGGCCAGCTTGGGGTGGAACCACAGCACGCCGCCGGGACGGCCCTGGTAGACGACGAGCTGGGTGCCGTCCACGGTCACGTACCAACTGTCGGTGGCGTACCAGCGGACCAGCCCGTACGCCGCGCCGGCGATCACGACCACCACCAATCCGAAGAGCAGCACCCGGAGCGTGAGACGGCGCGGCACCTCGCCCTCGCGACGGGCCTCCCGGCGCTCTCGCCGGGACGGGCGATCCGGACCCTGCACGCGCGACGGGTCAGGCGTGCCGGACACATCGGGACCGCCGCCGGCCTCGTAGGACGGTACCGGGGGCGGGAGGGATGGTGACGGGGATGAGGCGTCAGCCGCCGCAGCCGGGCCGGGGTCCGCCGGGGCGGCTACTCCCGCTGCCAGCGGGCGGGCATCGCGCTCGTCATCGGGGAGCACGTCGACGACGACGACGGTGATGTTGTCGCTGCCACCGTGCGCGTTCGCCGAGCGTACGAGGGCTTCGGCAGCGGCCTCGGGGTCGTCGATGGATCCCAGCACCTGGGCAATCTCTTCGGTCCCGACCTCGTTGGTGAGGCCGTCGCTGCACAGGAGGATCCGGTCGCCCGGGGCGGGATGCACTTCCCACAGGTCCACGTCCACCTCGGGGGAGATGCCGAGGGCTCGGGTCAGGATGTGGCGGTAGCGGTGGACGGCTGCCTCGGCCTCGGTGAGCTCACCCAGCCGGACTTTCTCCTCGGCCAGGCTGTGGTCGGTGGTGACCTGGGTGAGCCGACCCGAGGAGTACAAGTACGTGCGCGAGTCGCCGACGTTGGCGATGGCCACAATGTCGCGCGTGTGCGCCCCAGCAGCTTCTCCGTCGTCGGCCACCACGGCAGCTGCCGTGAGCGTGGTGCCCATGCCGCGCAGGTCACTCTGGATCTGGCCCTGGCGCCAGATGGCGGCGTTCGCCTCGGCGATCGCCCGGCGGAGCCCCACGAGGGTGGGCTCGAGGGTGAACGTGGAGCGCAGGGCGTCCACGGCCAACCGGGCCGCCACCTCACCCCCGGCGTGCCCCCCCATGCCGTCGGCGACGGCAAAGAGGCGAGGCTCGTCCAGGAGCTGGTCCTGGTTCGACTGACGGACGCGGCCGACGTCGGTCGCCGATCCCGAGCGCAGGGCCGTCACCTCGTCACCTCGTCACCTCGTCACCTCGAAGACCGTCGCCCCGATCTGGAGGAGATCGTTCTTCACCAGCTTCGTCGCCTGGCTGATCCGCTCGGAGTTGACAAACGTGCCGTTGGTCGAGCCCAGGTCCTCCACCCAGAGGTGGCCACTGCGGCGGTAGAGGCGGGCGTGGAGCGTCGAGCTGTAGATGTCGTAGGTGGTCGGGACCCCGCACCCCGGTGATCGGCCGATGGTGAGCTCGTCTTCCAGCTCGAACGTGCGGCCCGCCTGGTCCGGCGGTTCGAGGATCTCCAAGAACAGCTGCTTGCGACTGCGAGGCCGGGGCCCCGCCAAGGCCTGCTGCTGCTGGCGCAGCACGTGGCGGCGCTCCCGCCGGGTCTGCCGGGGCCCGGCCGGGCGGACCTCCACCCACACGGCTCGAGCCACCCGGAGGAAGAACAGGAAGATCAGCGCCACCACGAGCCACTGCAGCGGACGCAGGATCGCGTTGTAGTTGGTGGAGGCGCCCAGGAGCACCGTCCCAGTGCCGACGCTCACGTCCGCTCGAACACCAGCGTGGTCGTGCCCACGGTGATCTCGTCACCGCTGGCCAAGTGCTGCTCGCGCACCACGACCCCGTTCACCCGGGTGCCATTGGTCGACCCCAGGTCGGTGACCACGAACGCGTCGCCCGAGAAGCGGACTTCGGCGTGGCGCCGGCTCACGTTCGGATCTCCCAGGACCACCGAGCACTCGGGCAACCTCCCGATAACCACCGGGTCGGCGCCGACCACCACCCGGCTCCCGTCGGGCAGGACCAGCTCGGCGAAGGGGAGCTCCTCCTCCCCTTCGACCACGTCGGCAGTGATGGCGAAGCGGCCGGGTCGGAGGCGGGTGCCTTCGTAGATCTGGACGTCCACCGGCCCCACGAACGAGTACCCCTCGGTCCGAGCGTGCTCCCGGGCGGCGTCCGCGAGCTCCCGAGAGAGCGCGTCGATGAAGTTCGTGAACCGGTCCACGTCGGCGGGGGCCAGGGTGACCGTGAAGACATTGGGCGCGATGAGGCCGTGGACCCCCACCCGCCGGTGAAGGTCCATCTCGCGAGTGAGTTTGCGGCCGATCTCGACCGGCTGCAGATTGTTACGGAAGGGCTTCGCCAACGTTCCCTCCACCAGGCGCTCGAGACGCTCCTCGAACTGCTGGAGTCCCATGGTCCGAGCAATCCTACCGGCCCGAGCCCCTCTTGCCAGGCGCATCCGGGCGGAAAGCCTGGTGACGGCTCGGTTCTGGCCTCCGTGGGCTCGACTATCCTGGCGCAGTCACCCGGGCGAGTGGCGGAATTGGCAGACGCGCAGGATTCAGGTTCCTGTGTCCGAAAGGATGTGGGGGTTCAAGTCCCCCCTCGCCCACCGGGGTACCCCAACACTGATAGGGGGGGGTACAACAACACTGATACGGGCCATGTTTGGGCAAAAGGCCCTGGTCACCGCTTCGTGACCTTTCAGAAACCCTGTAAAATTCTGGGTTTTTTCTGTAAAATCCGCCGATTTTCAGGAATTTCTGGGGCTCAGGTCACGCGAGCGGCCCCCTCCCTTCGCACACCACCGCGGTCGGTGAGCAACCGGTTTCCGGCCCCACGGCCTCCACCATCTGCGATGGTCCCCACGGTGGCGCTGTTCACACAGCCTCGGTGGTGCCCAACTCCGACACCCGGGCCTGCCCCGCCGCCCCACGTCCACCGGGGACTGGCAGTGGGCGGCTCCAGCACAGGGCAGCACCGGCGACGGGTGACATCAGCTTGCTCAACCCGTCGCTCACGCGACACCGTCGCCACCGTCCTCGTCGTCATCGACCACCTCCCACGGGGCCTTCGGGAACTCCTCGATGCCCACCGCGTCCTCGTCAGCCGTCGCTGTCGGCTCGGTCGCGTCTTCGACTTCGTCGTCATCGACGTCGTCATCGTCATTGGAGACGTCGGCTCGGCGGGGGGACGGGCGACCTCGGGGCTTTGGCGCCTGCCGGTCTGCGGTGCCTTCGGCAAGGCGAATGGCGAACGTGTCACTGACCCTGATATTGCAGCCGCGCTGGTCAACGAGGGTCTGAAAGACGCGGAAAGTGCTCCTTTACCTGGGAGAATGTGAGTTGCGACATCACATTGACGCCCAAGCCAAGGAGCACCTACCAAGTGAAGACTACCGCGACGCTCTTCAACATCGAGGACCCGACCACGACGAGGCCGTTTCAGCGAGTGGCACCGGTTGTTGCCGAGGCCACCGAGGACGACGTGGCGCCGGTAGCGGGCATCGCGCTCTTCGGTGAGCTGCTCGACCGCCTGGGATTCGTGGAGGCGGCCGACCGCAAGAACCTGCGTCCCATCGGCCCGGGCGGCTACACCGGTGGGGAGTGCTACCGACCCATCGTCGAGCTCCAGCTCGCAGGCGGTGACTTCCTCTCCGATGTCTCACTGCTGAAAGACGAGGCGACCCAGCGCCTTCGAGGCAGCCACGCCCTGCCTTCCCATACCACCCTCTACCGGTTCGTGGCCGGTTCGGACTTGGGGCGGGTGAAGAAGACGGAGGCGACCAACCGCGACATGCTGCGCCGTGCCTGGGCGATGGGGGCAGCGCCAGCGCCGGGGGTCTTGACCATCGACCCCGACGCGACCTACATCACAACCTACGAGAAGTTGAAGGAGGGCTCCACGTTCTCCTACAAGCACGAGGTCCAGATGTCCCCGCTCGTGGGCGTGGTGGGCGAGACCGGCGATGTGCTGGCCATCAGGGTCAGAGGCGGCAACGCCTCTCCCGGGAAGAAGATCGCCAGCTTCATCGACGAGTGCGTGGTCGCCATCCCCAAAGAGGCCCGAGACCGCTACCAGCTGGGGATCCGGGTCGACTCGGCCGGGTTCTCGAAGAAGGTGGTCGAGACGGCCACCTCCCACTCGGCTGCCTTCTCCGTCACCTGCGTGCAGAACACCGCCGTGCGCAAGGCGATCGAGACCCTGGCCACCGACGAAAAGACCGTGTGGGTCCCGGCCAAGGACGCCACCGGTGAGATCGCCGGTGCAGAGGTCGCCGAGAGCACCTACCGCTTCGCCACACGCACCCTGCGACTCATCGTGCGCCGCCAGCGCAAGTCGGCCGGCTCCCAGCTCAGCGTCGACGACCTCGGGCGATGGCGCTTCTTCGCGCTCGTCACCAACCTGTCGCCACTGTTCGCCCCCGCGGTCACAGTCGAGCATCACCACCGCCTGCGGGGCGGGGCGCCCGAAGAGGCGATCTGCCAGCTCGTCCACGACTTCGGGATGAATCACGCCCCGGTCCAGAACTTCTTCGGCAACTGGGTGTGGTGACTGGCCGCGGCCCTCGCCTACAACGTGGCCCGCTGGGTGCGCGTCCTTGCTTTGCCAGAAGCGTTCCACACCTGTCGAGGCAAGCGACTGCGGACGAGCTTTCTCAACGTCGCCGCCCGTGTCGTGCGCTCGGGACGGCGCCTGCACCTCCGCCTTCCGCGCTCCTACCGTCACGCAGAGGCATTCATCGCGGCTCTGGGCAAACTGCGAGCGTTACCTACCTACGCATGACGGCCCGCCATCACCGCCTCGCATGGCCCGAGAGTTGGCGAAGCCATGCTCCAGGTGATCTTCGACCATCGTTGCAACGCCGTCTGCGGGCACCGGTGACGCCGTCGTGCTCGTCGGCCGCGCCTTGGTGGTCACCGAGAGCACGACAGAGGCGATCGCGGTGCTCGAACAGCCAGTTGGATGCCCGGCTGCAATATCAGGGTCTGACCCGCGTACATCAGTCTGGCGGCGAGCCCACTCGCCTCGTCCCGGCGCACGGTCGAGCCCTCGCTCGGCCACCGCCGCGCGATCCACCGGGAGCCGCGTAGCAGCCGCCACCCCGGCGTCAAGGTCGTTCGTCCTCGCTTCGCTCCGGGCGCTCCACCTTGACATCGGGGTCCCCGTCGCCTGCTCAACAGCAGTCATACCTCGGACCCTTGGTTCGGCGCGTTCAGAAATCCGTTCAAGAAAGATCCGCGAACGCGCTTGACAAGCCGTTCCACATAAGTAGGGAGAGCGGACGCGACTGCCCGACCGGGGCGTGTTACTACGCGAGCTTGTGACCAGGGGCTACGCGGAGGGGGTTGACAGCTCGAAGTTGAGGAGCGGCTTCATGAGCGAGAAGAAGGAGTCCAGGTCTTCGCCGCTCGACTCCACGTGCCACGACTACCCCCACATGCTGGTCAACTCGTGAGCAGTTCTCTCGCGGATCCCTACTTCCCACGTCACCCAAACGTCCCGACGCTCCACTCCCTTCCCCCGTCGGCAGTCACGTAGGTCACGTTTTCGGTGGGAGCAACTTGCACCGTGAACAGAGCTTGGCTCCCGTTGACTGCTTGCAAGTTCCCAAGACCCTCAATACCGGTGGCGAGCCTTTGTCGCACGTTCGGAAGTCCCGAGCCGGAGTCCACCACGTTCCAGTTTCTTCCAGCATCGCTGGTCCGGTACACAAGCCATGTGCCAGAAGCCGACGCCCCCGCAATCCACCAAGAACTCCCATTTGCCACCGATACCGACACCGGCGCCTCGTAGGCACCTGTCCCACTCGTGCTCTGGATCGGCTGCGCTCCGATCACACGGGTCACACCGGTCTTCCAGGTCGCACCCTTGTCCTGCGAGATATCAAAGAGGACTTTCACCGTATGAGACCCCTTGGAAACGATCACGATAGGCAAGACCCCAACAGCGCCGAAGAACTGAGGTTGCTCCATCGTCGCTGTGGACGACGGCAACCCAGGCACGGTGGCCGCGGTCCACGATCTTCCACCATTCTCGGTCTTTTCCATTACCGGGCGAGAGAGGATCGTGCCCGTGTTGGGAGCGACCGCGAACCCGTCTGTCGGAGTGGTGAACACAAGGGCGCCATTGAAGAAGGAGCTGAAGGCCGGAACAGGGAGCACCGACCAGGTGGAACCTCCGTCCGTGGTTGCTTGAAATGACACCCCTTGCGCTGCCGGGTTTCCGGCTAGCAACCAGCCGTCTTGTGTGTTCAAGAAGTCGACTTGACCAGTACCTCCCGAGCCGACCCACACCGGTTCCGGCGTGGACCATTGGGCACCGCCGTCAACGGTGTGGAGCAGGTAGCCCGCGCTCTCGTCACGGGTACTCGCCACGACCCACCCGTTCTCGGTAGTGGGAAACGATGCGCTGAGCGCGACAAGGCGTGTTGTCGGACGATTGGGGGCTGTGGGGAGGGAGATCGCCTGGTACTGCGAAAAGTTCCTCGTCGTCAGCAGGCTAGAGGAATGCGAGATCCCCTTGTCGGTCACCTTGTCGGTCACCTTGCGGAGCACGCCGAATTCGGGAGAAGCGATCTTGTCCAGGAGGGTTACTTCGAGAGCGGTCGCCGGGACAGACGTCTTCTTGCTCTTGGGCGAAGGCGTCGTCGTGCTCGGGGTAGAGCTGCACGACGCAGCCACCAATCCAGCGCAGCACAGCACCCCCAAGTACCCCGGAAGTGAACGCCGCCACCTCGCGAAATCCATGACTCCTCCCCTCACGGTACCCAGACCGTGCAGCTCCGGGCTCGGTCTGACCTCTGGCGGTCGCCCTGCGTGCCACTTTTCGTTGGGGCACGCAGGGCGTCGGCACACACTCCGAACGCTTGCCCGCCCTGGCACCAGCACGATCGAGCTAGCGCCAGAGCCTTACGTCGCTCTCAGGGTTCCCAGGTGCGCGTGGCGACATCGAAACGAATCGATGTCCCAGCGGCGCTGTCGAGGGTGACGGCAGGTCCTGTCACACTCACGATGGTGAGCGCGCCGTGGTGCTCGGGAGACAGGTACGGGACGTACCCGCTAGTGCTTGTCAGTGTGAGGACGACGACCATTCCCTGCCCGGTTGTCCCGGCACCCGTGTCACTCACCGAGCTCCGCTCCACCCCGGCGAACACTTGGGTGTCCTTTCCGCCCAGTGTGAGCGCCCAAGCGCTGTCTGTCTTCATGTCGAGGTACCCGGGCACCCCGTTGTACTGCCCCATGCGACCAAAGTGCCGAGCGGGGGCCGGGGTAGGGTGCTCGCATCCGTTCGCGTTCGAAATCTCTGCTGGAGTCGCGTCGGCCTTGGAACCGACTGTGATCTGCCACTGGCAAATGATGTTGCCAATCGCCGCCAGCGGCGTCTTCCCTCGGGCCTTCTCCTCATTGGCAAGCGCGCTCACACCCTTCGACAGGCACTGGCCGTTGGCCCACGTCAGGAACGCAGTCGTGTGATCAGACGCAATTTGGTCTTGGGCGTGCTGGCACAACCACTCCACACTCTGTGTGACACTCGCTAGCGAACCCGCCTGAGTGGGCGTTGCGGCTGACGCGGCTCTACCCCCAGTCGGACCGCCGACCACAGAGAGCGCCACAACTGCCACCAACCCAAGGCAGGCGATTCCCATCGCCACCATGGCAACCCGGCGCCACTTCCCAAATCGCATCTCGGCACTCATCCCAAGTACTTCCTTTTTCTTGTATTGCGCTCTACATTGCGTGCGTACGTATGCACTTCAAACTTTAGTCAGCGTGCTTTGGATATCAATGCCTCACGGTCAATTCGTAAACATTCGGGGCTTCGGTATGAGTCCCCTCACGTGGTGGGAATTCGGGGCAGGTCCACCACCAGGTGAGCCATCGGCGTGATGCTCGGTGTGTACATCACAAGTGCACAGCGAGGAGGTCACACCGATGGCTC